>RYWP01000136.1:0-1288 GCA_003979135.1 Alistipes sp.
GGCCGCTACCACCTCGCGTTCCGAGGCGTGTTCGCAAAGCCCTTCGAGCGTCTCTTTGTCCGCCGACTTGCCGCCGTCCAAGTAGCGGGCCAGCAGCCGGTGCACCATCATGTCGGGATAGCGCCGGATGGGCGAGGTGAAGTGCGTGTAGTAGGGGAATGCCAGCCCGTAGTGGCCGATGTTGTCGGTCGAATAGTAGGCTTTGGCCATCGAGCGGACGGCCATCGTCGTCACGGCGTTCTCTTCGGCCGTGCCCTTGACCTGTTTCAGCAGTTTGTTCATCTCTTTCGCCACGGCGCGGCCTTTCGAGGCGCGGAATACCCGTCCGAAACGCAGGATGAACTGACGGAAACGGTCGAGCTTCTCCTCGTTGGGGGTGTCGTGTACGCGGTACACCATCGTGCGGGTCGTGCGGCGGCTCTTGTCGTTCGTGCGCGGACCTTTGGCCTCCATCGGACGCCCGCAGAATTCCGCCACGCGCCGGTTGGCTAGCAGCATGAACTCCTCGATCATCTGGTTCGATTCCTTTTGCTCCTTGAAGTAGACCCCTACGGGTTTGCCGCTTTCATCAAGCTGGAATTTCATCTCCTCGCGGGCGAACGCAATCGCGCCGTTCTTGAACCGTTGTGTGCGCAGAGCCTGCGCCAGCCGGTTGAGCGTGCCGATTTCCTCGGCATAGTCGCCGCGGCCGGTCTCGATGATCTGCTGCGCCTCGGCATAGGTGAAGCGGCGGTTGGAGTAGATGGCCGTGCGGCCGAACCATTCGTCAAGCAGGTCGAGGTTTTCGTTGATCGTAAAGACTGCCGAAAAACAGAGGCTCGTTTCGTTGGGACGCAGCGAGCAGAGTTCGTTCGAGAGCCGTTCGGGGAGCATCGGCACGGTGCGGTCGACCAAGTAGACCGACGTGCCTCGTTCGACGGCTTCGTCGTCGATCGTGCTGTTCGGCCGGACATAGTGGGTCACGTCGGCGATGTGCACGCCGATCTCCCATACGCCGTCGCGGATGCGGCGCACCGAAAGCGCATCGTCGAAATCCTTCGCATCGGCCGGATCGACCGTAAAGGTCGTCACCTGCCGGAAGTCGCGGCGGGCGGCGATTTCCGTCTCCGTGATGCGGCCGTCGATGGCTTCGGCAGCCGCCTCCACCTCCGGTTCGAAGCGGTAGGGCAGATCGTATTCGGCCAGTATGGCGTGCATCTCGGTGTCGTTGTCGCCCACGGGCCCGAGGATGTCGACCAGTTCGCCCACGGGGCAATTGCTCCCTTCGGTCCAGTCGACGATGCGCACG
>RYWP01000136.1:1298-2950 GCA_003979135.1 Alistipes sp.
CGTGGAGTTTGTGCGAATCGGGCCGCACGAAAATCTGGTGCGCCCCGACCTCGGCGATTCCGACGTAGGGCCGTCGGTTGCGTTCGACGATGCGCACGATTTCGCCTTCGGGTTGCTTGTCCTTGCGGTTGCGGTGGAGGATGACCGCCTCTACACGGTCGCCGTCCAGCGCATGGGCCGCATTGCGTGGATGGATGAAGATGTCCTGCTCCAGTCCTTCGACGCGGATGAACAGTGCACCGGTCGAATTGTCCGATGCGATGCCTTCGTAGTGAGGCAAGTGGTTGCGCGTGAGACGGAACTTCTCGCGGGCGCACTCCTCGACGATACCCTCTTCGTAAAGTCGGCCGAGGATGTCGAGCGTCTCACGGCGCCCTTGTTTCGTCGCGCCGCCCGATGCCGAGGCCAAGTGCTTCAGCGAGAATACATTGTTGGGCATTTCGCGGAGCAGGCTCAAGATGATGCTTGCGCGGTCGTTCCGTTCGTGTCTCTTATTTTGTTTTTTCATTTCGTTTTTCATTTTCAATCAAAATTTGCCGGGCCAGCCGGTGCATGAATGCGATGCCGACGTCGATGGCCCGTTCGTCGGGGGCAAAGTTAGCCGTGTGTGTGCGACCTGCGGCAGTGCCTACGCCCAAGCGGTAGAACAGCGACGGGTAGTGTTGGCAGTAGTGGCCGAAATCTTCGGCCGTCGTACGCAGCGGAAGCATTTTTATTGGGAGGCCGTCTCGTTTCGCAAGGTCGGTGGCGAGCGTGACTAATGCCGCATCGTTTACCACGCACGGATATCCGCGGTCGATATCGACCGTCGTGCGGATGCCGTGCTGCCAGTCGAGGTTCGCGGCTGTTTCGGTGATGCGGCGGTGGAGTTCCGCGCGGCGGTGCTCGTCGAACGTGCGCAGGGTGCCCTCTAAATAGACTTCATCGGGCACGACATTCGTCGCTCCGGCGGCTTCGACCCGACCGATTGAGAGTACGCACTCCGCGTCGTTCAGTTTGAGCAGCATCGAAATCAGTTGCGCCGCGGCTGCCACAGGGTCTTTCAGTTGCGCACGCAGGGCGCCGTGGCCGCCCGTGCCGTGCAGAGTGAAGCGCAGTTCGTCGTTTGCGGCCATGTATTTTCCGGTGCGGAATCCGAGCGTGCCGACCTCCAACTGCGGTTCGACGTGTTCGCCGATGACGGCGAGGACGTCATAGTCCTCGAACGGTTTTTCGGCCAGTACGAGCGATGCGCCGCCCGGGTTACATTCCTCGCCCGGCTGGAATAGCCCGAAGACCGTTCCTGCGAAGTCGGGTGTCTCGGCGAGCTGCCGCAATACGCCGAAAAGTACTGCGGCATGCATGTCGTGGCCGCAAGCGTGCATCACGCTCTCATGTTGCGAGGCGTAGGGCAGACCAGTCTGCTCCGTAATGGGCAGGGCGTCGATGTCGGCCCGTAGGACGATGGCGGGACGGGGCGCTGAAAGAGTTGCTGCGGGGCGCTCGACTTCCTCCGCAAGACGTCCCTCGATGCGGGCCAGCACGCCTGTTCGGGCGATGCGGCGGCATTCGATGCCTGCGGCGGCGAGCTGCTCGGCGATGAATGCGGCGGTGGCCTCCTCGCGGAACGAAAGTTCCGGATGGGCGTGCAGGTGGCGGCGGAAGTCGGTGGG
>RYWP01000137.1:0-1274 GCA_003979135.1 Alistipes sp.
AGATGTGTATAAGAGACAGGCAGTAGGCGCATCGGCAGATGCCGTCCTCGCCGCGCCGGAACAGCTGGTCGACATCCTCCGTCGCGGAGATGCACCGCCGGTTGGCGCACCGCAATTCATTGACAAGATACGGCTCGCCGAACACGGGCGTCCGCTCGAACGGCTTGTTTCCGTCGGCCCACCGGAGCAAAGTCAGAATCAATGCCATCCGCACGAACTTGCCGTTCTCGACCTGCCGGAAGTAGGCTGCCCGCAGGTCGTTGTCCACGGCCCGTGCGATTTCGTTGACGCGTGGCAACGGATGAAGAATAATCATGTCGGACTTGGCCGTTTTCAGCTTGTCGGTGTCGAGCACGAAGCTGTTTTTCACGCGGTCGAATTCCTCCTCGTCGAGGAAACGCTCCTTCTGCACGCGCGTCATGTAGAGGATATCCAGTTCGGGCATTACCTCCTCCATCGTGCGGACCTCGCGGAATGTCAACTGCGAATTGGCCTGCATCTCCTGCAACATGTAGTCGGGCAGACGCAACTCCTCGGGCGAAATCAAGATGACACGAATCCCCGCGTAACGCGACAGAGCCTTGATAAGCGAATGGACGGTGCGGCCGAACTTCAGGTCGCCGCAAAAACCGATCGTCAGATTGTCGAAGCGGCCCTTTTCGCGCTTGATGGTCAGCAGGTCGGTCAGCGTCTGCGTCGGGTGGGCATGGCTGCCGTCACCGGCGTTGATGACCGGTATGCCGGCATACTGCGAAGCGACGAGCGGCGCCCCCTCCTTGAAATGGCGCATGGCGATGATGTCGGCGAAACAGCGGATGACCCGCACGGTATCGGCGACGGTCTCGCCCTTCGACACGGACGACGAACTGGCATCGGAAAAGCCGATGGCCTGCCCGCCCAACTCCAACATGGCCGAGGTGAAACTCAACCGCGTACGGGTCGAGGGTTCGTAAAACAACGTGGCCAGTTTCTTGCCTTTGCAGACATCGCGGTACTCCTCGCGATTGGCGATGATCCGCTCGGCCAGCGCGATGATCGCTTCGGTTTCCTCGACCGTCAGGTCGGTGGGATCTATCAGATGACGCAACATAATGGGTCGTTTTTCGAATTTTACCGCATCCAGCTTTCGTCCGACGGATTGTCGCGGAACTGCAACAGACGGGCCTTATCCTCGGGACGGATGTATCCCTCGTCGGCAGCCACCTCGACCAACGCATCGAGATTCGAGAGGCTGTGATTCACGACACCGGCCTCACGCATCCGATCGATGCCCT
>RYWP01000137.1:1284-2903 GCA_003979135.1 Alistipes sp.
CGAACCGGCGGTCGAAATCAAATCCTCGACGACGACCACCTTCTGACCCTTTTCAAGCCGACCCTCGATGCGGTTCTGACGCCCGTGGTCTTTGTTTCCCGAGCGAACGTAGCCCATCGGCAGGTCGAGCAACATGGCAGTGATGGCAGCATGAGCGATGCCGGCGGTCGAAGTACCCATCAACACCTCGGCATCGGGAAACTTCGTACGGATGATTTCGGCCAAACCGGCCTCGACGCGCTTGCGTACCTCTACGGCGGTCAACGTCAACCGGTTATCGCAATAAATCGGGCTCTTGATACCGCTGGCCCACGTAAACGGCTCCTCGGGCCGCAGAAAAACGGCGCCGATAGCCAACAAATCCTTAGCAATCGATTTCTCCATATTCTTATTCGAATTTCAATTCCATTTTTTCGGGACGTTCGGGCGACGCACAGACGCTCGGCTCAATCCAACACCATCCGCAAAACAGCCTCCACTTCGTCGGGCGCGATGCTGCCCTCGTGCACTTTCCGGCCGTCAATATAGAATGTCGGCACGTAGTAGTAATCATAACGTTCCGCGACATCGGGCTGTTTCGATTCCTCGATGCACTCGACAGCAACGGCCGCCAATTCGGGATGGGCAGATTTCGCAGCGTCGACAGCCTCCAACGCACGCCGGCAAAAAGGACAGTTTTCAAGATAGAAGAGTTTTACGGTTTTCATAAAGGAATGTTTCTCACTCCTGTCTCAAAAACTCAGCCACGCAACGGCGATAAGCCGCCACGGGGTCGTCGGCCGCCGTGATGGGCCGCCCTACGACGATGAAATCCGACCCGATTTCGCGGGCCCGGGCCGGTGTCGTGACGCGCACTTGATCGGCCACCTCGCCGTCGGCGAACCGCACACCGGGCGTGACGGTCAGAAACTCCCGTCCGCACGCCTCGTGCACCATACCCGCCTCCAAGGGCGAACAAACCACGCCGTCGAGCCCCGCCTCGCGCGTATTGCGGGCATACTGCACGATGGTCTCGTTCATCGAAGCGCCGATGAGCAATTCGCGCTGCATCCGCTCCTCGCTCGTCGAGGTAAGCTGCGTGACGGCAATCAACAACGGCCGCGACCCGTCGGGACGTGTCAGCCCCTCGCGGGCCGCCCGCATCATCTCGACCGTACCGGCCGCATGGACGTTGCACATATCGACATCCAACCCCGACAAGACGGCCATCGCCTTACGCACGGTGTTCGGAATGTCGTGGAGCTTCAGGTCGAGGAAAATTCGATGGCCGCGCCGCTTGATTTCGCGGACGATCGACGGTCCCTCGGCATAATAGAGTTCCATCCCGATTTTCAAAAAAGGTTTTCGCGGTTCGTCGGCGAAAAGGTCGAGAAAGCGGAATGTATCCGCAGCCGATTTGAAATCGCATGCAATGATAACGTCATTTTGCATGGTATTATTGCTTTGTTTCATTTTTATTCGATGATTCCGATGATGTCGCTCAGGTGTTCGATGCCGAGCCGCTCCATTTCGGCGGGCAGAGCCTCGACGATCTCTTTGCAAACATATGGGTTCACTAAATTGGCAGCACCGACCTCGACGGCCGTTGCGCCGGCCATCATCATTTCGATGACATCGCG
>RYWP01000138.1 GCA_003979135.1 Alistipes sp.
CCTGTGTGCGGCGCTTCATCGGACAAGACCTTGGCCAGATTGCCGCGCGTGTCCATGTCGAAGACGACGATCGGAAGCCGGTTTTCGCGGCAGAGCGTGAATGCCGTCAGATCCATCACTTTCAGGCGGCGTTCGAGGACTTCCTCGAACGAAATTTCGTCGAATTTCGTGGCGGTCGGGTCTTTTTCGGGGTCGGCCGTGTAGATGCCGTCGACACGCGTGCCTTTCAGCAGCACGTCGGCCTCGATTTCGATGCCCCGCAACGCCGATGCCGAATCGGTCGTGAAGTAGGGATTCGACGTTCCGCCGCCGATGATGACCACATATCCTTGTTCCAGATACTCCAAAGCCAGGGCTTTCGAATAGTATTCGCCGATAGGCTCCATGCGGATGGAAGTCAGTACTTTGGCTCGTACGCCGTTGTCTTCCAGCGCCGACTGCAGCGCCAGCGAGTTGATGATGGTGGCGAGCATCCCCATCTGGTCGCCTTTCACGCGGTCGAAGCCCTTTTTGGCTCCCGTCATCCCGCGGAAAATGTTGCCGCCGCCGATGACGATGCCGATCTGCACGCCCTCGGCCACCGCATCGCGGATCTGTTCGGCATAGGACTGGAGGACATCGGGCGAAAGTCCGTATTTCTGAGCTCCTTGCAGCGATTCGCCGCTCAACTTCAACAGAATGCGTCGGTATTTCATACGTCGGTCGATGGTTAGGATAGTGCGAAGATAGGTATTTTTCGGCAGAAATCCAAGCAGATGACGGGAGCGCAGATGTGTTCCCGAACTGCAAAACATGCTGTCGCGTTAATAAAAATTCGTTATCTTTGGCTTCGTCGAAGATACGCCCGCTCGACAAAACATGACCAAGTTTGCGTTTTGTCCTTGCTTATTCGTATCTTTGTCTTTTGCAATGGAGACTTCCGGCTACAAATATCTCGATCGCATCGATTCGCCCCGCGACCTCAAACAGCTCGCGTTGGACGAACTCCCACTCTATTGCGACGAACTGCGCCGCTACATCATCGAGGAGTGTTCGGTCCATCCGGGGCATCTGGCGTCGAGCCTCGGCGCAGTCGAACTGGCTGCGGCGTTGCACTATGTCTTCGATGCGCCCGATGACCGCATTGTCTGGGACGTAGGTCATCAGACCTATGCCCACAAAATCATCACGGGCCGCCGCGAAGCCTTTCGGACGAAACGCCAACTGGGCGGTATCAGCGGATTTCCGCGCATGGACGAGAGTCCTTACGATGCGTTCGGCGGCGGACATGCTTCGGTATCGATTTCGGCAGCGTTCGGTATGGCGAAGGCGGCTGAACTGCGCGGCGAGAAACACAAGGTCGTGGCGGTCATCGGCGATGGTTCGATGACGGGCGGACTGGCATTCGAGGGCCTGAACAACGCCGGAGCCTCGAAAAACACCGACCTGCTGGTGATTCTCAACGACAACAACATGGCCATCGACCAAGCGACGGGCGCCCTGAAGAATTACTTGCTCAAAATATCCACGTCGGTGCACTACAACCGTTTCAAACGGCGCGTGTGGGGTTTGTTGTCGCATACGCCGCGGCTGCTGCACCTATGCCGCCGGATGTGGAACGGTATCAAATTAGGGTTGCTCAACAATTCCAATCTTTTCGAAAGTCTCAATTTCCGTTATTTCGGCCCCGTCGACGGTCACAATCTGCCCGATCTTGTGCGGACGCTGCGGGCGATGTGCGATATCGAGGGCCCCAAATTGCTGCATGTCATGACGGTCAAGGGCAAGGGCTACCGTCCGGCCGAAACCGACCAGTCGGTATGGCATGCTCCGGGTCGCTTCAATCCCGATACGGGCGAACGAATTGCCTCGACAGGTGATATAGCCCGTTATCAGGATGTCTTCGGCCAGACGCTGCTCGATCTTGCGCGCATGGACGAACGGGTCGTCGGCATCACTCCTGCCATGCCGTCGGGATGTTCGATGAACATTCTGATGCGCGAAATGCCCGAACGCTGTTTCGATGTCGGCATTGCCGAAGAACATGCCGTCACTTTTTCGGCCGGATTGGCGGCCTCGGGCATGCGGCCATTCTGCAATATCTATTCGTCGTTCATGCAGCGGGCCTACGACAATGTGATTCACGATGTTGCGATACAGGATCTGCCGGTCGTGCTGTGTCTTGACCGCGGCGGGCTGGTCGGCGAGGATGGAGCGACGCACCACGGCGTATTCGACATGGCGGCTTTCGGGGCCGTTCCCGGACTCGTCATCGCGGCACCGATGGACGAACGGGAATTGCGTAATCTGATGTATACAGCCCTGCAAACAGGGCATCCGTTCATGCTGCGTTATCCGCGTGGGTGCGGGGTCGGTGCTCCGTGGCGCGACGAACCGTTCGCATTGCTGCCTGTCGGACGCGGGCGGTGCTTGCGCGAAGGGGAGGACGTGGCTCTGCTGACGATCGGCACGACGGCTGCTGCGGGTGCACGGGCGGCGGAACGGGCCGCGGCGGCGGGTGTCGATGTGGCACATTATGATTTGCGCTATGTCAAACCGCTCGACGAGAAACTGTTGGACGATGTGGGCCGCCGGTTCCGGCGCGTGGTGACGGTCGAGGACGGCTGTCTGCGCGGCGGCGTGGGTGAAGCCGTGACGGCATGGTTTTCCCGAAAGGGGCATGCTGTGGAAGTTCGGTCGTTGGGAATCGGCGATACGTGGGTTTCGCATGGCACACCGGCCCAACTGCAAGCCTTGTGCGGCTATGACGAAGAACACATCTTCGATGAACTAATGAAAAAATAGACGCTGGTGCCCGTTGGCTGGAATGCGGGCGATTTGATACAGAGCGGCTCCGAAAGGGTCGCGAACATACGAGTATAAAAGCGCATCGGCTTTACTTTCTTACTGGAGAAACTTGGCGGTTTTTGGAATGTAGAGAAA
>RYWP01000139.1 GCA_003979135.1 Alistipes sp.
GAAATTCCACGTCATAAATTGGTGGTTATCACCGGACTGAGCGGTTCGGGCAAATCGTCGCTGGCGTTCGATACCATCTATGCCGAAGGACAACGCCGCTACATGGAGACGCTCTCGGCCTATGCCCGCCAGTTCGTCGGGACGATGGAACGCCCCGATGTCGACAAAATCACGGGACTGAGCCCCGTAGTGGCCATCGAGCAGAAAACGACCAACAAAAATCCCCGCTCGACCGTCGGCACCGTCACGGAAATCAACGATTTTCTGCGTCTGCTCTATGCTCGCGCAGCGCGGGCCTACTCGCCCGTGACGGGCGAAGAGATGGTGCACTACTCCGACGACCGCATCGCTGAACTCATCATGGAGGGATTCGCCGGACGCCGCATCGCACTGATGGCCCCGATCGTCAAAGGACGCAAAGGGCACTACCGAGAGTTGTTCGAAACGCTGGCCCGCAAGGGATACATCCACGTACGCATTGACGACGAAATCCGCGAAATCACTCCCGGAATGCGGCTCGACCGCTACAAGATACACACGATCGATTTGGTAGTCGACCGCCTCATCGTCGGCGAAGAATCCCGCGAACGAATCGAGAAATCGCTCAAAGAGGCCCTGCGACAAGGCAAAGGCACGATGGCCGTTTACGACTACGGCACGGAACAACAACGGTTCTATTCGCGCCATCTGATGTGCCCCTCAACAGGCATGGCATTCGAAGACCCTGCACCGCACACTTTTTCATTCAACTCACCAAAAGGAGCCTGCCCCCACTGCAACGGACTGGGCATCGAGGCGATATGCGACATTGCCAAAATCATCCCCGACAAAAAACGTTCGCTGCGCGAAGGCGCGGTCGAACCGCTCGGAAAACACCGCAACAACCGGCTGTTCCTGTTGCTGGAAATGCTGGGGCGCCGCTATGATTTCACGCTCGACGACCCGCTGCAAACATTCTCTGAGGAAGCACTCAACGCAGTGATTTACGGCGATGCCGAACCCCTGACCATCAACCTGACCGAAATGGGCACCGCCGGCGGCGTACAGCTCCACACATGGGAAGGGGTTGCCGAATACATCAATCGCACGGAAGACGACGATTCGCCGCGCGGCCGCCGCTGGCGCGAACAATTTTTAGCCTATCGCAAATGTTCGGTCTGCAACGGCTCCCGACTGAAAAAAGAGGCGTTGCACTTCCGCATCGGCGGCAAGAACATCGCCGAGGTGTCGGCCATGTCCATCGCGGAGTTCGCCGACTGGATGGAACACATCGAAGAACACTTGTCGGACAAAGAGCGGAAAATCGCGCAGGAGATTCTGAAAGAGATCCGCGAACGGCTCCGCTTCCTGATGGATGTCGGGCTCGGATACCTTTCGTTAGACAGGGCTTCGCGATCGCTGTCGGGCGGCGAAAGCCAACGCATCCGGCTGGCCACGCAGATCGGCTCGAAGCTGGTCAATGTCCTATATATATTGGACGAACCCTCCATCGGACTGCACCAACGCGACAACCGGAAACTGATACGCAGTCTGGAAGAGTTGCGCGATGCGGGAAACTCGGTCATTGTCGTCGAACACGACGAAGATATGATGCGGGCAGCCGACTACATCGTCGATGTGGGTCCGCAAGCGGGACGCAAGGGCGGCAACATCGTCGCAGCAGGAAAATTCGACGAAATACTCCGTGCGGATTCCATTACGGCCGACTACCTGACAGGCCGCCGCCGCATCGAAATACCGGCCGAACTGCGCAATAGTTCGGGCGACAGCATCGTCATCCGCGGTGCGCGCGGCAACAATCTGAAAAACGTCACGGCTGAATTTCCGTTGGGCAAATTCATCTGTGTGACGGGTGTCAGCGGATCGGGCAAATCAACGCTCGTTAACGAGACGCTGCGTCCGATCCTCTCGAAGACGCTCTATCGCTCGTTCGAACAACCGCTGGAATACGATACAATCGAAGGCATCGAACACATTGACAAACTGGTCGTCGTCGACCAATCGCCCATCGGTCGTACGCCGCGAAGCAATCCGGCAACCTATTCGGGTGTATTCGCCGACATCCGCAAACTGTTCGAAATGACCCCCGATGCACAAATCCGCGGATTCAAGGCAGGCCGCTTCTCATTCAACGTCAAGGGCGGCCGCTGCGAGACGTGCCACGGCGCAGGGGTCGAAACCATCGAGATGAACTTCCTGCCGGACGTCTACGTCCGCTGCCGGGCCTGCGGTGGCCACCGCTACAACCGCGAGACGCTGGAGGTACGCTACAAAGGCAGGAACATCAACGAGGTACTGAACATGACGATCAACGCCGCCGTGGAATTTTTCGAAAACATTCCGAATATCCACCAGAAACTGCGAGCCATCCAAGAAGTCGGATTGGGATACCTGACGCTCGGACAACCCTGTACCACGCTGTCCGGAGGTGAAAGCCAACGCATCAAACTGGCTGCGGAACTCGCCAAACGCGATACGGGCCGCACGCTCTACATCCTCGACGAACCAACGACGGGCCTGCACTTCGAGGACATCCGATTGCTGCTGGAAGTGCTGAACAAACTCGCCGACCGCGGAAATACTGTCATTGTCATTGAACATAACCTCGACGTCATCAAGGTCGCCGACCATCTGATCGACCTCGGACCGGAGGGAGGCGCTGGCGGCGGCGAAATATTGGTTACCGGAACCCCGCACGAAGTTGCAAATTGCCCCCAAAGCTACACCGGTCAATTTCTGAAACAGATGGGAATATAGGCCTCCCACACTCATTTCGCAAGCCCCTGCCGCATACAGTTGCCGCAGGGGCTTAATCATTCGGATACAATATCTTAGCGTTTTATCCCTGCTCCGCATTGTCCCCTTGCTGACTTATCAAGCGACTCGTACGTCGACGAAGCGACGTACATAGC
>RYWP01000018.1 GCA_003979135.1 Alistipes sp.
GTCGTGTTGTTGGTCTGCGACAAGCCCGATGCTCCGGTGATCGAGCGGGCTGCCCGTCATGGGGTCGAGGTGTTCGTCTTCGCGCCGAAAGAGTTCTCTTCGAAGGCCGATTACGAACGGGAAATCGTTACGCAGCTCGAAGCGGTAGGTGTGGAGTTGATCTGTTTGGCGGGTTACATGCGCATCGTCGGCGACACCTTGCTGGCGGCTTACGGCGGACGTATCATTAATGTGCATCCTTCGTTACTGCCCGCTTTCCGCGGAGCGCACGCTATCGAGCAGGCGTTGGCTTACGGCGTGAAGGTGTTCGGCGTAACGATTCATTACGTGGATGCTGAGCTGGACGGCGGACGCATCATTGCCCAGCGGGCGTTTTCCTACGAGGGCGGCGACGTTGCGGAGTTGGATGCGTTGATCCATGCGGCGGAATATCCGCTTTATGTCGAGACAATCGGAAAATTAATCGAAAAAATAGAATAGAACATGCGAGCATTAGTCAGTGTAAGCGACAAGACGGGCGTAGTCGATTTCGTCCGGGGCCTGCGAGAGGCGGGGTGGGAGATTATCGCCACAGGCGGTACGATGAAGTTGTTGCGCGAGAGCGGCATCAAGGTGCTGAACATCAGCGACGTGACGGGCTTTCCCGAGATTTGCGACGGGCGCGTCAAAACCCTGCACCCGAAAGTGCATGGCGGTCTGTTGGCGCGACGCGACCTGCCCGAACATATCGAGGCACTGCGTGAAAACGGTATCGGGTTTATCGACATGGTGTGCGTGAACCTCTATCCGTTCCGGCAGACGATCGCCAAACCCGGCGTAACGATGGACGAGGCGGTCGAGAACATCGATATCGGCGGGCCGTCGATGTTGCGTTCGGCTGCCAAGAATTGGGCCAGCGTGACGGTCGTGTGCGACCCTGCGGATTATGGCCGTGTGCTCGGCGAAATCCGCGCCGAGGGCGGTACGAAGCGCGAAACCCGCCTGCAACTCTCGGCCAAAGCCTATACTCATACGGCTGAGTACGATATGATGATCGCCACCTACATGCGGGCACAGGCCGGTTTGGAGGAGAAACTTTTCTTGGAGTATACGCTCGCGCAGCCGTTGCGTTACGGCGAGAATCCGCATCAGTCGGCCAAGTTCTACCGCGAGCAACAGCCCGTGCCCTATTCGTTGGCGTTTGCACGCCAACTGAACGGCAAAGATCTGTCATACAACAATATACAGGATGCGAATGCCGCTTTGTGCATCGTGCGCGAGTTCCGGCAGCCGTTCTGCGTGGGGCTGAAGCATATGAACCCGTGCGGCGCTGCCGTCGGTAAGGATGTCGTCGACGCATGGACGAAGGCTTACGAGGCTGACAAGGTATCGATTTTCGGCGGGATCGTGGCGACTAATTGCACGGTGACCCGCGAAGCGGCCGAATTGATGAAGCCTGTTTTCTTGGAAATCATCATGGCGCCGAAGTTCGATGAGGGAGCGTTGGAGGTGCTCTGCGCCAAGAAGAACCTGCGGCTGTTGGAGGTGCCGATGGATGACATCTCCGGCGACGTACGGCAGTACGTGAGCGTCAACGGGGGGCTGTTGGTGCAGGACTTGGATACGACGACCCGTGTCGTTACGACCGATATGTGCGTTACGGAGAAACGTCCCGCGGAACAGCAGATGGAGGATCTGAATTTCGGTTGGCGCATTGTTAAGCACGTGAAATCCAATGCGATCGTTGTCGTGAAGAACGGGCAGACTTTGGGCGTAGGCGCTGGTCAGATGAATCGCATCGGTTCGGCCGAAATCGCCCTGCACGAAGCACGCATGGCGGGTCATACTGAGGGTTTGGTGTTGGCATCCGACGGATTTTTCCCGTTCGACGACTGCGTGACGTTGGCCGGTGAGTTCGGTGTCACGGCGATCGTCCAGCCGGGCGGTTCGGTGCGCGACGAGGAGTCGGTCAAGAAGGCGAACGAACTGGGCATCGCCATGTTGTTCACGGGCGAACGCCATTTCAAACATTGATTGGAAAATAGGGCTACTGTGTGGGACGGTGGCGATAAAATAGCAAGTAGAGGTAAGATATGAATGTTTTGGTAATCGGTTCGGGCGGTCGCGAACACGCCATCGTCGACGCCTTGTCGCGGTCGGCGCAGGTTGCGAAAATCTATTGTGCACCTGGGAATGTCGGTATCGCACGGCAGGCCGAATGTATCGCCATTCGTGAAACAGAGATCGAGCGGTTGCTCGATTTCGCACGGGAAACACAGGTAGACTTGACGGTCGTAGGGCCCGAGGCTGCATTGGCCGTCGGTATTGTCGATGCGTTTCGGGCTGCCGGATTGCGGATTTTCGGCCCCACGAAGGCTGCGGCCCGCATCGAATCTTCGAAAGAGTTCGCCAAAGAGTTGATGTCGCGTTACGGGATTCCGACTGCGGCCTATCGTACGTTCGGCGATTATGAAGAGGCTCGTGCCTATGTTGCCGAGCAGGGTGCGCCTATCGTGTTGAAATACGACGGTTTGGCCGCCGGAAAGGGGGTTGTGGTCGCTCAGACGTTGGAGGAGGCCGACGCTGCTTTGCGCGACATGTTGTTGGACGACAAGTTCGGCGACGGTCGTGTGGTCATCGAGGAGTGTCTGACCGGCCCCGAATTTTCGTTCATGTGTTTTGTTTCGGGCCGCAAGGTGTGGCCGATGGTGTTGGCGCAAGACCACAAACGGGCTTATGATGGCGATTGCGGGCCCAATACGGGTGGTATGGGCGCCTATTCGCCTCTGCCGTTCATCACGCCCGAGGATGAACGGTTCGCGCTGGAGCACATCATGCAGCCCACAGCCGCTGCATTGGTTGCCGAGGGGTGCCCGTTCACTGGCGTGCTTTACGGCGGGTTGATGAAGACGCCGCAGGGCATCAAGGTCATCGAATTCAACGCGCGCTTCGGCGACCCCGAAACCGAGGTGGTTTTGCCGCGGTTGGCATCGGACATCGTCGATATCTTTTGTGCCGTGGCCGACGGCGGCGATGCCGAGTTGCGGTGGCACGATTTCGCAACGTTGGGCATCGTGCTGGCATCGAAAGGCTATCCGGGCAGTTACGAAAAGGGCGTTGAAATCAAGGGTTTGGATACGGCCGAGGATACGGTTTATCACATGGGCACCCGTGCCGACGGCGACCGTGTTGTGACCAGCGGCGGACGTGTGTTGTTCGTCTTGGGGCGCGGTGCCACGTTGGCTGAGGCGCACGCGAAAGCGTTGGCCGCCGTCGCACGTATCGATTGTGACGGGCTGTTCCACCGCACCGACATCGGTTGGCAGGCATTGAAGAAATAAAACGAAATTCTATGGCAAAGATAATCAGCGGTAAGGAGTTGTCGGCCCGATTGAAGGCCGTGATGGCGGCACAGGTCGCCGCATTTCCCGAACAGTATGGGCGTGTGCCTCACTTGGTAGTCATCCTCGTGGGGGATAATCCGGCAAGCGTGAGCTATGTGACCGGCAAGGCGAAAGCCGCTGCCGAGGTAGGCATCCGCAATACGACATTGCGGCGTCCCGAGACGATTTCGGAGGCGGAGTTGCTCGGCTTGATAGCTGAACTGAATGCCGATGCCGACGTGGACGGGATTCTGGTGCAGCTGCCGTTGCCGAAACACATCGATACCGACCGTGTGATTGCCGCCATCGATTGCGCGAAGGATGTTGATGGGTTCCATCCGTCGAACGTCGCCGCGTTGTGGCAGAAACAGCCTTGCACGCTGCCTTGTACGCCGAAAGGCATCCTGCGGATGTTGCAGACGGCCGGTGTTGAAATCGAAGGGCGGCACGCCGTGGTGGTCGGCCGCAGCAATATCGTGGGATTGCCCGTGGCGAAATTGTTGTTGGATGCGAACGCTACGGTAACGATGGCCCATAGCCGTACTCCCGATTTGGGGGCCGTGACACGGCAGGCCGATATTTTGGTCGTGGCTGTGGGGCGTCCGAAGTTCGTCAAGGGCGATATGGTGCGCGAGGGCGCTGTGGTCATTGACGTAGGGGTCAACCGCGATCCCGAGACGGGCAAATTGTGCGGCGATGTCGATTATGCTGCTGTGGAGCCGCTCGTTTCGGTCATCACGCCCGTGCCCGGAGGCGTCGGTCCGATGACGATCTGTTGCCTGATGGAGAATACCATTGAGTGCTTTCTGCGTCGTGTGAACGGTTGATTCCGTCGCTTCGTGCGGTTCGGATTCAGCCCGTACGGAAAACAAACAATCGATACTGCCCGAGTGGCGGTATCGATTGTTTGTTGCGTGAAAGCGGTTTTATTTGCCCGAAAGGTCGACTTTCAGCGGGTCGTTATTCCATTCGCCGCCGCCGTCCGGATAGATGAACGGTCGGGATTCGGCAAAACTCTTGGTTGCCAGATAGCTGTCGTAGAGACAGATGCCGTTCGCCGAATCTTCAGCCAGTCCGAATGCGATGACTGACGGATGGCGTTTCGATGTGTGGTAGCTGTCGGCGGTCCGTTCGATGAAGTGTTCCCGCCAGCGTGGGTCGTTCGACGGATTGCCTCCTTTGCGGCGCGATGGGCCGCTTTTGCTTGTGTCGATGGGGGCTTGCGCGATGACGAGCATGCCCATTCGGTTACAGTCGGCGTACAACCCGGAGCGAATGGTTCCAGCTTTCAGTTTCAGTGTATTGTAGCCTTTTTCGCGTAGGGCGGCGATTTCAGTCGTGCTGATTTCGGGCGAAACCTCGCAGGCTCGCAGCTGCCGTTCCGTTTCGTTGAGAAGCATTTGTCCCGTCCGATCGACCGCAATTTCACGAAAACCGACCGGCAATTCGATATATTCGACGTAACGCCCTTCGTGTTGGGTTTTCAGTTGCAGCGTGCAGCTGACGGGATGTTCCGGAGCCCAAAGCAGCGTATCGGGAATTGCAGTGAGAAAGCGGATCGTGTCCTCTTGCCGCATATCGAGCGTGATGGTTTGCGTGCCGCCGGTGATGCGTTCGCCTGCCGGATTCAGCAGTTCGTAGTGTATGCGCGACGTGCGTGGATTGAGCGCTTCGCTTTTGATGACCAAGCCGATTTCGGCATTTGCCGTATTGGCTTCATTCAGTTTTGTGCGGATGAGGACATCGCGGATGCGCAGGGTCGGTTGGGTCATGACCCACGCGCGACCAATGGACGGTTGCGTATCGGTTCTCCAACTCTCCAGCGGAGCCGTTTCGGCGGCTGGTTTTAGTTTGATTTCAAGTGTATTGCGACCTTCGTGAGCCCATCGCGTGAGGTTGAATTCCGCGGGTAGTGCAGGGTCGCTGTCAACGGCTACCCGCTGTCCGTTGACGGACACTTCGTATGCGGCCGATGCAGAGTCCAAGTGGAGGATCACCTGTCGATTGATCCAACTGAACGGCACGGTGAACGTTGTGCCGAATGTATCGCCTTCGAGCGTCCATTCGGTCAGATTCTGCAGATAGCGGTTGTCGGTCGGGGTTCCCGTTTCTGTTCGGGCAGCCGTGGCAGCCTCCTCCTGCGTGGGATAGACGAGCAGTTCGCTACGGGGATGCTCGCGCCCTGACGAGCATGCCGGTTGGGCTTGCAGCGCGGGAACGGCCCCTGCAAAAGCCGAAAAAAGGACGAGTAAGACCGAGATAGTTCGCATAAATCCGTATATTTGTGGTTCAAAGTTACGCAAAATTTCCGATATCCGATGCCCGAACGTCCCGAACACCTTGAATTATCGGCAAGGCCCGAATTGCCCCGTCTGCATTTTCCGTCCATCCGCTTGCGTGCCCGTGAGCGCGACGGGCAGGTCGAGGTGTGGGATGCTTTGCGGGGCACCTATCTCGTCCTCACGCCCGAGGAGTGGGTGCGGCAGCATCTGATTGCCTATCTGATTTCGCATTGCGAGGCGTTGCCGTTGCGCATCGTGCAGGAGTATCCCGTGCCGCTCAACGGACAGGCCCAGCGGGCCGATGCGGTAGTGGTCGACGATACTGCACGACCGTTGTTATTGGCCGAATGCAAGGCGCCCGATGTGCCCGTCGACCGTTCGGTTTTCCGGCAGGCGGTGCGGTACAATTCGGTGCTTAGTGCCCGTTACGTCGTGTTGACCAACGGATTGACACACTATTGCTGCGAATTTTGCGATGGAAAATATGTTCCGTTGTCGAGTTTCCCGCGACTGTCACGAATTTAAATTCTCGGTTAAATTTCGGAAGTGGGAATCTATGTAGCGTTGGAACGCCTCTTTATAGATTTCCCCGATGGGCAGGTATTCCGTTTCCGAGATGTAGACCCGTCCGCGGACATAAGAGCGGATGCAGTCGAGGTTGACGATGTAGGAGCGATGAATGCGCATGAAATGTTCGGCCGGAAGCGCCGCCTCCATGTTCTTGAGCCGAAAGAGCGTCGTGATGCAGGTGCCGTTGGCAAGGTGCATCCGTACGTATTCGCCCTCGCTTTCCATGTAGATGATTTCACTGATTTTCACCAGCGAGACCTTGTAGTCGGCTTTGACTGAGATGTACTCCGTATCTTTCGGTTCGGCTTCGGCCAGCGGGGCTTCTTCGGGGGTGGTGCGTTGGTTCTGCCGCAGTTCGTAGAGCGAATGGGCTTTGGATACGGCACGGCTGAAATCGGCGAAATCGAACGGCTTCAGCAGGTAGTCCACCGCGTCGAGTTTGAATCCTTCGATAGCGTATTGCGAATAGGCTGTCGTGAAGATGACCATCGGCCGGTCGATCAGCGACCGTACGAAATCCACGCCGTTCAGATCGGGCATGTTGATGTCCACGAAAATCAGATCGACCGGTTGTTGCAGCAGCCGTTGCTGGGCGTCGATGGCATTGCTGCACGTTGCGACCAGTTCCAGATAGGGCAGTTTGGCGATGTACGAGGACAACTGACGCAATGCCAGCGGTTCGTCGTCTATGGCGATACATTTAAGCATGGAGGGTCGGGATTTCGAGATTTACGGTGTAGGTGTCGGCCGTCTCTTCGATGCGGAGTTCGTAGTTTTTCGGGCCGTAGATGAGTTCCATCCGTTTGCGGACGTTTTTCAGTCCGATGCCGTCCGAGTGTTTGGGATGCGCGATCTTGAACCGGCTGTTGGCGATGACAGCCGTTACCTTGTCTTCGTTGCAGTCGATGCGGATGTGGATGAATGACGCTTTGTTAGCCCCTACACCATGTTTGAATGCGTTTTCGACGAAGACGATGAGCAACAGCGGCGGAATCGTGATGCGGGCCGGCAGCGTGGACGGATGTTCGATGCGGATGTCTACGGCGTCGGTGTATCGGATGCGCATCAGTTCGATGTAGTTCTTCAGAAACTGGATGTCGCGTGTCAGTGAAATGGTCTCGCGCTCCGAATCATAGAGCACGTAGCGCATCATCTTCGAAAGTTCGATGACCGCATTCTTGGCCCATTGCGTGTCAATGTCGATCAGCGCATGGATATTGTTGAGCGTGTTCATGAAGAAGTGCGGATTGATCTGATATTTCAGATAGTCCATCTGCACCTGCATGTTCTGCTGCTTGAGTTCCTCCATTTTCTGTTCGTCGCGTATCGACTGGTACATCAGCTTGATACCCGAGTTGGCGCCGGTCATGAAAAAGCCCAGAATGATGTTCCAGTACATCTCCAAGTCGGTGAACGATGCTTTGTGACCGGCAACGGGATCCATGGAGTCGCGCAGGGCCGTTTCGACAATGTGGTGTTGTTCGTAGAGGTCGACGAGCCAGAATACGCTGACGATCAGCGCCAAATCGCAGAATATATATTTCCAGTATTTGTGTCGGAGCAGGTAGCGTTGCGCGATGACGGTATTGTGCACGAGAAAGATCGTCAGATAGGGGGCGATTTTCTGCCATGTCGTCAGCACGTTTTCCAGACTGACGTGCAGTTCCGACATCATCTTCGAGTTGAGCACAGGCACCATGATGATGGCCAGCCAAACCATCATGTAGAGCAGATTTTCGCCGATCGTCTGTTTTTTAGTGATCTTCATGTTGCGACTTCATCTGTTCCAGCAACGAGGGCGTATAAAGATAGCGTTTGATGCTGCGTTTGGGGGTCTTTTCGAATTCGGTGGGGTAGAGCACGATTTCGTCGATTCGTTCGTAGGCCGCCAACTGTGCATTCAGATCTTGCAGATTCTGTTGCATGATTTCCGACAGTTTGTCCTGTACGCCTTCGTTTTCGGCCTGTTCGTAATCGGGAACGACCAATGCACGCAGGCGACCGCTTCCGTTGTCCACGACGAGTGATTCGAGCACCAGCGACAGGTTGTTGAGTTTATCCTCGATCTCCTCCGGATAGATGTTTTGGCCGTTGCTCGAAAGAATCATCGTCTTCGAACGTCCTCGGATATAGAGTGTTCCGTCCGGATCGAGCGTCCCCATGTCTCCCGTGTGCAACCAGCCATCTGCATCGAGTACCTGTTCGGTGGCCTGTTCGTTTTTGTAGTAGCCTTGCATGACGTGCTCGCCGCGGACGAGGATTTCACCCGCAACATGTTCCGGGTCTTTCGAATCGATGCGGATGTCGAGGTAGTCTTGCAGATAGCGGCCGACGGAACCCTTCTTGAACTCGTCGTCCGATGCGAAACTGATGAGCGGCGCGCATTCAGTCATGCCGTATCCGACCGTGATCGGGAAATGGATTTTCATCAGGAAAGCCTCTGTCTCTTGGTTCATCGGAGCGCCGCCCACGATGACGATCGAGACATTGCCGCCGAACGCATCCAGTAGCTTTTTGCGGATGGCTGTGTGGATGGCTGAGTTGAGGAGCGGAATTTTCATTGCAATCGGCATGGCTCCCTTTTCGAGCATCGGCATGATTTGCTTGCGGTAGATTTTGTCGAGAATCAGCGGTACGCAGCAGATGACGGTGGGTTTGACCACGGCCATTGCCTCGACCAGAATCTTCGGCGAGGGGATGCGCCCCAATAGTGTGATGTGTCCGCCGACGGCCATCGGCGTCAGGAAATCGAACGCGCAGCCGTAGGCGTGAGCCAGCGGCAGGAACGACAGCGTGCGGCCGCCCTTTTGGAAGTAGCGTTGCCCAGTCTGCTTGTTGCAGACGCTCTTGGCGAACACTACATTGCCCGTCAGATTGTTCACCGTGAGCATCACGCCTTTCGAATGGCCCGTTGTGCCGGATGTATAGTTGAGTAGCACGACACGATCGTTCGGAATGTCGGGATACTTGATGTCGTTGATGCTGAATCCGCGCGGATATTTCGAGCGGTAGTTTTTCAGAATTTCCCGTTGGAACTTGGTCAGAGATTTGCCGTCGCGTTCGTAGAGCACCTGAAAATCTGTCAGTGAGAATACGGCGTCGATGCGCTTGATCTGGTCTTCTTCGATCAGGTCCCAGAAATTGTCGCCGAGAAAGAGCAGACGGCTCTCCGAATGGTTGATGATGTGGATGATATCCGGTGCCGTGAAGTCCTGCAAGATGGGGACAATGACCGCACCATAGGTGATGGTCGCCAAGTAGGTGATGCACCAGCGGGGATTGTTGCGGCCGATAAGCGCGATTTTCTCGCCTTGTTCGATCCCCGCTTTCTTGAACAGGAGATGTAGTTTGGCGATCTCCTTCGCCATTTCGTAGTAGGAAAAGGCCTCGTTCTTGAAGTAGTCGGTCAGCGCCGACATTTCGCGGTTTTCGCGGAAGCTCGCTTCGTAGATTTTAATCAGATTCTCTTGTAGCATGGTGCGCGGATATTACGTGCAGCCTTGTCGTGCCGCGTTATTTCTGGGTCTTGTCGTCTTTTTTCGTGCGGGGTCGGCCGGCCGGTGCGGCGACCTTTCGGGGATGCCAGATGTAGGTCTTCGATTCCGTACCGTTCAGCAGCCGTTTGATGTTCTTGCGGTGGGTCACGATGAGCAGGATGGCGATGACGAACGAGAAGATGATGAACGGCGTGTTGATTTTGGAGGCTTGGGGCGAGAGGAGCGTGAAGACCGGAAAACAGCATCCGGCGATGATCGAGCCGAGTGAGACATAGTGCGTCGCCATCAAGATGACCAGCCATACGCCGAAACAGAGCAGGGCGATGGAGGGTGCGATGCCCGTCACCGCGCCGACTAAGGTCGCGACGCCCTTGCCGCCGCGGAATCCTGCGAATATCGGAAAGATATGGCCCACGACGGCCGCAAAAAGCGCGGCGATTTTGAGATTGATGATGTCGTTGCTACCTACGATATCATCGTATTGGAGCAGCTGGATGATGGTCACGGCGACGAATCCTTTCAGAAAGTCGAGGGCGAAGACCGGCCCTGCGGCCCTTCGCCCGAGGACGCGCAGCATGTTGGTCGTTCCGGCGTTTTTCGAGCCGTGTTCACGGATGTCGATGCCGTAGTACTTTTTGCCGATCCACACGGCGCTCGGTATCGAGCCTAAGAGATAGGCGATGATGAGCATGGTCGTCGTACAATATACGGTCAGCGGTGTAATCGTAGGCATGGAATAGCTTGGGTTTAATTTTTACAAAGATAACAAAATTTTCGTGAAGGCAATTGCATCTTATCGATGTGCCGACGCAAATATTGTGTATTCCGTCGATGCGCTGCACGCGAAGTCGTCTCAGGGGCCGGGAATTATCGAATCATTCTTCCGGAGGTGCCATGCGGCGCACTTTGGCCAGAATCCGGCGGCCGACCGGACATTCGGCACAGCGCCCGTGCATGCAGTAGACTTTCGAGAGTTGCAGCAGCGCCTGTGATTCGAATGCGTTCACCGGAGCCGGTACGCCGGCATCGCACCACGAACGGATGAAACGGTTGTTCTCCGGTTCAATGGACTCCAGCAGTTTCAGTGCGTTTTCGCGCAGACGTTCGTCGTCCATGTAACTGCCGTAGGCGAATTGGAGCACGGCGACCAAGTTGATGCCGATGATGTCCGACTTGAATTTTCCGATGCGTTTCGGATGCCATTCGCATTCGGCTCCAGGCGTGTAGTGGGTGTTCCAGTATTCGGGTGCTTCGACGCCGAAAAGCCGTTGAACCTCTTTCGGATCGCGGCATTCCAGCGTACGGTTCATGACGAACTCGTCCTGTATGAAGAATCGGGCTGCCTGCACGATGCGCAGCAGCGGGTGATTGGCTGGTCGGATGTCGGTCAGGTTCCACGCCGACGCATCCATCGGCTCCAATGTGTATTTGGCAGCGAGGTGTTCGAATGTCCGCAGCAGGTCGAGGACATAGGTGTCGTGTTCGTAGAGCCCTAACAGTCCCGATACGCCCAGTAGCATCGCTTCGACGGCGTGAGGCGTCGTTCGTTCGCGCAGCGCGATTTTGTAAGGAACCCGTTCGGCGAGTGTGAGATAGGCTGCTTGATTGGATCTATCGCCCAGCGTGCGGAAATAGAGCCGATAGAATGTCTGGTTCCAGTCGCCACCGCAATTCGCACGGATTTCGTCAACGAGTTCCATTTTGTACCGGAGTCGGTCGAATGCCAACGACGTGAGGATTTCGTGGCGGTGCAGCTGGTCGGCACCGGCGAGGTAATCGGCACAAGCCGTTCGCATGGTGTCCTGCTGCAACCGTTCGAGCACATGGGTTTCCTGCTCCGTCATCCTCACAGCAGATTGAGTTCCATCAATGCCTCCTCGGACATCATGCTTTTGTCCCATACGGGCTCGAACGTCAAAATGACGTTCACCGCTTGCACACCCTTGACTTTGGCGACTTGTCCGTTGACTTCCTCAACCAGTATGTCGGCCATCGGGCAGTTGGGCGCTGTGAGCGTCATGCGGATGTTGGCCGTGCCGTCGGGCGTGTAGTCGATTTCGTAAATCAGTCCGAGGTCGTAGATGTTGACCGGTATTTCGGGGTCATAGATGTTTTTGAGTGTCAGTACGATCTCCTTTTCGACCTGCAATATCTCTTCCGGTGTCATGTCGTTTTGCGTTTTTCGTAGGGACTTCCGTTCATTCCGCCTTGCTGGCGAATGCCAGCGCATAGAGCCGCATTTGCTTCACCATCGCCGCCAATCCGTTTGACCGCGTGGGCGAAAGGTTGGCGCTCAGTCCGATAGCGTCGATGAAATAAAGTTCCGTATCGAGGATTTCGCGCGGCGTGCGGCCGTTGAGCACCCGTATCAGCAAGGCGATGATGCCTTTGGTGATGATGGCGTCGCTATCGGCCGCATAGTAGACCTTGCCGTTGTCCATGCGGGCATCCACCCACACGCGCGATTGGCAGCCTTGAATCAGGTATTGTTCCGTGCGGTGCGTCGGGTCGATGGCAGGCAGCGTGTCGGCCAGTCCGATCAGATAGTCGTATTTGTCGAGCCAGTCATCGAAAACCGAGAACTCCTCGATGATCTCCTCTTGTATCTTGTCCATAATTGCGGTTTATAAATCGACGATTTCTTCTAATACTTCGCCTTCCGATGCTGCCGGTTCGGTGATGCCTGCGATGCGGGCCAGCGTCGGCGTCACGGCGGTCATCTCTACACGTCGGCTGATGCGTTGCGGCCGGATGCCTGTGCCGTAGAAGATGAGCGGTACGTGCGTGTCGTAGCCGTAGAGCGAGCCCGACAACGAGACGCAGCCGTCGCGTTCCTCGATGCAGCCCGGCACGAAATTCAGAATGACGTCGCCCGAGCGCCGCGGATAGAATCCGTTCTGCATCTTGCGGGCATAGCCGCTGCCGAAGTAGCTCGTGCGCATGGCCGTAGCAGCCAGCGCGTGCGATACGCCGCTGAACTGCATGGCGAAGATGGCCACTTCGTTCTGTACTTCCGACAGGTTCAGCCCCCGCTCGTAAATCAGATTATGATTCAGCCACAGACATTTGTCTTCGCAGGACAGTACCCAGTCGCCTGCGCCGTAGCGTACGTTCAGAAAGCCGTTGACGATGATTTCGAATTGGCGGTTGTTGAAGCGGTCGGCCGGTCGGGGCCCGTAGTCGTACGACGGACTGGTGCCGTGGTCGGAGGTGAATACGACCACGGCTTCGTCGTTCTTGACCTGTGCGAAGACGAAAGTCAAGAAATCCTCCAAGTCGCGGTCGAGTTGGTAGTACATGTCTTCGACTTCGATTGATTCGGGGCCGTAGGTTTCCGTTATCCTGCGCGAGGGGTCGAGACAGATGTTCAGCAGATCGGGCGTCGCGTCTTTGCCCAGCCGGTATTGGGTGATGGCCTGTTTGGCGAATCCCAACAGCGCCGTGTTGCCTGCCGGCGTGCAGAGCAGTTTTTCGTAGTCGTTGGTCTGCTTCGCTTTGCGACGGTCGTCCTTATCCTCTTTCTGTTTCCGGCTCTTTCCCGAAAGGATGACATTGCTGTGGCGCGTGTTGCGGTAGCGGTCGTATCCGAGCAGCGTGCGCCATTCGGTCGCCACGTATGACGTGTTGTAGCGTTCGCGATTGTTTCGGTTCACCCAGTCGGGGAGCGTTTCGGCATAGGCGGGCGACGACGTCCAGTTGCAGGCTTCGTCGAGCCAGTAGGCGATGCCCCCGCGGCCACTCATTACCACCGCTGATACCGGTTCGGCCGCAATCGTCACGACGTTGCTGCCTGTGGCTTGTCGCAGAAGCGTTTCGCCCAAGGTCGGGGCGATCAGGTGTTCGGGGCTCGGTTGCGTGTCTTCACCCAAAAGTGATACCGCGCGGTTCGAGGTATAGTCTATCCAGTGGGTGCCGACTACGCCGTGGGTTGAAGGCATTGCGCCCGTGGAGAGCGTCGCCAGCGATACGGGTGTTGTGGTCTGTTGACAGTCGTAGCGGCTGTCGGTGTAGACCGTGCCGCCCTCTGTCAATCGGCGGATGCCGCTTTCGCCGAAGTTCGCCGCATAGCGGTCGAGGTCTTCGGCGCGCATCGACCCGACGACGATGTTGACGATCAGGCGCGGTTCTGCTGCCGCTGTTCGGTCGCTTGCGAGCACTCCGAGCGCGGCCAAGCAAAATATGATGAATTTTCGTCCCATGTTTCCGATAAACGGACAAATTTACGAATTTATTTCGACACGCCGTCGGAACCGTTGCGTTTTTTATGTGCCTGCGGGCTTTTGGTTGCGGGCGCGCAGGCGTGCGAGCACGATGTGCTGTGCGTTCAGTCGGCGTAGTGCTCGAAATCCCGCTTTTCTTCGGTGAAATCGATGTTCGCGGGCAGTGCCGCGATGCGTGCCAGGCACTTCCGGCAAAACTCACGATGGGCTTCGCTGTGTGGATTGCGCGATCGGTGATGCGCTGCCGTCACGAGTGCTTCGACTTCGGGTAACAGGTGCCGCGCTTCGTCGTCGAGGGCCGCCGCGGTGAACTTCTCCCAGATGTATTCGACGGCTTGCGGGGCGGGGTGTGCGAGGTCATCGGCATAGAACCGATAGTCGCGCAGGTCGTCCGTGACGATTTCGTAAGCCGGAAAATAGTGTACGTTCGCATGGCGGGCTTCCATTTCGGCTGCCGCTACGCGCAGTATTGCTTTCGACAGTGCATTTTCCGCCAGTCCGTCGCCGATGTGTCGTACCGGGCTGACCGTCAGTAGGATCCGCTTGTTCGCCAGCGATCCGTCGAACAGCAGGTCGAACGCTGCGACGATTTCTTCGACCGTGAGCCTGCGACGGATGAACTCCGAGGCGGGTTGCCGGTGGCAGTTGGCGACTGGACGTCCGTTTCGTTCGTAGACCCATGCCGTGCCGAAAGTGAGCAGCAAAAAATCGGCCGTTTCGAGTGCCGCCGCACCGACTTTTCGTCCGGTGTTCATTCGTTCCAGTGCGCGGGCGGCGTCGGTGTCTGCGAACGAGCCGTGAAAACCGTAATGAAACCACAGTTCGCCGTCGTATTGCAATTCCTCCTGCCGGACGGGCTCGCACTTGGCATAACTGTGCAGCGCTTCGGCGATCGACAGCGGATTGAACAGGATGCCCGTCGGATTCGTGGCGATACGGAACTTCGCCTCGGTGAGTTTCGCGGCGATGTGCTCAGCGAAACAAGAACCTATGGCCAGCAGCCGGTGCTGATAGCCAATGCGGTCGGCGAGCGGGGCGATTTCGATTTCGGTGCGGAATTTCATACGGCAAAAATAGAAAATTCTTACCTTTGTCGTCATGATAATCGAAGCGAATTGCAAAATCAATCTCGGGCTGGACATCCTGCGGCGGCGTCCGGACGGATTCCACGACGTGGAGACCGTGATGTACCCCGTGCGGGGGCTTTTCGACGTCGTGGAGGTGACGCGCACCGAGGCTTCGGGCGCCGAGTTTCGGGCCGAGGGCTTGGCCGTCGATTGCGATGCTGCGGACAACCTTTGCCTGCGGGCGTTCCGGTTGATGCACGACCGTTACGGAGTCGATGGCGTGCGGATTCGTTTGGACAAACGAGTGCCTTTCGGGGCCGGATTGGGCGGCGGGTCGTCGGATGCCACGGCGGTTATTCGGGCGGTCGACGACTTGTTCGGGTTGCATCTCGACGAGGCCGAACGGATCGATTGTGCCGCAGCGTTGGGCAGCGATACAGCCTTTTTCGTGCGCAATACGCCCCAGCTCTGCACTGGCCGTGGCGAGGTGATGATGCCTTGTCCGATAGATTTGGCGGGCATGACGCTCGTCATCATCAAGCCCGACGAGGGTGTTTCGACCCGTGAGGCTTATGCCGGGGTCTCTCCTTGCGTTCCGGCCGTGTCGCTCGCGGAGCGGTTGCAGAGGCCTGTCACCGAATGGCAGCGGTCGGTCACCAATGCGTTCGAGCCGTCGGTTTTCGCGGCACATCCGGCGATTCGTGCCGCCAAAGAGCGCCTGCTCGCTGCCGGTGCGGTCTACGCCGCCATGTCGGGTTCTGGCTCGGCTGTCTTCGCACTGTTTGATGTCTCCGCATCGTCCCACGAAAAAGGCGAAAGCCTGCATCGACTTTCGCCCTACGTGTTCGCATTGTAACGCCTGCGGCATCGCCCGCGTATCGGTCGGCGCCGCAGCTTTCTGCGCAATTAGCGGTTTTTGTACATATCCTCGTAGTACTTCTCGTATTCGCCGCTGGTGATGTTGTCCATCCACGCTTGATTCTCCAAGTACCACTTCACTGTCTTTTCAATGCCCTCCTCGAATTGCAGACTCGGTTCCCAGCCCAGTTCGCGTTTCAGCTTCGTGCTGTCGATGGCATAGCGCAGGTCGTGGCCCGCACGGTCGGTGACGTAGGTAATCAGATCCATGTCCTCGCCCTCGGTGCGGCCAAGCAGCCGGTCGACCGTCCGGATGACCACCTTAATGATGTCGATGTTCTTCCACTCGTTGAATCCGCCAATGTTGTAGGTCTCGGCGACCTTGCCCTTGTGGAAAATCAGATCGATCGCCCGCGCATGGTCGACGACATAGAGCCAGTCGCGCACATTTTCGCCTTTGCCGTAGACCGGCAGCGGTTTGCGATGGCGGATGTTGTTGATGAAGAGCGGGATGAGCTTCTCGGGAAATTGATAGGGCCCGTAATTGTTCGAGCAGTTCGTGATGACGGTCGGCATGCCGTAGGTGTCGTGGAACGCTCGCACGAAATGGTCGCTCGACGCTTTGCTCG
Organism: Alistipes sp.; assembly: GCA_003979135.1. Lineage (GTDB taxonomy): Bacteria > Bacteroidota > Bacteroidia > Bacteroidales > Rikenellaceae > Alistipes. Next base: position 16,486 of record RYWP01000018.1, read on the forward strand.
CGCTGTACGGCGAATGGGGGGTGTATTTCGTCGTTTCGCGGAAGAAGTCGTCGCCATAAACTTCGTGGGCGCTGATGTCGGATTTCACGCCCTCGGGTTTCGTCAACTCCAATGCGCCGTATACCTCGTCGGTCGAGATGTGGTAGAACAGTTTGCCGTCGTATCCTTCGGGCAGGCTCTCCCAGTAGAGTTTCGCCGCCTGCAACAATATGAGCGTGCCCATGACGTTCGTCCGCGCGAATGTGAACGGGTCTTTGATGCTGCGGTCGACGTGGCTTTCGGCCGCCAGATGGATGATGCCGTCGATGCGGTACTCTGCCAGCAATTCCCGTATCCGATCGAAATCGCAGATGTCGGCCCGTACGAACCGGTAGTTTGGGGCATTCTCGATGTCTTTCAGATTGGCGAGATTGCCCGCATAGGTCAGTTTGTCGAGGTTGACGATGAGATAGTCGGGGTACTTCGTCACGAAAAGCCGCACGACATGCGACCCGATGAATCCCGCACCGCCCGTGATGAGGATGCTCCGTTTAGCGTTCATATTCTTTCAGATTTTGCAGACAGGTTTTGAGCGAATCGGTCCAGTAGGGGATGCGCAGACCGAACACCGTTTTGATTTTTGTTTTATCCAGCACCGAGTAGGCCGGACGTTTCACTTTCGAGGGGAATTCGTCGGAGTGGCAGGGTTGGATATCGCACTTCGTGCGGCCCGCCAGTTCGGCGATCGTCTTCGTGAAGTCGTACCACGAACAGACACCCTCGTTCGAGTAGTGGTAGATACCTTCGTTGCCTGCGTATTTGCGGCCCTCGACAATGGCGAAAATCGCTTCGGCGAGGTCGCGCGCATAGGTCGGGGTGCCGGTCTGGTCGAATACGACTTTCAGTTCGGGCTTCGAGGCCGTGAGGTCGAGCATCGTCTTGACGAAATTTTTGCCGAACTCCGAGTAAAGCCAAGCCGTGCGGATGATGATGTGATGACATCCGATACGGGCGATCGCCTGTTCGCCGTGCAGTTTCGTTTCGCCGTAGACACCCGTCGGCGTTCCCTGCTGGTCTTCCTTGCAGGGGGTGTTGTAGGGATCGCCACCGAACACGTAGTCGGTCGAAATGTGCACGAGCCAGCCGTTGCGGCGTTTCATCGCCGCAGCCAGATGTTCCACGGCCGTGGTGTTGAGCCGTTCGGCCAGTGCGCGGTCGTCTTCGGCTTTGTCGACGTTGGTGTAAGCCGCGCAGTTGATGATGAGTTCGATGCCGTTTGCTGCGACCATTCGTTCAATGGCTTCTGCATCGGTGATGTCCAGTTCGCCGACGTCGGTGAACACGTACCGGTCGGCACTCTCTGCAGTGACGAGCCGCAACTCATTGCCCAACTGCCCGTTGGCTCCCGTAACGAGGATGTTCATGTTCAGTAAAGGTTATCGTTGTAGTCGAACAGCCACGCATCGGCATCGTTGAGACGGGCATGGTGCCGGTCTTTTTCCGACAGCACGACTTTGTCCGCCGGAATCCGCCAGTCGATGGCCAGTTCGGGGTCGTCCCATGCCAGCGCACCCTCGGATTGCGGTGCATAGTAGTTGTCGCACTTGTATTGGAAGATCGCTTCTTCCGAGAGCACCGAGAATCCGTGGGCGAATCCGCGGGGGATGAAGAATTGACGGTGATTCTCTTCGGTGAGTTCCACGGCGACGTGGCGGCCGAATGTGGGCGAACCGCGCCGGATGTCGACCGCTACATCGAGCACACGACCCTTGATGACACGCACCAACTTCGATTGGGCATGGGGTGTTTTTTGGAAATGCAGGCCGCGCAGAACGCCGTAAGAGGATTTCGATTCGTTGTCCTGCACGAAATATACGGGCCGAACTTGTTCGCAGAAGTCACGTTCGGAGAACGATTCGAAGAAATAACCGCGCTCATCGCGGAACAGACGCGGTTCGATGATGACCACGCCGTCTATGGCTGTTTTGATTACTTCCATTGCGTCAATCCAGATTTTCCTGTCCCGTGCGGTCGATTTCGTCGATGACTTTCAGCAGATATTGGCCGTAGGGATTTTTGAGCATCGGTTGTGCAATTTCCTTCATTTTTTCGCGGGTGATCCAACCCTTGCGATAGGCGATGCCCTCCAGACAGGCGACTTTCAGACCTTGCCGTTTTTCGATGACCTCGATGTAGGTCGATGCCTCCGAAAGCGAATCGTGCGTGCCCGTATCGAGCCATGCGAAGCCGCGGCCCAGCGTCAGCACTTTCAGTTCTTTGTCTTCGAGGAAACGTTGATTGACGGTCGTTATCTCCAGTTCGCCGCGGGCCGAGGGCTTGATCGACTTGGCGACTTCCACCACTTTGTTGGGATAGAAATAGAGCCCGACAACGGCATAGTTGGATTTCGGTTTCGCCGGCTTTTCCTCAATGGAGAGGCAGTTCCCCTCTGTATCGAACTCCGCTACGCCGTAACGTTCGGGGTCGTTCACCCAATAGCCGAACACCGTGGCTTTTTGTTGTTCTTCGGCCGTGTGAACCGCTTCATGAAGCATGGCTGAAAATCCGTTGCCGTGGAAGATGTTGTCGCCCAGGACGAGGCAGACGGAATCGTTGCCGATGAATTTTTCGCCGATGAGGAAAGCCTGCGCCAGTCCGTCGGGCGAAGGTTGTTCGGCATATTGCAGCTCCAGTCCGAAATCGGAACCGTCGCCGAACAGCCGTTTGAAGCCGGGCAGATCCTGCGGCGTGGAGATGATGAGTATTTCGCGGATGCCGGCGAGCATCAATACCGAGAGCGGGTAGTAAATCATCGGCTTGTCGAATACGGGCAGCAACTGTTTCGACACACCTTTGGTGATCGGATACAATCGGGTTCCGGATCCTCCGGCCAATACGATTCCTTTCATGACATAAAGGGCATTTATAACGCAAAGATAATAAAATTCTTCGAATCTTTCATGCGGTTTCTTTTTATTCGCCCGCTCATGAAAAAACGCTGTCTGAATTTTTCAGACAGCGTTTCCGGATATTATGTCCGCGACGTTTATTTGTCGGTCGGTTTGTTGAAGTTCTGCGAACCCGATTGGTTGCCGTATTGGCCTGCGGTCTTGCTTGTGTTCTTTTCGTGGTTGTCCTTGTCGTAAGGTTTGTTCTGGTTCCAGTCGTTCTGCTTGTCGTGCTGGGTATCCTGTTTCCAGTTGTTCTGCTGCGAATGATTGCCTGAACCGCTGAATTTGTCGACGATTTCGTCTTTTTTCTCTTTTACGGTATTTTTCACGTCTTTCGCAGTGTCTTTCACATCCTGCACTTTGTCTTGGATTTTGTCCTGAACCCGATCGTAGAGATTGTTGTTGTCCATAATTGATAATGATTAAAAGGTTGTCTCGTAATCCATGCAAAATGCGTACAAAGCTGCTCGAAAAATACACCGGAATGCGTCCGTTCGGGATAATTCCGTGACCGACAGCGGCATTCAGTTGGCTACTTGAATGTAAAGGTTCAGATAGGTCGCAAAGAGGATCCAGCAAAAGTAGGGGACCATGATCCACGCTGCCGAACGGCGTACGCGCATTCCGAAAATGATGTAAAGAATGACCAGTACGTCGAGTGCTGCGATGTCTATGAGCGCCAGCAACGGATTGCGGAGCGTGAAGAACAGGATGCTCCACAGAAAGTTGAGCGCCAACTGCAGATACCATAGAAGCATGACCGCATGCCGTTTGGGCGAGCAGGTCGAGAGTACCAGTCCGGCCGATATGCCGATGCAACAATAGAGAAGGCTCCACACTATGGGGAAAACGATTGCGGGAGGCGTCAGCGCCGGTTTGATTAAGTTGGGATACCATTCCCGCAGGGAATCGGTTTGCAGCAGCGATGCGAGAGCTCCCAATGCGAAGCAGAGCAGGAGCGGCAGGATGTAATAATGTATTTTTTTCATATCGTAGTATGTTTTGATTGTTCGGTCTCCTGTTTTTTCCGACAGGCGAGTCGTTCGTTCGCTGCGGTAATCAGCAGCGGGGCGACCCATTGGGCGATCAGCAGGGCTCGGCTGCGTTTTCCGCACAGCATCATTCCGACGGCGGTGGTCAGAGCGCCCAGTCCTGTGATGAGGTAGAGGGCCGATGCGGTGTTGCGATGTGCCGGTTGTTGCCGGTCGGTGCGGTTTTTCACCTCTTTTTTCTTGTTTGCCATAAGCGATAGTCATATAACGGATACGCCCGACAGGGCAAAAAATATGCCGTCCCGACGCATTCGTGGAATGTTTCTTGCAGGGATTCCCGACGTCATAAACCAAATTTCGTATTATGAAAAAATTTTTAACGCTTTTCGTTTGTGCGGCAACCGCAATTTCCGTAAGTGCCGCCCCTAAGAGTGTCGATTTCGACAAGTTGCCGGCTGCATCGCAGGAGTTCATCCAGAAGAACTTCCCGCGAGAGAAAGTGAAAACGGTGGAGATGGACCGCGAGGCATCGTGGGACAAGTATACCGTTTACTTCAATAGCGGTACGCAGGTTTCGTTCGAGGGTGGCAGCGGCGATTGCTCCGAGATAATCATGAAGAACGGAACCGTTCCGGCTTCCGCCATTCAGCCGCGTTTGCGCAGCTATGTGGCTTCTCAGTACCCGAGTTCGCAGATCGTGCTTTATCAGACGACCGCGGACGGTTATCGATTGGGTCTGTCGGACAAGACATTCCTCGAATTCGACAAGAACGGTAATTTCGTCAAGGCTACGAAATAGATTCGTAGTTCCGGTGCATCGGGCGATCTGTCCGATGTGCGATTCATCTCGGTTCAGGTCTGCTCGGCATTTGGTCGGGCAGACCTTTTTTCGTACCTTGTGCGTCTCGTCTTGCGTGGCGCGTTTTTTGCAACAGGGCTGGGTTTGGGCACGGGCCCTTGCAAACAGATGTATAACCCATTGTTGAACTATTATTCGAGATGAAAATCAACCGGATTGCTGTGTTGCTTACGGGCAGCATGGCCTGGATGTGGTGTGCACAGGCTGAAACCGCGGATTCGTTGCGGAATGAAAAGATACAATCGATCGATGAAGTGGTCGTCACGGGCAGTCGCGAGGTTGCCGACTTGCGGCGATTGCCCGTTAGCGTTTCCGTCATCGGGCGGGAGCGTTTGGCAGAGAGTTATCGACCGTCGCTGTTGCCGACATTGACCGAGCGGGTGCCGGGCCTCTTCATCACCGGTCGCGGGGTGATGGGTTACGGCGTTTCGACCGGTTCGGCCGGCAGTATGACGATGCGTGGTGTGGGCAGCAGTCCGACGACCGGTATGTTGGTCTTGATCGACGGCCACCCGCAGTATATGGGGTTGATGGGCCATCCTATCGCCGATGCCTATCGGTCGAATCTGGCCGACAAGGTGGAGGTCGTGCGCGGCCCTGCATCGATGATTTACGGTTCCAATGCGATGGGCGGTGTCGTAAACATCGTCACGCGCAAGATGCACGAGGATGCTGTGAAGACCGATTTGCAGGCGGGTTACGGTTCGTATAACACGTTGCAGACCGAATTGACCAACCGCATCCGTGCCGGACGGTTCACCAGCGTCGTGGCCGGTTCTTACGATCGCTCGGACGGGCATCGCAAGGACATGGATTTCGAACAGTATGGAGGCAGTGCACGGTTGGGATACGAATTTTCAGAGGCGTGGAACCTTGCAGCCAATGTCCAGCTCACCCATTTCAACGCCCAGAATCCGGGTACGGTGTCGGCGCCCTTGTTCGACAACATTTCGCACATCACGCGGGGCGTCGCTTCGGCCATCCTGTCGAACCATTACGATAAGGGTTCCGGTTCGCTGAGTTTCTTTTATAACTGGGGCCGACACAAAATCAACGACGGGTATTCCGCCGGTCAGCAGCCGCTCGATTATCGGTTCAATTCGCGCGATCGGATGTTGGGTGTGTCGTGGTTTCAGAATTACGCTTTTTTCCACGGCAATCGCATCACGTTCGGATTCGATTACCAGCATTTCGGCGGCAAGGCGTGGAACCGTTATCTGAACGGCGACCCCGACCGCGTTACGGCTGACAAATCGATGGACGAGGTGGCCGGATACGTCGATTTCCGGCAGAATCTGACCGCTTGGTTTACGCTCGATGCCGGTGTTCGCATCGATCATCATTCGCATGCTGGTACCGAGTGGGTGCCGCAGGCGGGCGTGTCGTTCCAGTTGCCGACGGATGCTCAAATCAAGTTGTCGGCCAGCAAGGGATTCCGCTTTCCGACCATCCGCGAGATGTATATGTTCCCGCCGCAGAATCCCGACCTGCGCCCCGAACGACTGTGGAATTACGAGATTTCGTTTGCGCAGCGGTTGTTCGGCGGCAGACTCTCGTACGGTGCGAACATCTTCTTCATCGACGGCGAGAATCTGATTCAGACGGTGCGTGTCGACGGCCGTCCGAAGAACGTCAACACAGGCCGCATCGAAAACGCGGGTCTCGAATTGCAGGTCGCTTGGCGGATTTCGCCCGTCTGGTCGGTCGACGTTAATTACAGTTACCTGCACATGGAGTATCCCGTGTTGGCGGCTCCACGCAATAAGTTGTTCGTCGGCGCCGACTTCACCAAAGGTCGATGGAGCGCTTCGACGGGCGTGCAATATGTCAAGGGCTTGTATATTTCGTTGAGCCCCGTGACCGAGGAGGAATCGTTCGTCTTGTGGAATCTTTCGGGGCGGGTACGCGCCACGCGGTGGTTGAGCGTTTACGTGCGCGGCGAGAATCTGCTTGCGCAGCGTTACGAAATCAACGCTGGATTTCCCATGCCGAAAGCGACGTTCATCGGCGGCGTCGAGTTGAACTTCTGATTGAGTGAAAAATGAATCGATTCAAAAAAATGGGACGAGTGCTGTTCGCGTCCTTTGCTTGGCTTTTTCTCTGCGTTGCACCGGTTTCGGCTCATTCCGGCAAGGCGCGCTTCCACATCGTCATCGATACCGACGGGGCTGCGGACGATCTGCGGACGTTGTGTATGCTTTTGGGCAACCGTGAGGCCGAAGTGTTGGCCGTTGTCTCGTCCGACGGCGCTCTGCCGCCTGCTGAGACATCCCGTCGTGTTGCTGCGTTGTTGCATGGATTCCACCACGAGGGCATTCCTGTCGGGTGCGGCCGTCCGACTTGTTCGCAGCCGCCTGCGTGGCGGGCCCGTTCGTCGCGGGTCGATTGGGGCGATACGGATGCTGTGCCCGATGCTTATCCGGCAGCTACCGATCTCTTGGCGCATACTTTTGCCCATGAACCCGAGCGGGTAACGGTCGTGGCGCTCGGTGCTTTGACGAACTGGTGCGACTTGTTGCAGGCGCATCCCGAACTTGCCGACCGTATCGAGCGTATCATTTGGTACGACGACCGTGCCGAGGGTTCCGAGGGGGCCAATACCCGTGCCGACCGTGAGGCTGCCCGATGGGTGTTGGGTTGCGGCGTGCCCGTCGAGGTCGTTTCGGCCGATTCGCAGCGACCGTTGAGGCTTGACGGGGCGTTGCTCGATACGTTTGCTACGGTCGCTGCCGAGGGGAATCCCTATGCCAGCAAGATCGTCGATACGCATCGTGCCGCACCGCTCGATGCTCTTTGCCGGTCGAAACATCTGACCGCTTGGGACGATTGGGTCGCCGTGCGGCTTTATGCGCCGGAACTTTTCGCTTGTCGCCGCGTCGCACCTTCTGTACAGATTTGTACGTTGGCCGATTCCGTTGCTGTGGAGCAGCAGGGATGCGCTGCCATCGCTGCCGTTCTGCGCGGTAAGCCCGATGCCGAAAGCAGAGTTTTCTACGGATTTCCCACCGAACGGACGCTCTATGCGGCCGATGTCGCGCCGTGGGTCGATACGGCCTTGCAGCGTCATGGTCTCAGCGAATGGCGGGCTGCGGTGCTGACCAACGAATTGCACGGCCATTTGGGTATCTATGCGACCATTGGCGTGAAAATGGGCCTTCGGGCCCGCGAGTATTTTGCTATCGGGGTGGATGACATTGCCGTTACTTCATTCGCCGGCAGTCGTCCGCCAGTGAGTTGCCTGAACGACGGGTTGCAGGTCGGTACGGGCGGTACGGTGGGCCACGGGCTGATGACTGTCGAAATGGTCGAATCGCCCCGTCCTGAAGCGGTTTTCCGATTCAAGGACAAGGCGATTCGTCTGAAGTTGAAACCCGAATATGCAGCGCGTATCCGCGATGACGTGCAGCGGGGCGTTGCATTGTACGGCCCTGACAGCGAGGCTTACTGGCTGTATATCCGTGAACTGGCGCTGCGTTATTGGGCCGAGTTCGACCGTCACGAGATCTTCGATTTATCGGTCGAATAGCTGTTTATCTCACTGTGTGTGCGGCGACCCACTCCGTGAGCGCCACGAAATCGGCGACGGAGAGTTGTTCGGCGCGTTGTGCGAAGAACGGGTGCTCCGCTCCTCCGAAATCGCCGAACGCCGCACGCAGCGAATTGCGCAGCATCTTGCGGCGTTGGCCGAACGAGGCTTTCACAACCCGCACGAACAGTTTCTCATCGCAGTCAAGCCGTGTTACGGGATTGCGGCGCAGCCGGATGACAGCGCTTTTGACCTTCGGCGGCGGGTTGAAGACGCTTTCGTTGACCGTGAACAGATATTCGATGTCATACCACGCTTGCAACAGCACCGACAGAATGCCGTACTCTTTCGATCCGGGCGGCTCGGCGATTCGCACGGCTACCTCTTTCTGAATCATGCCGACGCACTCGGGCACGAGGTCGCGATTCTCCAGTAGCTTGAAAAATATCTGCGACGAGATGTTGTAAGGAAAATTCCCGATCAGCCGCAGCCCGTTCGGGAAGCGTTCGCGCAGATTCATTTGCAGAAAATCGCCCGCGAGTAGCCGTGGGGCGAATTCCGGAAAATGTTCGTGGAGATAGGCAATGCTTTCCGTGTCGATTTCGGCGCCATAGGTCGTCAGATCGTCGCGTCGCAGCAGAAACTGCGTCAGCACGCCCATGCCGCAGCCCACTTCGAGCGTATCGCACGGTGCTTGGGCCGTGCCGCCCGAGAGTGCGTCGCAGATTTTGCGGGCGATGTTCAGATCGACCAGAAAGTGTTGGCCCAAGGCCTTTTTCGCGCGTACCTCCGGCATGACGGGTGGCGTCGATTAATTTTCGTTGGCCTCGTTCAGTGTCGTCGGACGGAACGTTGCAAGGGGTTTGCGCTCATAGGAGTCCGAATCTCCGCCGTAGAGGGTCAACTCGCCGTCTTGGATCGCGTACAGGTTGACCTGTCCGAGCATTTGCAGGAATGCGGTTTCATATTCCATGTCGGGGCACATCATTCGGGTTGCGCCGAGGTTGCCGAAGTGCAGTTCGCCGGTTGTGGCCATCGGGGAGCGTTCCGACGAAGGGTGTTTCGTATCTTCGTATTTTCCGAAGAACCGGTTGCAGTTCGTGCGGCCGTAGACCACCGTGTCGGCGGCATTGAATTCGAGGGTAAAAGCGTCCGCTTCGGCGGCGATCGCTTCTTCGGGGATGTTTTCCATTGCGGTGAGTTTCCAAACCGTACCGTCGAGCGATTCTGTTTTGTGACCTCCGCAGGAGACCATGCCCACGA
>RYWP01000140.1 GCA_003979135.1 Alistipes sp.
GAATGTCGGCGAACATCGCTTCGATGAATTCGGCCCGCGTCGCCTGCCCGTCGGGCGTATAGCTGCGTACGTCGTAGTGCATCGGATAGCGGCGTTCGCCGTTCTTGGTTTGGAGTACGAACTCTTTGGCTTCGATGGCCTCAGTGAGTTGCTTTTCGGTGATGCCTGCCGTCGGGTCGGCGAAGACCTTCACGGCTACCGGACAGTCGAATTCGGCCGTAAATCCGTAGACGCCCTCGATCTGTTGCAGGGCCATGCCGAAGTAGACCATATCCATCCGGTCGTGCAGCCCTTCGACACCCAGTCGGATGACATCGAGCACGGGCACCGTCTCGTCCGGCGACTTGTATTTGCGGTAGGTCGGCGTGAAGACGGCCTCCTGCAATTTAAGCGTATCGGTCTGCGCGGGGTTGTACGAGATGACTACGGCGTGGCGTTTGACGAACGTTTTGACGCCGTAGACGCCCGGGACGGTCTGCATCTTGGCGGCGAACGCCTTCGACGAGCCGAAGCATTTTACCGTTTGCAGTCCCTCCATTTCGTAGGTCTGCATGTTCTCGACTTGTTCATATTGGCCCCATTTCTCATCGATGGTCGGTAGTTCCAGCGTGTGGCCCAGCCACAGAGCAATGCCGAAGAATACGACGACCAGCACGGCCGGCAGCCAGCGCAGCGAGCGGCGTCCGTTCACCTGCAAGGCGTTTGTCGTGCATGACGAGATACATTGGCCGCACATCGTGCAGTCGATGTGGGTCACTTGCGTGTAGTCGTGGATGGGGATATTGTAGGGGCACCGTTTTTCGCACAAGCCGCATCCGTTGCAGGCATCGTCGTTGCGTACGATGTGCATCACCGAGAAGGTTTTCCGCGGGAAGAAGCGATTGCCGTCAACTCCGATTTCGACGAGATAAGCCGCCAAACAGCAGACTGCGGGCACCCAAATCGAGCCGTTCGGCAGTACGACGGCCAGCACGACAACCACGGCGACGAGCAACAGCATCCGCACCCGCGTGAACGTGAGTTTGAACAGATTGCTGATAGCTCCCAGCGGGCAGATGTAGCGGCACCAGAACATCCGCACGAAAAATCCGCCCAAGAACAGCAGCGCGATGGAGGTCAGCGACATCCACAGGACGATTTCGCCCTTGAATCCCGTTGCCATCGCATAGTAGGGATCGAGTTTTTTGCAAAAAAGTTCGCTTGTGGCCAGCGTGTTGTAGAGGATAGTAAAGAGCAGTACATATTTTACTGCACGTAGCAGTTTGTCGACAATGCTGTCCTGACGGAATTCAACTTGCAGCCGGAGTTTGCGGCCGAGGCGCCCCATCGTTTCACCGAGGGTGCCCAGCGGACAGAGATAGCCGCAGAAGAGTTTCGAGCAGAGCAGGATGCCAGCGACGAGCGCAAAGCCCATCATGATTTGGAGCATTGACATCGAACAGGCCAGCGAATGGTTGGTCAGATAGCTGCCGAAAGCTTCCAGTCCGCCGAACGGGCAGTATTTTTCAACGTCGACGGGTTTTTCGGCTACTCGGGCCCAGACTGCCGTTCCGATGATAGCTGTCAGCACTCCCCATTGGAGGATGTGCTTTGCGTAGTTGGGTGTTCGTTTCATGGTGTGTGCGTATTGTGATGTTGTGTGTGTTTATTTGACGGTCTCCTTGTCTTTGATGCAGCGGACGGGATAACCGGATTTGAAGTTGCCGTAAGCGACCGAAACCTTGTTGTTCGAAGCGTTGAGGGTCGACATGAACGAGTAGAATTGGATGTTCTGCAACGTAGTAGGATCGCCGGTTTTATAAATAACTTTATAGCAGGTCGAACCCCAAATGTAGGTCATGGCTCCGTAAACATCGCCGTAACTGGTTACCAAATACGAACCTGTGGCAGTTACATTGGCTTTGTTGCGTGCGCCTGTGAAACACCAGTTGAATCCGGCTCCGTCGAGTAATGGGAGGTTTTGGTTCCCTCCGTTGTCGTAATAAGGAGCGTTTTCGTCCTTCAAGGAACTGTTGGCATTGTATCCGACCAGTCCGGTCAGTTCCGCATTGGTCGGGATGTGCCAGCCGTCGGGACAGATACCTCGCACGCCTTCGAACGATTCTGCATTTTCCGGTGTGATTTCCGCTACGCCGAATGCCGTGGCGGCATCGTAAAGCAAGCCTACTTTTTTTGCCAGCTCGGGAGCGGCGGTTTTGTCAGCATTCGCTGCGGGATACCAGATTCCGGCCTCTTCTGCGGGGTCGCTCGACGGCGTTTTGCCTTCGGGCACATAGCGCAGGTTTTCGGCCATCCAAGTGCGTCCGTCTTTGAGTGTTACGGTCTTGTAATCCACCCCTCCCCACGAAACCGTGGGCGTTTCGGGTTCCTGAACGCTGCCGCCGGTTTCGATTTCAAGCTCCGAACCGTCGGTCCAGTTGTCGATCTGACCGCCCAGAATGATCTCCAAATCTTTGGGCATGACGTTCATTTTCAACTCGCGGTTCGTGCCTGACGTCAAGTCGGTCGTTCCGAGCGTGTAAGAACGCGTCTTGTTGTCGGACGTTGTGACGCTTGTCTCCAGTTTTACACCTTTCTGCGGAACGAACAACGCATAGTAGAGTTGGTTTTTCGTCCGTTCGCAGGCTTTGACGTCGAGGGTTGCACCGCCCTCTTTGGCCGTGAATTCCCCTGTCTTGGCGTCGATGGTTCCCGTGCCGATGGCTCCTTTGATAAGAATCTCCGTGACATCGGTGTCGGTGCCGTTCGTTACGCGGATGATGATGCGCGTCATCTTGTGTTTGAATGTCATGCCGATGGTGCGGTCGGGCTTTACGCCCGTTTTGGTGCCGATGATGAGGTCGGATTTTTGGTAATTGTCTCCG
>RYWP01000141.1:0-1834 GCA_003979135.1 Alistipes sp.
GAACACGCGGCATACGTCGTCGAGCAGCGCTTTCTCTTCGCGCGTAAGTTCGAAATCGGCCTTTTTGCGGTCGAGGAATTCGCCCGACGTGCGGCCCAGCGTAATGAGCGCCGCGTCGTTCGCCTCGGCCAGCGACTTCAGCCGCGCTGCCGGAATCATCATCTCGGTCGGACGCGGACGCGGCAGGAACATGGCGTAGCGGTTGGTCGTGTCGGGACGGTTGCGTTCGTTCTCGGCCTCGATGTGGGCTTCGTAGTCGGTCTTCAGCCCCCCGTCGAGTTCATAGCCGGCCTGTTTCAGACCGTCGAGCAGCGACACGGTGTAGGCGCGGTTCACATTGCCCGAACCCGTACCTCCGGCGATGAAGTCGTAGGAAGTGCAGCCGAACAACGCAATGCGTTTCACCGTTTCGGAAAGCGGAAGCGCCGCATCGTCGTTCTTCAGCAGGACCATACCGTCCGTAGCGCTCCGACGCGTCACGGCGGCGTGAGCCTCCAGATCGGGTTTGTTCGAGAAACGGTAGCCCTGGAAACGCGGCGTGCGCAGGATCATCTCAAGGATGCGCTTCACGTTGCGGTCGAGCACGGCTTCGTCCAGCCGGCCCTCTTTCACGCCGTCGACGATCATCTCATACTGCTTGTCCGTTCCGGGTTGCAGCATGTCGTTGCCGGCAATCATCTGCGCCACGGCATCCTTGCCGCCGAACCAGTCGGTCATGACCATTCCGCGGAATCCCCATTCGTCGCGCAGCATCGTGGACTGCAACTCGGGATTTTCCGACGTGTAGACGCCGTTCAGATAGTTGTACGAGGACATCACCGTCCACGGATCGGCTTCCTTGACCACGATTTCGAACCCTTTCAGGTAGATTTCGCGCAGGGCGCGCTGCGACACACGGGCGTCGTTGGCCATACGGTTGGTCTCCTGATTGTTGAGTGCGAAATGTTTGATGGAGGTGCCTACGCCGTTGCTCTGCACGCCGCGGACATAAGCCGCAGCGATCTTGCCCGAGACGACCGGGTCTTCCGAATAGTACTCGAAGTTACGGCCGCACAGCGGATTGCGGTGGATGTTGAGCGCCGGAGCCAGCAACACGTCGGTGCCGTATTCCAGCACTTCGTTGCCGATGGCTTCGCCCACCTTCTCGACCAGTTCCTGGTCCCACGTCGAAGCCAGCAGCGTGCCGATGGGGAAGTGGGTGCAGTAGTAGGTCTGCGAGTCGCCCTCGCGCGTGGGGTTGATGCGCAGGCCGGCAGGGCCGTCGGCCAGCACTACCGAGGGAATGCCGAGACGGGCGATGGGGTAGGTCGTGCCGGCGGCGCCCGGCACCAGGTTGCGGGTTTCGCCCACTACGGCGTTCTCGCCCGAGAATCCGGCCATGCCGGTTCCCACGACCAGGCGGGCCTTCTCTTCGAGCGTCATGGCGTCCACGACCTCGTCGACCGAGGACTTGCCCAGCTGCGGCACCCGCGGCCCGCAGGCGGTCATGGCCGCCGCGGCCAGCAGAATGAATGCGATCGGTTTGTTCATTTCGGTTGCGGTTTCAGGTTATTTGAAAAGCATCGGTACGAACTCGGTCAGATAGATGCGCCAGTTCTTCCAGATGTGGCCTTCGCCCGTTTCATAATAGGTATAGGGATAGCCTTTCTTGTCGAGCATCTCGCGATATTCGCAGTTGGCCTTGTAGAGGAAGTCCTTGTCGCCGATGGCGATCCAGTAGAGCGCCGGTTTCTTGGCGAACTGCACGGCCAGCTTCTCCTCCAGATTGTCGTAGATCGGCGATTTAGCATTCTTGTCGGGCATGATGGCGGCCGAGAAGAGACCTACGTAGTCG
>RYWP01000141.1:1844-2850 GCA_003979135.1 Alistipes sp.
TCGGGATACTGCTTGGAAATGTGCATCGAGTGATAGCCGCCCATCGACAGACCGCCGATGGCGCGTGCGTGCTTGTTGCGCTGCGTGCGGTAGGTCGCATCCACGAAATTCACCACGTCGGGGAACGCCGTCTCGAACGAGCCTTCCATCGTCTTGGGCAGTTGCAGCGTGGGGGCGGCATAGCCCAGCGACGATTCGCCCGGAGCTGCCTGCAACGCCGCGTTGCCGTTGGTCATCACCACGATCATGGGCTCGGCCTTGCCCTGCGCGATCAGGTTGTCGAGAATCTGCGCCGCACGGCCCAGTTCGCTCCAGGCGTTCTCGTCGCCGCCCATGCCGTGCAGCAGATAGAAGACAGGGTAGCGCTTGTTGCCCTTTTCGTATCCGGCAGGCGTGTAGACCGTCAGACGGCGGTCGATGCCCAGCGTCGGACTGTTGTACCACACTTTCGACACCGTACCGTGGGGCACGTCGCTGACTTTGTAGAGGTCGGCACGGCCGCCGCCGATCAGGAATACGTTGGTCACGCTCACCACGTCGCGGATGGTGTATACGTTGCTCGGGTCGTTGATCTTCAGACCGTCGACCACGAACGTGTAGCTGTAGAGTTCGGGAGCCAGCGCTTCGGGCGTGGTGTACTCCCACACGCCGTCGTTCTGCACCAGGTCGGCATAGCCCGGACCGTCGAATTCGCCGAACGGGGTTTTGATCTTCTGAGTGGGCAGGAAGTCGCCCGTCACCTGTACTTTCGCGGCATTCGGAGCCTTGAGACGGAACGTCACGGTGTTGTCTTCGTGCACTTCGGGCGATACGACCGGTGCCATGCCCCACAGCGCCTGCTGCGCGCAGGCCAGGGAGCCGATCAGCAGCATGGCTGCCGACAGAACAATTTTCTTCATGTCAATACTGAGGTTTATGGTTGTCTTTTATCCGAACAAGGTTCCGTGCAATGTGCCATCGCACGGAACCTTGTTTCCTGGTTGTCGGACGGTTAGTTGTTTCCGGC
>RYWP01000019.1:0-20181 GCA_003979135.1 Alistipes sp.
AGATGTGTATAAGAGACAGTACCCGAGCCGGTCGGCGGCGGTGATACGGAACAGGGCGGCGGAGAGGAGCCCGAAAAACCGAATCCGGACACTCCCGATGATCCGGTTGAGCCGATCGATCCCGACGGACCGGTTGCAGAGGGTTTGCCCGATTGGCCGTTGATTGCGCAGGGGGCCGGAACGCTCGTGGCCGACGGGGCCGATGCGCAGACCTATTCGCTCATCACGGCGCAGGGGTATAATCAAGAGGCTCCCGATATGTCGGGAGCCCATGCTGCCGCACCTTTTCGGCATATCTGCCAGTCGTTCGATTCTGAATTGAAACGATGGGTGTTCGATTTTTACATCCATGTCGAGAACGACAATGACCGCGGCAATCCGCACAAGACCGATCGTCAGCGCAACGAGATAAAGACCGATGGCCATTCTCCGGCGTCGATGGTCGCTCAGCAGGGCGAGACGCTCGTCATGCGTTGGAAATTCCGTCTGCCCGACGGAATGCACACGACTTCGAAGTTCTGTCACGTCCACCAATTGAAGGGAATCGACAACAGCGAAGGCACGGCCGATGTCTCGTTGCCGTTGATTACGTTTACGTTGCGCACGCTCTCCAACGGCGCCCGCCAGTTTCAGGTGATCCATGTTCCTCCGACGGAGCAGGGGGCCGGAAACGTGTATCTTGCGAAAGTGGATTTGGCCGATTTTCTCGGTCAGTGGGTTGCTGTGACCGAACGGGTTCGGTTCGATTACGGCGGCAGTTATTCGGTGTGCATCGTCCGGATTACCGACGGGCACGAGTTATTGCGTATCGATGATCGGTCGCTCGATTTGTGGCGTATGAGCACAACGGGTCTGCGTCCGAAATGGGGCATCTATCGGAGCATCGGCGACAACGGTTCGCTGAAAGGCGAGTTGCGCGACGAAATCGTCCGGTTCGCCGACTTCGAAATCGAAAAACCGTAGGCGGTCATTCGGCTGCTACGGCCTCTTGACTTCGGTTTCGAGAAAATGTTCTTCGTTGGAGGAGCGCGAAAACTCTGAGAGTGTTTTCAAATGTTGGCGGAGCATGCCGGCCGCACCTTCTTCGTTGTGTTCGCGGATGAAACGCAACATTTCGCGGTGCTCGAAGAAGACCTCCTGACTGGGAACCGAGCAGACTTTGTACTTTTGGTAGTAGCGCAGTACGTCGGGCGTGATGATGAGCAGTAGCGACGCGATGACCGGATTGTGACCGCCTTGCGCAACAGCCTGATGGTAAGCAAAATCCTTGTTGACACGCTCTTCGGTGTTGAAGAATGATTCGCATTCGGTCAGCGCTGCTTCGATGTTCGTCAGGTCTTCTTCCGTGCGGTTGCGGGCGCATAGTTTCACGGCCTCGATTTCGAGCAGGATGCGCACGTCGACCAGCGAGCTGAAATCGTAACGGTCGATTTTGAGCGCGTCGATAATCATGCTGTTGAGTACCTGCATCTTCTCCTGTGCCACGACTGTGCCGCTTTGCGGAAAGGTCTTTGCGATGCCGTAGAATTCCAACTTCTGGAAGGCGGTGCGCACATGGGCTCGGCTTACGTTGAGTTGGGCTGCCAGTCGACGTTCGGCCGGCAGGCGTTCGCCGGGTTCGAGCCGGCCGCTGGAAAGCAAATCCTTGATATGTTTTAGTACCGTGTCGACCTGTTGCGACGTGGAGGCTGAATTCATTATTCGAGTCGGGATTTCGTTTCGGAGTACAAAATTAATGAAAAAAACCAATTCGACCAAAATGTTCGGATGAAAAATCCGGGCGGTAGTCGGTCCGATAAAAAACAGCTCTGCGCAATATTTATTCGATAAAAATCCGTATATTTGGTCGACCAATTCTATTGAACCATGAAAATTTTCGGATTGCTGTCTTTGATTTCGGTATCGGCGTGTTGTGTTGTTTCTGCGGTTTCCGCACAGCCTTATCTACTCGACGTCGAGGCTGCCACGCGGGCCCGAAAGGCTGTAGCGCTCGGCGATACCCGTCTCAAACCTTTGTATGAACGCGCGTTGCGTGATGCTGACAAATTGCTCTCTTTGCCGAATCCGACGGTCATCGACAAGGGGATGACGCCGCCGAGTGGCGACAAACACGATTATATCAGTATGGGCCGTTATTGGTGGCCCAATCCCGATACGCCGGACGGCTTGCCCTATGTGCGTCGGGACGGCGAGTCGAATCCCGAACTCAAGCAGTTCGACCGCGATCGTCTCGGTGATTTTTCGTCCCGTCTGTATCGGCTCACGGGGGCCTATCTTTTGTCCGAGCGGCCGGAGTATGCCCGCAAGGCAGCTTCGATGTTGCGTACGTGGTTTCTGAATCCCGCTACGCGGATGAATCCCAATGCCACCTATGCTCAGATGGTGCCGGGGCGTAACGGAGGGCTGGGACGTCCTGAGGGGGTGCTCGATACCTATTCGTTCCTCGAAGCGGTCGATGCTGCTGCGGTGCTCGAACGCGGAGGATACCTTTCGAAAAAAGAGATGAAAGCGTTGCGCGATTGGTTTTCGGAGTATGTCGATTGGCTGCGTACGAGCGATGCAGGTCTTGGTGAATACGCTGCGAAGAATAATCATGGCGTGGCTTACGACGTGCAGACGGTGGTATTCGCGCTCTTTGCCGGACGCGATGAGGTGGCGCGCGAGTTGGTCGAGGGGTTCGCCGAGCGGCGTCTGCGTCCTCAAATCGAAGCCGACGGCCGACAGCCGCGCGAACTCGCACGCACGACGGCATTCGGCTATTCGGTCTATAACCTTACCCATCTGCTCGATATGTGCACTGTCGCCCGTACGATGGACATCGATCTTTACGATGCGGCCGACGGTGCCATCGACCGTGCGATCGGGTATTTGACGCAGTTTCTCGGCAATCGTGATGCCTTTCCTTACAAACAGATAAAGGATTGGCACGGTGTGGAGCAGACCTTTGCACAACAGTTGCTCCGAGCTTCGAATCTCAAAGAGAATCCCGAATATCGCCGGTTGTACGAACAGTACCGTTCGCCGGAGGAACAGAAACGGGCGTTGTTCATTCTGTTGAACGAATAGCACGAAAAAAGCGCGTTTCGACAATCGAAACGCGCTTTTTTTCGGCCGAATGCCGGATCAGTTGGCTGCAGGCGTTGCGGTCTCGGAAATTCCGAGCTCTTTTTTCACCTCAGGAGCGATGTCCGTCAATGCCGCTGCATCGAAGTAAGCCAGCGAACCTGCTGCCGTATCGAACACAGCGAGATAACCGCCCATAGCGGCAACCTTGTCGATAGCCGCTTTGGCCTTTTCGTGAATAGGTGCCAGCAATTCGTACTGTTTTTTCTGAATATCTTCGCGGGCCACCTGCTCGAATTCACGGATGCGGGTCGTGATCGATTCCAGATCCTTGCTCTTCATGTCGCGCACGGCCTCCGAATAGGTTTCGTAATTCTTTTGAAACTCTTGCAGCTTGTTGTTGTATTCGACTTGCAAAGCCTCCATTTCGTCTTGCAGATTCTTGACGTAGGCCTGCATATTGGTCTGCATCTCTTTGGTCTCGGGCATGACTGCGATGATCTCTTCCGAGTTGATGCGACCGAATTTCTGCGCGAAGAGCGACGTGGCGCTCATCATCAGTACAACCGCGAGGGTTAGTTTGATTGCTTTTTTCATTTTTTTATTAGTGCGATGGTTTGTTTCCGTTCTATTGGAGGTTTTCTGCGCTCCCGATGTTTTTTATGCCTGTATTTCTGGAGCTATTCGTGTTCCCGAATCCGTCTGTTTCCTTTCGTTATTTGAGTGCTTCGATGACCTGTTGCGTATGGTCGACACGCGTGCTGTGGTAAAGCATTGTCGGATTGTTCGATGCGTCGAGCACCAAATCGGCCCCGACCTGCTTTGCATAACGGTCGATGGTGTCGAATACCCGTTTCTGAATGGGAAGGATCAACTCCTGCCGTTTTTTCATCAGCGTACCGTCGTTCCCGAATAAGCTTTCTTGATACTGTTGCGCCTCTTTTTCCTGCTCCAAGATAGCATTTTCACGTGATTGGCGGGTTTGTGCTGGAAGCGACGCTTTCTGGGCCATGTAGTTTTCGTAGAGTTGTTCGATGACCGCATATTTTCCGTCGACCTGCGCCTGATATTGGCGGGCCAGTTCGTCGAGTTCGGTCAGCGCCTTGTTGTAGGCATCGATGGATTTGAATACCTTTTCACTGTCGACTACGATGTAGTTCTGTGCTGCGAGTGCCGTCAGCGACAGCAACAGCGATACCGTCAGTATCAGTCGTTTCATGATTCTCGTCGTTTTAAGTCGTTATGCGCGTCGTCGGGACGGGCGTTGTCGTAATCTTTATTGTAAAGATAACTCTTTTTTCTCAAATATATTGCCAATATCTGTAGTTCTTCCTCCCGATGCAGCGTTTTTATAGAACTGTCCTGCCCTTATGCTCCGTGCCGGTTATTAAAACTGTTGTCCCATGACGAAGTGGAACTGACTGCCGCTCTTGGTCGTCGAACCGGCCGGCGGATCGAAGCCGTAGCCCCAGTCGATGCCCAGCATGCCGACTACCGGCAGATAGAGCCGCACGCCGAAACCAGCCGACCGTTTTATGCGGAACGGCGAGAACGACCGCCACGAATCGAATGCGTTACCTCCTTCAAGGAAGCCCAGCACATAGATTTGCGACGAAGGTTTCAGAATCACCGGATATCGGAGTTCGAGCGTGTATTTGTTATAGGCGCACGCATAGTTCTCCGAAATCGGGTCGAGTGCGCCGTCTTCGTAGCCTCGCATCGAGATGATGTCGATACCGTAGATGTTGTAGCCCGACATGCCGTCGCCGCCGACCTCGAACCGTTCGAACGGCGAGACTTTGTGTTTGTTGTAGCTGCCCAAGAAGCCCATTTCGGCCCGTGCCATCAAGACGAGATTCATGTTGCGGGTCAGCGCTTGGAACCATTGGGCCTTGAACTGCCATTTGTGGAATTCGATCCATTTGTAGCGCTCCGAATCGCTCAGCGTCGAACTGCTGTAATCCTTACCGTCCCACAGCGAGTAGGGCAGTGTCGCCTGCACCGAGGCGCTGAACTCCGAACCGCGCCGCGGATAGATGGGTTGGTCGACCGAGTTGCGCGAGAAGACCAGCCGCAACGAGAGCAAATTGGCCGAACCATTCTCCATGACGAACGAGGTCCAGTCTTTCAGCGTATAGCGTTCGTAGCGGGCTTCGGCATAGAGTTGGAAATAGGGGTCGGGCCATTCGAGCCGCTTACCCAAGCCGAGCGCTACGCCGTACGTGCGGAAATATTGGGTCGAGGTCTGCCATACATAGTAGGCATTGTTCTGTTCCGAGAAGTGGGCCGACAGCGTGAACGAGTTGGGTTTTCGTCCGCCGAGCCACGGGTCGGTGAAGCTGAATGCGAATGCCTTGTAGTAGGTGCCGTTGGTCTGTGCCGAGAGCGACAGACGTTGATTCTGTCCCATCGGATAGGGACGCCATGCTCCTTTCTTGAAGAAGTTGCGGATGGATAGGTTGTTCAGCGTGATGCCCACTGAACCTACGAATGTACCGGAACCCCAACCGCCTGCGATGTTGAATTGGTCGGAGGCCTGTTCCTCGAGCGGCCAGTTGATGTCGACCAGCTCGTTCGAAACGGGACGGATGTCGGGCATGATGGCCTCGGGATTGAAGTGCCCCATGGCGTTCAGCGTGCTGATGGTCTGCATCAGCAGGGCGCGGTTGTAGAGTTCGCCCGGGCGGGTGTAGATCTCGCGGCGGATCACCTCGTCGTCCACGCGCTGGTTGCCCGTGATTCCTACCTCGTTGATGGTGAACTGCTTGCCCTCGAAAATTTTCACTTGGATGTCGATCGAATCGGCGCCGATGATTGTCTCGGCCGGTTCGATCTGCGACATCAGGTAGCCGTCGTTCTGATAGAGGGACTTCACCGAAATGTTCTCGGGGTTATCCTCCTTGCCGATGCCCAATCGCTTGTGCATCGACTTCTTGTCGTAGGTATCGCCCTGCTTCACAGCGAACATCCGTTGCAGTTCTTCGGTTTCGTGCACCGAGTTGCCGACCCACGAAACATTGCGGATGTAGTATTTGTTGCCCTCGGCCACTTCGATGTCGATGCCGATGCGTTTGTCGTCGATGGGGTAGATCGAGTCGCGTACGATGGTGGCGTTGCGGTAGCCTTTCGAGTTGTAGAAATCGAGCAGCAACTCCTTGTCGTCGGCGTAGTCGTTCTCGTTGAGTTTCGCGCCGCGGAAGAAGTTGATGCTTTTCTGATGGGTCTTCTTAAAGGTCTTGCGCAGGCGTTTGTCCTTGAACTGCTCGTTCCCCGTGAAGTTGATTTTACCGATCTTCACACGGTTTTTCTTGTCGATGAGGAACGTGACGTTGACCGCCTGTTCCGGATAGACCGAATCATTTTCGATACGAACGTCGACCTCCGTATTGCGGAATCCTTTCTCGACCCAGTAGGCTTTGATGAGCTTTTTGTTCTTGTCGATGATGTAGTCCGACAGCGTATTGCGGCCCGGCTTGAGCTTCAGTTTTTCGAGCAGATCTTTCTTCTTGCCTTTCGAGATGCCTTCGAATTCCCAGTGATAGATGCGGGGGCGTTCTTTCAGAAAGACGTGCAGGTCGAGGTTGTCGCCTTCGATTTCGGCACCCACCTTGACGTCTGCAAAGACGCTCTGCCGCCAGAGCCGGTTGATCGAATTAGCGATGAAATCGCTCGGCAGATAAACCGAGTCGCCCTCGATGAGACCGGCGGAGGATTTGAGGTTGTTGTGGTCGAGGTATTTCACCCCGTGGATTTCGACCTTGCGGATGTAGTAACGTTTCGGACGGTTGCCGTATTGCAGCATCGGGGCATCTTCCGGAAAGGACGGTTCCGCTATGGCTGTCGTATCTGCCGGTTCGGTCGGTGCGGCCTCTTGGGCCGTTGTATTCGTCGTGAGGATGCCGAACAACAGCAGCGACCATGCTATGACTGACTTATTGTGAAAGCGATTCATTCTTTTTGCAAAAACTTCATCTATTTGACCAGCCCGTATCGTCGTTCGCGCCGGCCGTACTCCTCGACGGCCTTGTCGAACCACTCTTCGGTGAAATCGGGCCACAGCACCTCCGGAAACCATAGTTCGGCATAGGACGACTGCCACAGCAGGAAGTTGCTGAGACGGTATTCGCCGCTCGTGCGGATAACGAGGTCGGGGTCGGGGAATTCCGCCGTGTAGAGTGATTCCCCGAGGATTGTTTCGTCGATGGTTTCGGGGGCCAGTTCGCCTGTTTGCACGCGGCCGGCGATTCGGCGAACGGCACGCACGATTTCATCGCGCGACGAGTAGTTGAGCGCCAGAATCAATGTCAGTTTGTCGCTCGTCGCGGTTCGGGCCTCCGCTTCGGCCAGCGCTTGCCGCACTTCGTCCGAGAAACGGTTGCGGTCGCCGATCATCCGGATGCGCACGCCCTGCTGCGAAAGGTTGACCAACTCGTTCACCACGCTGCGGCAGAAAAGTTCCATCAGCGCGTTCACCTCTTGCTCGGGGCGTCCCCAGTTCTCGGTGGAGAAGACGTAGAGGGTCAGATAATCGATTCCGTGACGTAACGCGGCCCGCACCGAAGCCCGCACCGATTCCACGCCGGCGATATGACCTTCGAATCGTTCCTTGCCGTGACGGGTGGCCCAGCGGCCGTTGCCGTCCATGATGATGGCTACGTGCTGCGGTATGCGTTTCGGTTCGTTCATAATAGAGCGCAAATATAGGGAATAAAAACGAAAACGGCGCAAAAAACGGGATGAATTTCGTGGTTAGCTGCGGATGTCGATTCCCCACATCATCTTGTTTCTTAACGTGTCGTAGAACGATATATTGTGCGGGACGGCCAGAAAGATGCGTTGCCGGGCCAGTTCGACGCGGAATTCGGCTTCCGACGGAAGGGGATAGGTGCGGTTGTCGAGCGTGGCGAAAGCATCGGCGCGCCGGGCATGGACGCGGAGCGTGATGGTCGCCGAATCGGGAATCACCACCGGCCGCATGGTCAGATTATGCGGTGCCAGCGGCGAGATGATGAGGCACGAGCAGGCCGGTGCTACGACGGGCCCTCCGGCGCTCAGTGAATAGGCGGTCGAGCCCGTCGGGGTAGAGACGATGACTCCGTCGCCGTGGTAGGTGGCGACCATCTGGTCGTCGACGTAGGTTTCGACTGAAATCATTCCGGCTCCGTGGCGTTGTATGGCGAATTCGTTGAGAGCCAGCGGCGATTCGGGCGGCTCGGGGAAGTCGCCTTCGACCCGCAGCATCGAACGCGGTTCGGTGAGAATGTTGCGGTCGGCGATCTCCTTGAATATCAAATCGAGTCCCTCGCTGGGAGCGCTGGTCAGAAATCCCAAGTGACCGGCATTGATGCCCATCACCGGAATCGGGGCGCCGGCGAGCCGGTGCACGCCTTCGAGCAGCGTGCCGTCGCCGCCGTAACACACCATGACGCTTTCGGTCGGTTGAGGGCCGACGCGATCACCGTAGCGTTTTTCCGCCGGAATCGTGCGGCCGGTCAGTTCGTGCACGAATTCGGCGAACTCGGCGTTGACCGCGTAGTCGAATCCGAACCGGTCGATGGTTTCGAAAAGCTGGTTCAGTTCCTCGGGCGTGTGGGCGACCTGCCTGCGGGAAAAAAGTAGGATTTTCATCGGCGGAAATTCGAAAAAAGTGAGTACCTTTACACGCCGGAACCGGATGCCGGTTCGGCATTTGCAAAGATACGTATAAGCGCGGGCAAAAGCAAACGCGTGCGGATGTTGCCGGTGCTGAGTATCTGAGATGCGACCAAAGAGAGGGTTTTTATGACAAAATTGAGCGTCAATATCAACAAGATCGCCTTGGTGCGGAATGCACGCGGCGGCGATCGGCCCGATGTGGTGCGTGCGGCTCTCGACATCGAGCGATTCGGGGCCGACGGCATCACGGTGCATCCGCGGCCCGACGGGCGGCATATCCGCCACGACGATGTGCATGCTTTGAAGAAGGTGCTTGCTACTGAGTTGAACATCGAGGGCAATCCCGTCGGAGAGTTCGTCGACCTCGTTGCGGAGGTTCGGCCCGCACAGGTGACGCTCGTGCCCGATGCGCCCGATGCGTTGACCTCCTGCGCAGGTTGGAATACCGTGGCGCACCGCGACTTCCTGACCGACATTACGGCCCTTTTCCATGAACGTGGCATCCGTGTGTCGATTTTCGTCGATCCCGTGCCCGAGATGGTTGCCGGAGCCAAAGCGTGCGGTGCCGACCGCGTCGAACTGTATACCGAAGCGTTCGCCCGTCTTTATCCTTCGGGGGCCGAAGCAGCCGTCGCGCCATATGTAGCCGCTGCCGAGGAGGCGCGCTGTCAAGGCTTGGGGCTCAATGCGGGCCACGATCTCAGTTTGGAGAACCTGCGCTACTACCTCGAATGTATCCCGTGGACGGACGAAGTATCCATCGGCCATGCGTTGGTGTGCGATGCGCTCTACTACGGATTGGAGAACACCGTGCAACTCTATCGCCGCGAAATGCTGGAGGTATAGTCCGTTGTTTTGAAAAATTCCGGATTTGGCATGACTGCTTCCGATTATTGGATCGACGAGGGCAAAAACCGAACACTATTCGGAAATTATGAAGGCATCAGGGATGATCTGTATGATTTTATGATTGACGATATGCGTAATACGTTGCGTAAATTGATTTTCTGATAAAAGATTAATTATATGAAACGTTTTTCCATTTTGCTGCTTGCGGCGTTGTTCGCCTGTACGGCCGTTTGTGCGCAGAACGAATACAATTACCAGAAACGCAGCCTTTTCGATGCACTGCCCATCCGGTCGAACGACATCGTTTTTTTGGGCGACAGCATCACCGACGGCTGCGAGTGGGCCGAACTGCTCGACAATCGCCACGTCAAGAACCGCGGCATCAGCGCTGACCGTTCGGGCTGGCTGCTCGAACGCATCGATTCGATCATCGCCGGACGTCCGCGGAAGCTCTTTCTGATGATCGGTACCAACGATCTTTCGGTCGGTGTCGGGCCCGACGAGGTGGCGGGCAACATCCGCAAACTGATCGTTCGGTTCCAGAAACGTTCGCCGCAGACGAAGCTCTACGTGCAGAGTATTCTGCCGGTCAACGGCGCCGATTTCAAGAAATATCGGCATCATTACGGCATCAATCCGCAGATTATCGAGACCAATCGCCAGCTGGAGGCATTGTGTCGGGAGAAAGGCATCGTCTACATCGACCTTTGGTCGCTGCTGGTCGACGGCAAAGGCAATCTCGACAGCCGTTATACCAACGACGGCCTGCATCTGATGGCTTCGGGTTACGAGGTCTGGAAAAAGGCAGTCGAAAAATACGTAAAAAAATAACGCTGTGGAGTTCACCGACCCCATATTCCGCCGCATCGCGCGCATTGCCCGTGAAAAGAGGGTCGATGCCTACGTCGTGGGCGGTTATGTGCGTGATCATTATCTTCATCGTCCCTCGACCGACGTCGATGTGGTGGTGGTCGGCAGCGGCATCGACGTCGCGCAGGCGCTGGCCGACGAGTTGCACACCAAACTCTCCGTGTTTAAGACTTTCGGCACCGCTATGCTGCGTGTCCGCGGGGTCGAGTTGGAATTCGTCGGGGCTCGCCGCGAATCCTATACGCACGATTCGCGCAAACCGCAGGTCGAGGCTGGTACGTTGGAGGACGACCAGTTGCGCCGCGACTTCACGATCAATGCGCTAGCGTGGTCGCTTAACGAACGCGACTTCGGTGAGCTGGTCGATCCGTTCGACGGCATGTACGATCTCGAACACGGCATCATCCGCACCCCGTGCGATCCCGACATCACCTTTTCAGACGATCCGCTGCGCATGATGCGCGGCATCCGGTTCGCTGCGCAGTTGGGTTTCACGCTCGAAGAGGAGACGTTCGACGCCATCGCGCGCAATGCCGAGCGCATCCGCATCGTTTCGCGCGAACGCATCATCGCCGAACTGAACAAAATCGTTTTGTCGCCCGTGCCGTCGATAGGTTTCGAGTTGTTGGAACTCACCGGCCTGCTGGCGTTGATTTTTCCCGAGATGCACGCGCTGAAAGGGGTCGAGCGCCGCGGACAACATGCCCATAAGGACAATTTCATTCATACGCTCAAAGTGTTGGATAACGTGGCGAAGCGTTCCGGCGACCTGTGGCTGCGGTGGGCCGCCATTCTGCATGATATTGGAAAACCGCAGACCAAAGCTTATGACCCCAAGACTGGGTGGACGTTCCACGGTCACGAGGTGCTCGGGTCGAAAATGGTGCCCGCAATTTTCCGGCGGCTGAAACTGCCGTTGAACGAGCACATGAAGTTCGTGCAGAAATTGGTGTTTCTCCACTTGCGGCCCATCATCCTCTCCGAGGACATGGTGACCGATTCGGCCGTGCGGCGTTTGTTGTTCGAGGCGGGCGACGATGTGGAGGCATTGATGACTTTGTGCGAAGCGGACATCACGTCGGGCATCGACGCGAAAGTGAAACGTTATATGTCCAATTTCGAGCTGGTGCGCCGCAAGATGAAGGATTTGGAGGAGCGCGACCGCATTCGCAATTTCCAGCCGCCCATCACGGGCGAAATCATCATGCGGACGTACGGCATCGGTCCGTGCCGCGTCATCGGCGACATCAAGGAGGTGATTAAGGAGGCGATTCTCGACGGACGGATTCCCAACGATTACGGAGCTGCGTTCGAGTTGATGGAGCAGTTGGCTGCCGATTACGGGTTGGTCAAAGTGCCGGAGGTTTGAGACGCCGGCCGTGTCTCATAAAGGCGCCTTTTCGTGGAGGCGCCTTTCTTAATTTAGTAATGCACGAATCCTTTCCAGTCTCGTTCGACCGGTCGTCTGTTCTGTCGCCAGACGAGTTCCGTGTCTGCGGTAATCGTTCCCACCGGATAGAGCGGTGCGCCGAATTTTTCCAGAAAATCGTTTGCGAGTTTCTCCGAGGTTGCGGCGTCTGCCGTGAAGAGCAGTTTGTAGTCTTCACCTCCGCAGGCGGCAAGTTGCACGTCGGCTCCCTCGGCCGCCGGAATCCGTTCCACGTCGATGATTGCGCCGCAGCGCGAACGTTCGAGGATGTGGCGGACGTCCGATGCCAGTCCGTCCGAAAGATCCATCATGGCATGTACTTCCGGCCGTGCTCCAAGCCAAAGGCCCTCGGCTACGTGCGGTTGTGGGTTGCGGTGAATGGCTGCTGCCGGTGTATCGTAGCGGCCCGCAAGAATATCGTTCAGCCCTGCTCCCGAGGCGCCCAGTTCGCCCGTGACGAAAATCGTATCGCCTGCGCGGGCATCGCTGCGGCGTTTGATGTGCGTCGCGTCGGCCCGTCCGATGGCTGTGACGTTGATGACGATGCCGGCGGTCGATCGGGTCGTGTCGCCGCCCGCGAGCGTTACGCCGAACCGCTCGCTCATCTCCCGATAACCCTCCATGAACTCGGTTGCCCATGCGTCGGTCGTGTCCGCCGGCAGCGAGAGCGACAGCAGCGTTGCAACGGGGCGTCCGCCCATCGCTGCCACATCGCTCAGGTTGACTGCCAACGATTTGCCCCCCAGCTCGCGGGCCGAAGTGGCGGCACGCAGAAAGTGGACGCCCTCGGTCAGCAGGTCGGTCGTGAAGAGCAGCGCCTCGCCGTTGCCGACGGGCAGCACAGCGCAGTCATCGCCGATGCCCTCGAAGCCGTTGGCAGGCAAGGCGACGAATCGGGCTGCCAGTTGCTCGATAAAGCCGAATTCGGTCATGGTATGAATTGTTATTTCGGGGAGTAATTCGAACAAAGGTAAGGATAATTCGGAAATTATGGATACCTTTGCGGCCGATAAACTTCCGCCACGATGAAACTATTGATACTCAACGGGCCCAACCTAAATTTGCAGGGACGGCGCGATACGCACGTCTACGGGACGCAGCGTTTCGAGGATTTTCTCGATCGCTTGCGGGCGCGTTATCCGTATTGCACGTTGGATTATCGGCAGTCCAATCACGAGGGGGTGTTGATCGATGCCATCCAGCAGGCCGACGGTACGTACGATGGTGTGGTGCTCAATGCCGGCGGATATACCCACACGTCGGTGGCTCTGCGCGATGCAGTGTCGGCTGTCGCGGTGCCTGTCGTCGAGGTACACATCTCGTCGATTCTCGCACGCGAGGAATTCCGCCGCATTTCGTTGTTGGCGCCGGTGGCGGCCGGTTCCGTCATGGGATTCGGCTTGGATTCCTACCGGTTGGGCGTCGAGGCGCTGGCGGAAATCGTCGGCGGTGCACCGGCCGTCGAAACAGAATGAAATATCGAGTGATTTATGGAAAATAACTATCGTAAGAAAAAGACGAAAATCGTCGCCACATTGTCAGACTTCCGGACGACCGAGGAGTTCGTTCACCGCCTCTACGACGCAGGTATGGACGTCGTGCGCATCAATTCGGCACATGTCACCGAGGAGGGTGCTGCACAGATCGTCGAGATCGTGCATCGGGTGAATCCGTCGATTCCCGTGATGCTCGATACCAAAGGTCCCGAAATTCGCGTAACCGCCGTTGCCGCCGAATACGGTTCGGGCATCGAGTTCCGGACGGGCGACCGGGTTGCCGTACGCGGGTCTGTCGGTGCGGACGATTCGACGCGTGAGACCATTTATATGAACGTGCCGACCATCGTGCGCGATATTCCGGTCGGTGCGCGGATGTTGATTGCCGATGGTGAGTTGGAAATTTGTGTCGTTTCCAAGAGCGACGACGAGTTGTTGTGCGAATTCATTACGGGCGGCACGCTGCGTTCGCGCAAGAGCGTCAACGTGCCGGGCGTCAGCATCGACCTGCCTTCCGTCACCGAGAAAGACCGTCGCTTTATCGAGTGGGCCACGCAGCACGATGTCGATTTCATCGCCCATTCGTTCGTGCGGAGCGCGCGCGATGTGGAGGCTGTGCAGGCGATCCTCGACACTCGCAAGAGCCCTATCAAAATCATTTCGAAAATCGAAAATCAGGAGGGATTGGACAATATCGATGAAATCATCGAGGCGTCGTACGGCATCATGGTGGCGCGCGGCGACTTGGGCGTCGAGTTGCCGGCTGAGGTGATACCCAACGCTCAGCGGCGTATCGTCGAGAAGTGCATCGCTGCTAAACGCCCCGTCATCATCGCCACGCAGATGCTTTATTCGATGGTGCATTCGCCGCGTCCGACGCGGGCCGAGGTGAGCGACGTCGCCAGCGCCATCTACGAGCGGGTCGATGCCGTGATGCTGAGCGACGAGACCGCTACGGGCGATTATCCGACCGAAGCGGTGCAGACGATGGCGCGTGTGGCTCGTGAAATCGAGCGCGACGAAAACCATTTCCGTCCGATGATCGATATGAATATGGTTTCGGTCAACCACGAAATCACGGCTCAGTTGGCTCGATCGGCCGTGCGCGCTTCGACCAACCTGCCCATCCGTTACGTGGTGCTCGACACCAAGACCGGGCGTACGGGACGTTACCTGGCAGCTTTCCGCGGTCGGAAAACCGTTGTCGCCATTTGTTATACGTTGCATGCACAGCGCATTCTGGCGCTTTCCTACGGGGTCGTGGCGATTCTGCGGCAGCGCGGCACAGACAATCGATACCATTTTTTGGCCGATGCGTTGGATTTTCTCGACCAGTATGGCCAATTGTCGGAGGAGGATTTGTTCGCTATCGTAGGCGGCAGTTTCGGCGAGGACGGTGGCGCATCGTATGTCGAAATCGCTCCGGTGAAGGCCATCCGTCAGCGCAATGCGGCGATCGCAGCGGGCGAAAAGCTCTGAAACGGTCCGAATTCTGTTGAACCGCTCCGAAACGGAACTCCGAAACCGCTCTCATGAAACCCGAAGCAACGGATTGTACCCGCCGCGGCGAATTGCGCGACAAGGTGGCTCGTGGCGTGGCGTGGAATATGGCCGAGAAAGTGGGCACGGCGTTGATGCAGATGGCCGTCAGTCTCATTATTTTGCGTCTGTTGACCCGCGAGGATTTGGGTTTGATGGCCATTCTGACGGCTGTGGCGGCTGTGGCGCTGGTGATCGTCGATAGCGGTTTCTCGCAGACGCTCATCCGGAAACAGGCTCCCGAACAGCACGATTTCAAGTCGGTGTTTCTCTTCAACGTCGGTGTTTCGGCTGTGCTCTATTTCGTTTTCGTGGCGGCGTCCCCTGTTGCGGCCCGCTTCTACGACATGCCCGAACTGGTGCCGTTGGCGCCGGTCTTCTTTCTGTTGTTGCCTGTCAATGCGTTGTGTACCGTGCAGAACGTGCTGTTCACGCGGCAGTTTCGGTTCGCGTTGTTGTCGAAAGTGACTTTTGTTTCGTGGATGGTCAGCGGTCTCGTCGCTATCGGGATGGCTTTGTCCGGATACGGTGTGTGGAGCATCGTTGCACAACGTGTTTTGCAGATGGCTGTGCGGGCCGGATTGCTTTGGTGGATCAGTGACTGGCGGCCCTATGGCAAGTGCAGCCTCGATGCGTTGCGTCGTATGGCGCCGTATAGTTTCAGTCTGATGACGACCGAACTCGTCACTACCTTTTATAATAAGATTCCCCAGTTTTTTATCGGCCGGCTCTATCCCGTCGGGGTGCTGGGGGCATTCGACCAAGCCGTGAAACTCAAAGACCAGCTCGTGACCTCGGCCGTGCAGTCCGTGCAGAACGTGACGTTTCCGGCTTTGACGCGTATCGGCGACGATGCCTGTCGGTTCGCCGAGAGTTACCGCCAAATCGTGATGCTCGTCGCTTATGTGTTGTTTCCGGTGATGATGGGGCTTTCGGCCATTGCGCCCGACCTGTTCGCAACGCTTCTCGGTGCGAAGTGGATGTCGGCTGTGCCTTATTTAGAGGTGATTTGTCTCGTCGGGTTGTTCTATCCCGTGGCGATGGTCGCTTTCACCGTGCTGAAAGTCCGGAGCGACGGCGGAATCATTCTCCGCATCGAATTGATAAAGAAAGGGCTGATGACTGCGGTGTTCGTTGCGACGATACCCGTCGGCGTACAGGCGGTGGTTTGGGGGTTGGTTGTGATTGCCTTTTGCGAAATGGCAGTGAATGTCGGTGCTTCGATGCGGTTCACTGTGTTGAGGATCGGTCGGTTGGTGCGGACGTTGCTCCCGATTGCCGCCGTCACGGCTGCGATGTACGGTGCCGTGCGGGCTGTTTTGCTTTTCCTGCCTTTCGACGGTGTGTTGCGACTGATGATCGAAATCGGTGTCGGCGTCGGCGTCTATGTGTTGCTTTCGGCGATGTTCCGGTTAGAAGCATTCCGCGAAACCGTCGCTTTGGTTCGGCGGCAATTCTTGCGATCGGCTCAGTCGTCCTCCTCGACGATGTAAACCTGCTCGTCGCGTCGCTGCATCCGGAATCGTTCCCGAGCGTACTCTTCCAGATAATCGTCGTATTGCAGCTGTTCGACCAGCGTGCTGTCTTGTTCGATTTTCTCCGTATAATGTGTTTTTTCCCGTTCCAAAGCGCGGATTTCGCGCTTGATGCGAATGGCATGCAGCAGATTGCGGCCCACGACGAGAGTCGTGAAAAGCAGGATGACCCCCGTAACGATCATCCATCCTTTCTGACTGACACGAATCTGCATGATTGAGGGGTTACGGAATGCGCATGTATTTGTGCGTCTGAATCGAGATATTCCATTGCGGGTACGCTTTGGCGTACTCCACGATTGCGGGCATCATCGTTTCGGCGACGCTCCATTCGGGTTGCAGGTAGAGCCGGCACGATGGGTCGACTTGTGCCGCATTGCGTTCGGCCCATGCGAAGTCCTCCTCTGTTTCGACGATTACTTTCAGTTCGTGGGCCCATTCGAATGCTTCGGGCAGTGGGGCGTGCTGGCGTTTGGGCGACAGACACACCCAATCGAACTGTCCGCTGAACGGGTGGGTTCCGGAGGTCTCCAGAAAGATTTGCAGACCCCGTTCATGCAATTCGTCGGTCAGCGGCCCCAGCGGATAGAGCAATGGCTCGCCGCCTGTGATGACGATGGCTTGGGCGGGGTAGGCCGTAGCGCGGTCGATGATCGTCCGGATGTCGACCGGCGGATAGAGTTTCGGATTCCACGTGTACTTGGCGTCGCACCATCGGCAGCCGACGTCGCATCCGCCCAACCGGATGAAGTAGGCCGGTTTTCCGGCATGGTATCCCTCGCCCTGAATCGTATAGAAATCCTCGACGAGCGGCAGAAGCCGCCCGCTGTCGAAAAGTGCATTGTCGGTTTCGATAGCCATTATTCCGTGACGACGTAGATGTCTTTCAGGCTGCGACCCAATTGGTTGTAGTCCAGCCCGTAGCCTACGATGAATTCGTTGCCGATTTCCATCGCGCGATATTTGATGGGGAATTCCTTGTGGTAGCAGGCCGGTTTGAAGAAGAGCGTGCAGACTTCGACGCTCGCCGGTTCGTACTTCGCCAAATCGCGTACCATGTGGGCGATGCTTCCGCCCGTCTCGACGATGTCTTCGACGATGATGATGTGTCGGCCGCAGAGCGAATTGTTCAGTCCGATGAGCGTCTTGACTTCGCCCGAGGAGTGGTCGCCCTCGTAGGAGGCCAGTTTCACGAATGATAACTCGTTGTTGAACTCGATTTTCTTGATGAGGTCGCTCATGAACATGAACGAGCCGTTGAGGATACCGAGGAAAATCGGGGTCTCTTTATCTGCGTAGTCGGCGTTGATGCGTCGGGCTACGGCCGTGACGGCTTCGTCGATCCGTTCGGCGGGAATCATGACGCGGAATTTCTTGTCGCAGAGTTGTATGACCTCTTTCATGCGTGTATAGTTGGGTTTATTTTCGCAAAGTTAGCGATTCTCGGGCAGGAATGAAAGGTTTTCCGCGATTTTTCTGCTTTTTCGTCCGTGATTTATGTCGGCAAGGCGCGATTAGCGCCCTGCCTCGGAGTTTATTGATAGACTTTCGGTTCGACAGTGCCGCGAAGTACGACTAAGGCGTTGATGGCCAACGATTCTAGCTCATTTTCGCCCGGGTAGACCGATACCGGAGCCAAGAAAGCGCAATGCGTGCTGATGTACTTCACGATCGGTTCGTTGAACGCGATGCCCCCTGTCAGCACGATCGCATCGACCCGTCCTGCCATCGGTGCCGCCATCGCGCAGATTTGTTTGGCGATGTTATAGCACATGGCGTCCATCACCTTGCGGGCGCGTTCGTCGCCCTGCGCGATGCGTTCCATCGCCTGCATTACCGAGTTGGTGCCCAAGTGGGCGACCAGCCCGCCCTTGCTCGACACGAACCGCAGCAGTTCCGCTTCCGTGTATTTACCCGAGAAGCAGGCTTTTATCAGCTCGCTCGATGGGATGCTGCCTGCGCGGTCGGGGGCGAACGGACCATCGCCGTCCAGCGCGTTGTTCACGTCGACGATGCGTCCTTGCCGGTGAGCCGCTACCGAAATCCCGCCGCCCATGTGAGCGACGATCAGATTCGTTTTTTCGTAGGCCAATCCGGCCCGTTCGCAGTGGAGGCGGGCCGTAGCCTTTTGGTTCAGCGCATGCGAAATCGGTGAGCGCGTGCACATCGGCATTCCCGTGATGCGGGCCACGTCGTCCATCTCGTCCACTACGGGCGGGTCGGCGATGTAGGCTTTCACATGGGCCATGTGGGCGATTTGGGCCGCCAGCAGTCCGCCGAGGTTGCAGGCATGTTTCATCTTGGCATTGCGCAGGTCATGGCGCATCCGCGAGTTGACCTCGTATACGCCCGCCGGTACGGGACGAATCAGGCCGCCGCGTCCGATGACCGCCGCAAGTTCGTCGAGCGAAACATTGCGTTCGCGCAGCGCTTCGAGTATCTGACCGCGCCGCCAGTCTAATTGTTGGATGATTTCGGGGAATTCGGCCAGCTCCTCGGTCGTATGGCGCAACGTAAAATCGAACAAAGGTCGTTCCTCCTCGTAGAGGGCGACCTTTGTCGATGTGGAGCCGGGATTTATCGCTAATATTTTGTAGCTCATAAAATGCTCGGTTCGTTTTTCGATGCACATCCGGTCTTGCGATGCCGGATGTGCATCTCGGTTTTCGGGTTTTCGGGTCCGTCGACCCGCGATCGCCTATTTCGCGGCCAAGCAGGCCAGCGCGATGGAGTAGAGTTTCGTGAGGCTCGAATCGCCGCGCGAAGTCAGCACGCACGGTACTTTCGTGCCCATGACCATCGCCGCCAACTCCCCTTTGCACAAGTGGGTCGCCGACTTGAAGAATACGTTCGCCGATTCCAGGTTGGGGAAAAGCAGACAGTCGGGATCGCCGGCTACCGACGAGCCTTTGACTTTCTTGTGTTCGGCCACCTCCTTGAAGAGGGCTACGTCCAGCGACAGCGGACCGTCGACGGTGACATTACCCAATTGACCGCGGTCGCCCATCTTGGCCAGCAGAGCGCCTTCGGTCGACGAGATGACGTTGGGTAGCAGCTGTTCCGACGGGGCGATGCAGGCGATTTTCGGCGTTTTGATGCCAAGCAGGTTGGCCGTCTGTGCCAAGTAGCCGATCTGTTTCATCTTCTGCTTGAAGTCGGGCAGCGGAATCACGGCTACGTCGGAAATGACGAGCAGTTTGTGGTAGCAGGGCATCTCGACGATCGAGACGTGGCTCAGCACGCCTTTCGGTGGGAACAGGCCAGCCTCCTTGTTCAGAATTCCGCGCATGTATTTGTCGGTCGAAACAAGACCTTTCATCAATACGTCGGCATTGCCCGCTACGACCGATGCCACGGCCAATTGTACGCACTTCGTGTCGTTCGGTTCGTGCACGATGTTGAATGCGTTGATATCGAGACCGTTCTCTTTGCAGACCTGTTCGATGACGGCTTTGTCGCCGTAGAGCGTCGGCTCGACCAGCCCCTCTTTATAGGCTTCGTAGACGGCCGCCAGCGTGTGCGAATCCTGACCGTAAGCGACGGCCAAACGTTTTTTACCTTTCTTTCTCGCCTCCTCGACGATTTCCGTAAGATGCTGAATCATTTTTATTAGTATTTTATTAATATTTTGTTGTGCTGCTAATGGGTGCTGAATGGATACTGTATGAATGTTGAATGAAATGCTTTATTTCACCAAATTATAGGTATCCGTGGCGATGACCAGTTCTTCGTTGGTCGAACCGAA
>RYWP01000019.1:20191-25756 GCA_003979135.1 Alistipes sp.
ACGATCAAGTCGACGCCGCCCATTTCGGCCGCATACGAACCGATAAATTTCTTGATGCGTGCGTAGTACATGTCGCGGGCCAGTATAGCGCGTTCGTTGCCTTCGTTGTAGGCGCGGTCGATGTCGCGCATGTCGCTCGACAGGCCTGTGATGCCCATGACGCCAGATTTTTTGTTCATCATGGTGTCGAGTTCCGCCAGCGACAGATGTTCTTTCTCGCCGATGAAAGTGATGGCGCTGGCATCCACCGAGCCGCAGCGCGTACCCATCACCAGTCCGTCGAGCGGCGAGAAGCCCATCGACGTGTCGTAGGATTTGCCGTTCAGCACGGCCGTGATCGAACCGCCGTTGCCGATGTGGCAGGTGATGATTTTCGAATGCTCGAGGTCTATTCCGGCGAGTTCGGCGCCGACTTTCGCCACGAATTTGTGGCTCGTGCCGTGGAAGCCGTACTTGCGCACTCGGTACTTTTCGTAGTATTCGTAGGGGAGTGCGAACATGTAATTCACGGCCGGAATCGTCTGGTGGAACGAGGTGTCGAACACCGTTACCTGCGGTACGCCCGGCAATACTTTTTCGATGGCGTTGATGCCCTCCAAGCTGGCCGGATTGTGCAGCGGGGCGATCTGGCAGAGCGAGCGGATTTTCTCCTTCGCGTCGGCATCCACCAAACAGCTCTGCGGAAAATATTCGCCGCCGTGGGCCACGCGATGGCCGACGGCTTTCACTTCGTCGAGCGAGCGGATGACGCCGTGTTCGGGGTCGGTCAGTGCCTGCATCACCAGTTCGATGCCCGTCGTGTGATCGGGGATGGGTTGGTGCAGTTCGAACGGCGTTTTGCCGACGGGTTTGTGGGTCAGGTCGCCTTCGGGGAGCCCGATGCGCTCGACGAGACCTTTGGCGAGAAGCTTGCTCGATGCGGCCTCCATGTCGATGACTTGGTATTTGATCGACGACGAGCCGCAGTTCAGAACCATGATAATCATATTCCGTGTGTTTTTTAATATATTGTAATTGCGTTTTCCGTTTGCCGGTCGTGCCTTGCGCGCGAATTATCAGTTAAAGGTAGGCGTTTTTTTGCATTCGTGCAAATTTTTTCCGAAATACCGATTTCCCGACGTCACGGTTCGAAGCGATAGCCGATGCCCTTGACCGTCACGATGTGGCGTTCGCCGATTTTCTGACGCAGTTTACGGATGTGTACGTCGATGGTGCGGTCGCCGACGATTACCTCCGAGCCCCAAACTTCGGCATAGATCCGCTCGCGCGAAATCAATGTTCCGGGTGATGCGCAAAGCAATTCGAGCAGGGCGAATTCCTTGCGGGGCAGGGCGATGCGTTCCGTGCCGCAGCGTACCGTATGGCTCGTGCCATCGATTTCGATGCGGTCGGTCGGGGCAGGTTCCGCGCCCGGCTCGGCGACAGGAGTTGCCGCTGCCGACGGAATTCGTTTCAGCAATGCTTGGACACGGCTGACGAGCAGTTTCATTTTGATGGGTTTCGTCAGATAGTCGTCCGCTCCGACGTCGAATCCGTTGAGTTGTTGTTCTTCTTCGCCCAATGCCGAGAGAAAAACAACCATCGTGTCGTTCAGTGCAGGGGTTTGCCGGATGGCACGGCAGGTCTGGATGCCGTCCATCACAGGCATCATCATATCCAGCAGAATCAGATGGGGCCGACATTCGGTGGCGATTCGCAGTGCTTCGGCGCCGTCGCAGGCCGTGGATACTTCGTACCCTTCCTTGACCAGATTGTAGCGGATGAATTCGAGAATGTCGACTTCGTCGTCGACCAGCAGGATGCGGTATTTCATTTCGGCAGGTTGTCGGTTGATTCTTGCGAATATAGCGAAATTTCGCCGAAAAAACGATGTTTTCGGCATAAAATCGTTATATTTGCCCGATGTATGCGCTTTCGTCCGGCGAAAGCGGAAACCGATACCGAGATGGCTACTGAAAAACCGACACTTGCTGCTCCCGAGGAGCAGGTCAGCCGTGAGGCTGAAGATGTGCAATCGAACCCTGCCCCGACCGAACCGGTCGTTGAGAACTCCGTCGTTGCGGCGCCCGTCGCCGAGCCTGCTGCGATGCTCGAAACGGTTGTCGAGACCGACCCCGAATCGTCGCAAATCGATTTTGCAGATGAAGAGGCGGTGCTCGCTGCTCAGCAAGCCGGGCTGGAAATCGAGGGCGTCACGGCCGAGGAGGCCGAACAACTGGACGTTGAAGTGTCCGTCGAGGAGAAGTTCGCAGGCAAGAGCAAGGAGGAGTTGTTGGAGCAGTTCGACCGGATGTTGGCCGAACAGCCCGTGCAGGCTATCCGGCGTGATGTCGAGGCATTGAAAATCGCTTTCTATCGGTTACGTCGCGCTGAGGTCGAGACGGCCCGGCGAGCGTTCATCGATGGTGGCGGTTCCGAAGAGGAGTTCGTGCCGACGGTCGATGGTGCCGAGGTGCGGCTGAAAGAGCTTTTCAAAGAGTATCGCCGTCGCCGCGACGAATTCATTGCCAATCTGGAAGCGGAGAAAGAGCAGAACTACCGGACGAAGCTGGCCATCATCGACGAATTGAAGGAGTTGGTCGATTCCGATGAGACGTTAAACCATACGTTCAACAAGTTCCGCGAGTTGCAGCAGCGTTGGAAAGAGACCGGTCCCGTTCCTTTGCAGCAGGTCAAGGATTTGTGGGAGACCTACAACCTGCACGTCGAGAATTTCTACAATTTCATCAAGATAAACAAGGAGCTGCGCGACCTCGACCTGAAAAAGAACTATGAACAGAAGGCCGCTTTGTGCGAGCAGGCCGAAGCGCTCGTTTTGGAGCCGTCGGTCATCGAGGCGTTCCACAAGTTGCAGAAGCTCCACGACGCATGGCGTGAGACGGGGCCCGTTGCCAACGAGTTCAAAGAGACGCTTTGGGAGCGGTTCAAGGCCGCTTCGAGCCGCATCAACAAGCAGCATCAGGAGCATTTCGAGGCACTCAAAGCCGAGCAGGTGAAAAACCTCGAACTCAAGACGGAACTTTGCGCCGCAGCCGAGGAGCTCAACGCGCAGCCGTCGACCACCCGCAAGGAGTGGAATAAGGCCAGCGAACGTCTGCTGGAGATTCAGAAAACGTGGAAAACCATCGGTTTTGCACCCAAAAAGGATAATAACCGCATCTACGAACGGTTCCGTGCGGCCTGCGACAAGTTCTTCGAGGCCAAACGGGCTTTCTATGCCGGCGTCAAGACCGAGATGGAGCATAATCTCCAGCTGAAGGTCGAATTATGCGAGCAGGCCGAGGCGCTCTCCGAGAGCGAGGATTGGAAAGCGACCACCGAGGAGCTGATCGCCTTGCAGGCGCGTTGGAAAGAGATCGGGGCCGTGTCGCGCCGGCATTCGGATGTTGTTTGGAAACGATTTCGCGTTGCGTGCGATAAGTTCTTCGAGCGTAAGGCTTCGCATTTTTCCGGCGTCGACAGCCAATACGAGGAGAATCTGCAAAAGAAACTCGCTCTGCTCGACGAGATGGCTGCGGCCGATGTCGCTGCGGGCGGATTCGAGGTCATCCGCGAATTCCAGCGCCGGTGGGGCGAAATCGGGTTCGTGCCCATCAAGCAGAAAGACGCCATCCAGAAACGTTATAAGGCGGTGGTCGATGCGATGTTCGATACGTTGCGCGGCTCGGAGCGCGATCGGTCGATGAACCGTTTCCGCGACAAGGTGTCGTCGTTGAAGGCTTCGGGCGACCGGCGTCTGCGGTCGGAACGCGAACGCCTTTATAATAAGGTGCGGCAGATGGAGCAGGAAATCGCGCTGTTGGAAAACAATATCGGCTTCTTCGCCAAATCGAAGAACGCCGACGCGCTGGTGGCTGATGTGCGGGCGAAAATCGATCGGATTCGTACGGAGATGGCCGCTGCAATCGAAAAGGTGAAGCTCATCGACCGCGAAGCCTCCCGTTCGGATGCACCTCAACCGGAA
This sequence comes from Alistipes sp., assembly GCA_003979135.1. Classification (GTDB taxonomy): domain Bacteria; phylum Bacteroidota; class Bacteroidia; order Bacteroidales; family Rikenellaceae; genus Alistipes. The sequence continues at coordinate 24,156 of RYWP01000019.1, forward strand.
AATGAAGAAAAATAGATAATCGCACATGAAACTGACGAAACCCAAGTACATATTCGTGACAGGCGGTGTCGCCTCGTCGCTCGGCAAGGGGATTATCTCGGCATCGATTGCGCGCCTGTTGCAGGCGCGCGGTTATTCGGTGACCATCCAGAAGCTCGACCCCTACATCAACGTCGACCCCGGGACGCTCAACCCCTACGAGCACGGCGAGTGTTACGTGACGGAGGACGGCGCCGAAACCGACCTCGACCTCGGACACTACGAGCGTTTCACCAACCAGCCGACGTCGAAAGCGAACAACGTCACGACGGGTAAAATCTACAAGAGTGTCATCGAAAAGGAGCGCAAAGGCGAGTATCTCGGCAAGACCGTGCAGGTCATCCCGCACATCACCGACGAAATCAAGCGCCGCATCCAGTTGTTGGCTCAGCGCAAGGAGTACGACATCATAATCACCGAAATCGGCGGTACGGTGGGCGACATCGAGTCGCTGCCGTTCATCGAGTCGGTGCGTCAGCTGCGCTACCAGCTCGGACACCGCAATACGGCGTTGGTGCACTTGACCTTGATTCCCTACATGGCCGCTTCGGGCGAGTTGAAGACCAAGCCGACGCAGCATTCTGTGAAAGCGTTGTTGGAGAACGGTTTGCAGCCCGACATTCTCGTCTTGCGTACGGAGCATCCTCTGACCGTCTCGCTGCGCCGCAAGGTGGCGTTGTTCTGCAACGTCGACGCCAATGCCGTGATGGAATCCATCGACGTCCCGACTATCTACGAGGTGCCCTTGAAGATGCACGAACAGCACCTCGACGAAGTGGTGCTCGACAAACTGAATCTGCCGTCGGAGCTGGAGCCCGACATGGACGCTTGGCGGGCCATCGTCGAGAAGATCAAACACCCGTCGGCCAAAATCGAAATCGCGTTGGTCGGTAAATACACCGAGTTGCCCGACGCTTACAAATCCATCAGTGAATCGTTCATCCACGCCGGAGCGGTCAACGATTGCAAGGTGAAACTGCGTTATGTCAATTCCGAGAAACTGACCGCCGAGAACATCGCCGACAAGCTCGGTTCGATGGCCGGCATTCTGGTCGCTCCCGGGTTCGGCAACCGCGGTATCGAGGGCAAAATCGAGGCGGTGCATTTTGCTCGTGTCAACAACATTCCGTTCTTGGGCATCTGCCTCGGCATGCAGTGCGCCGTTATCGAGTTCGCACGCAACGTGCTCGGGTACGCGGATGCCAATTCGAGCGAGATGGAGCAGACGACCCATCCGGTCATCGACCTCATGGAGGAGCAGAAAGGCATTACGGCCAAAGGCGGCACGATGCGTCTGGGAGCCTATCCCTGTGCGTTGCGCAAAGGGTCGAAAGTGGCTGCAGCCTACGGCAAGCTGAATATTTCGGAGCGCCACCGCCACCGTTACGAGTTCAACAACGACTACCTCGCGCAGTTCGAGGCGGCCGGCATGCAGGCCGTAGGCGTCAACCCCGACACGGGACTGGTCGAGGTGGTCGAGGTCGCCTCGCATCCGTGGTTCGTCGGCACCCAGTACCATCCCGAATACAAGAGCACCGTACAGCTGTCTCTTATACACATCT
>RYWP01000142.1 GCA_003979135.1 Alistipes sp.
AGATGTGTATAAGAGACAGTGCACGGACGGCATCGTGGCGGTCGAATTCGTGCTGCGCGACTTGGAGCCCGTCATGCAACTGCACTATGTGAAGTCGATGTGGACGGCCGAACAGCTCTGGAAAGAGGTCTTCCAAGCCGAAAAATGGACACTCCGCATGGCCGACGGAACCTTCAAGGAGGCCGAACCGCGCTTGCAGTTCTTGGTCGAGGGACGGACGGTCGAGGAGAACTGACCGACCGAATGAATAAGCACATGGGCCGCCGTTTTTTCGATCGTTTCGAAAAAGAGGGCGGCCCTTGCGGCTTCCGAAGCCGCGCAAACAAACCGCAAAAAACGATTTTCATGAGAATCCGAACATTTCTCCCTGCGCTCGTTCTGACGCTCGGCGTGCAATCCGCAGCCGTTGCAGACGAGGGCATGTGGATGATCCAGCAAATCGACGGCATCTATCCGCAAATGAAGGCCCGCGGAGTGAAGCTGCCGGCCGAAGCCATCTACAACGAACAAGCACCGGCACTCGCCGGAGCCGTCGTCGCCATCGACGGCGGCGTGGGCACGGGCAGCATGATTTCGCACGAAGGACTGCTGATTACGAACCACCATGTGGCATACAGCGACATCTGCGACCTCTCGACCCCCGAACACAACTATTTGGAAACGGGATTCTGGGCCCGAACGCATGCCGACGAACTGCCCGTACGGGGCAAAACCGTATCGTTCCTGCGCCGTGTGGAGGACGTGACGGCCGAAGCCGAAGTTCTGCGCGACTCGATGCAGGCAGCAGGACGCTGGGGCATCATGTCGATGCGGAAACTCTATGCTGACCTCGAAAAACGCCACGCCGCAGAGACGCCCTACGAAGTGTCTTGCGTCGGAATGTGGGGCGGCCGGAAATTCTATCTGTACCACTACGAAGTCTATCGTGATGTCCGGCTGGTCGGCGCTCCGCCCGTCAGCATCGGATCGTTCGGCGGCGACGTCGACAACTGGAGCTGGCCCCAACACAAAGGCGATTTCGCCTTGTACCGCGTCTATGCCGACCGCGAGGGCAAACCGGCCGACTACTCGCCGGAAAACGTGCCGCTCGATCCCGGGCAAGTGCTGCGCGTCTCGACGCGCGGCGTACACGACGATGACTACACGATGGTCATCGGCTTCCCGGGCCGCACGAACCGCTACACCTCCTCCTACGGCATCGCCGAACGTCAGGAGGTCAAGAATCCCATCGTCGTGACCGACCGCCACCTGCGGATGGAGATCATCAAACGCCGCATGGAACAAGACCCCGCGGTGCGGATGAAGTATTCTGACACCTACTTCTCGCTGAGCAACTTCGCCGACTTGGCCAAATGGGAGAACGTCTGCCTGCGCCGGTTCGACATCGCCGAAAAACGCCGCGCGGAAGAACGCGAACTGGCAGCATGGATTGCAGCCGACCCTGAACGCACGAAAATATACGGCGACCTGCTCCCCTCGCTCGAACAAGGCTATGCAGCCCGCCGCGAAGCCACCCGCCACCTGAATCATTTCCGCGAATCGTGGCTCGGCCCGAGCGAAGCGCTGCTGGTAGGCAACCGGATTTCCTCCTATTTGGCACGACTCGACCGACTGAAAATCGACACGCTGGACATACGCACGAAAGATGCCGCGGGCGTACGCAGCAACAGCGCTCGACTACGCCGTAACTACGACCCCGCCACCGACCGCGAACTGATGGCCCGCATGATGGTCCGCTTCACGGAGAGCGTTCCCCGTAAACTATGGGGCAACGGGCTGTGCCGGATGTACGACGAAGCGGGCGGCGATGCCTACGAGATGGCCTGTGATGCGTTCGACCATTCGTTCTGTACCGATGCCGACCGGTTCGATGCCTATTTCGCACAAAATCGCTCCGTCTCGGAAATCCGACGCGACCCGCTCGTCCGACTCACCGAATCGGTGCGCATCGACCGCTTCACGCGCGGAGTCGACCGAGCCGAAAAAGCAGCAGGATACGATGTCGGCAAATTGGAATCGCGCTACCATCAGGCACTCTATGCGTTCCGCGAGGCGCAGGGCCGTCCGCAATATCCCAATGCCAACTCGACGATGCGTCTGACCTACGGACGTGTACGGAACATACATCCGTCGGACGGCGTGCATTGCGATGCCCGCTCGACCGCGACAGGCTACATGGAGAAATACGACCCGTCACGCTACGAATTTCGGGTCGACGACCGGATGCGCGGGCTGCTAACGGCAGGCGACTGGGGCCGCTGGGGCGAACGGAACAAAAAAGAGAGGACAACACTGCTCCCTGTCAATTTTCTGACGGACAACGACATCACGGGCGGCAACTCGGGCAGTCCGGTGCTCGATGCACGCGGACGGCTGATCGGACTGGCGTTCGACGGCAACCGCGAATCGATGGCCTGCGACCTTTGGTTCCAACCCGACTACGCCCGCACGGTGTGCGTGGACATCCGGTTCGTGATGTGGGTCATCGAACGCTACGCCGGAGCCGGCCACCTGCTCGATGAAATCGCCTTTACGGAGTAATTTTTTCGATACATCGGCGCAGAATTATCCCTATATTTGCCCCATCAAGGCAAAAACACTATGAAACAGTTGCTATTCACGCTTATGTTCGCCTCGTCCCTCTTCGCATCGTGCGTATCGAAGCAGGCGGCCCGGCAAGTCGAAAACCAACGCGATTCGCTCGCGGTAGTGGTCGGTGAAAAGGATTCGCTCATCAACGCTGTATTCTCGGACATCAACGCCATCTCGGAGAATTTGGCGCTCATCAAATCGCGC
>RYWP01000143.1 GCA_003979135.1 Alistipes sp.
ATTCTGTTCGAGTTCGACGGTCGCCGAGATGCGTCCGTTGTCCGAGGGCGGGAAAAATTCGGTCGGCACCCGCGACAGAAGGCCCAACGAGACGACGAAAACCGCCATCATCGAGAAGACCGTGATGCGCCGGTGGTGCACCACCCAATGGAGCATCCGTGCATAAGCGTTATCCAGCCACGTCAGCGCGCGATCGATGGGTTTGTAGACGATACCGATGCCCTTGTAGTCGTGGACACCGCCGTCGATCTTCAACAGGAACGACGACATCATCGGAGTCAATGTAAGGGCCGCGGCAGTCGAGACGCAGACGACGATGGAGACGATCCATCCCAATTCGCGGAAAAGGATACCGGCCATGCCCGGCACCATCGTCAGCGGAAGGAACACAGCGACGACGACCAGCGTCGTGGCGATGACCGACAGCCAGACCTCGTTGGTGGCGTAAATGGCCGCCTCTTTCGGACTGGAGCCGCGCTCGATGTGGGTCGTGATGTTCTCCAAGACGACGATGGCATCGTCGACCACCATGCCGATCGCAATGGAGAGCGACGACAACGATATGATATTGATCGTCGACCCCGTGGCGAAGAGATAGATGAACGAACAAATCAACGACACGGGAATGGTCATGCAGATGATGAGCGTGGCCCGCCATCGTCCGAGAAAGACCATAACGACGAGCACGACGAAGATGAAGGCATAAAGGATGGTTTCGGACAATGACCCGATGGCGTCGGTAATCTCCTGCGAACCCTCGAAAATCAACTCCATTTTCACGTCGTTCGGCAGGCTTCTCTGAATGGCCGGCAGACGACTCTGGATTTCGCGGACGATGCTCACGGTATTGGCCCCGGACTGTTTCTGGAACATCACGCGCACACCGCGCTGACCGTTGACGCGCTCGTCCATCGTCGATTTTTCGAGCGTATCGCGGATTTCGGCCACGTCAGTCAACATCACCGTGCGCCCTCCGGCGTTCGAGACAACCAGTTTGCGCAATTCGTCGGAGAGCTTGAACTCGCCGTCGGCCTTGATGTTGAACGTATTGTTGCCGATGTCGATCGTACCGCTCGGGATATTGACGTTCTCGGCGGCGATCAGCTGCCCCAACCGCTCGACCGACAACCCGTAAGCCTCCAATTTGGCAGGGTCGACGTTGACCTGCACCTCGCGCTCTGGCGCACCGATAATCGACACGGCACCCACACCGTCGACGCGGTTCAAGACGTTCACCAACTTATCGTCGAGAATCTTGTTGAGCGCAGGATAACTCTCGTCGGCGGTGATGGCGAGCATCATCACCGGAATCATCGAAGTCGAAAACTTGAAAATCGTGGGGTAATCGATGTCGTCGGGCAACATCGACTGCACGCGCGACACGACGTCGCGGATTTCGTTCGCACCCTCGCTCAGGTCGGAACCGTACTCGAACTCGACCGTAATCATCGAAACATTGTCCTGCGATTTGGAGGTCAGTTTCTTGAGGTTGCTCACCGTATTGAGGTTGTCCTCCAACACACGGGTGATGTTGGTCTCGATGTCGGCGGCATTGGCCCCCGGGTACATCGTGATGACCGATATCTGCGGAATCTCGATTTCAGGGTACTGGTCGACGGCCAGATTCGACAACGAAAAGAGACCGAAGACAATGACCCCGACGAAGATGAGCACCGTCGAAATCGGTTTGCGAACCGCACTTTCGTAGATTTTCATAATGCGGCCGTTTTATTCGTTTCTGACTTGCGTAGGAGCTCCGTCGTAGAGCTTCGAAAGCGCCGTGACGGCCACCTCCTCACCCGCAGCGACACCCGACAGAATGTCTACCTTGTCGCCGACCTGCCGGCCGACCTCGACGCGCCGCCGCTCGGCGACCGTATCGCCCTTGATGACATAAAGGTACCTGTCGGCCGTGCCCACCTGCTTCTGCACGGCGACATCGGGCACCATGATGCCCGGCTTTTCACCCATGTCGAAAATCGTGCGGGCATACATACCCGGACGCATCTTGCCGCCCGCATTGGGCAACCGCACCTCAACCTTGAAAGTACGGGTCGCAGGATCGAGCGCCGGATAAATCAACGACACGGTACCCGTAAAGCGTTCGTCCGGAAAAATATCGACCCGCACGTCGACCGGCATCCCCACCTTCACATAGGGGAAATACTGCTCCGAAATGTTCACGAAGACTTTCAACGGTTCGATCTGCATGACATGCAGAATAGGCTGCTGCGCGAACAGGTCGCCCGATTCGTAATTGCGGGCCGTGACCACACCGGCAATCGGCGACCGCACCTCGATGTTCTTCTTCAGATTAGCGACAACCTCGCGCTGAACATCCAACTGCGCTTTGGCTTGGTCGATCTGCTGCTTGGAGATACCGCCGGCCTCGAAGACAGGCAACAAACGGTTGTAATCGTTCTCGATAGTGCGCAGCTGCACTAACTGTTGGTTGTATTGCGTCGGATCGAGCGTCGCCAGCAACTGACCCTGCTGCACGCGGTCGCCCACGTCGACCAGAATACGGTCGATATGCACGCCCGAAGCGGCCGGCGTGATGTCATTCTCCTTGAACGGCTCGATTTCGGAGGTGAACGACTCCGTAAGCCGCACGGAAGCCTCGGTCGCCGGAGCGGTTTTGGTCAATACGCCCGTCTCTGTCACGACCGGAGCGGCTTTCCGATTGCCGCCGCAACTGCACGACGCCAATACAACGAGAGCTAAAAAACACTTTTTCATAAAATATATTTTCTTTTTCTATTTTTCGCGTCCCACAATCCGGTCGTATTCGGCTTTGGCCATCGGATAGTCGTAAAT
>RYWP01000144.1 GCA_003979135.1 Alistipes sp.
AGATGTGTATAAGAGACAGTATCAAGGGGCCGCGCAACAGCGGATGTATCTGTCTGAATGGCGCTGCAGCTCGTAAGGTGCAGGTCGGCGACGTGGTTATTATCGCGTCGTACGCCTTGATGGATTTCGAAGATGCCAAGCAGTTCCGGCCGTGGGTTATCTTCCCCGATACGGCGACCAACCGCATCATCGGCAAATAAAGACGGATTCGTCATTGGCGGCGGGAGACGCTTCTCGAAGCCTGCCGATTCCTCGTTTCGTGCGAGGGCGGATGACGGCCTTGTTCGAAATCGATATTTCGTCGTTTGTGCCGTGTTTTGTTTCTGATCCGTGTCAGTTAATAAAAATCTCCTCGAAAAAGGAGATTTTTTTATTGAAATTCGTTATATTTGTCGCGGTGAGGTTTGTCGAACCGGCGAAAATGGACATCGTACTTTCAATAGCGGCGTGTATTCTGGCGATTCTCGGTATCGTCGGCGCCGTTGTGCCCGTGTTGCCCGGGCCTGCTTTGAGTTATGGCGGTTTGCTTTGCATCGCCGCTGCGTCGTTCGCTGGCGTTTCCGCTTCGACACTTTGGATCGGTGCCGGTGTGACGGTTGCTGTTACGTTGGCCGATTACTTTCTGCCCGCGTGGATGGCCAAACGCTTCGGTGGGTCGCGGGCCGGTGCTATCGGCGCAACCATCGGCGCTGTCGCCGGTATCTTCATCTTTCCGCCGATAGGCATTTTGTTGGGTCCGTTCGTCGGGGCTGTCATCGGCGAGTTTTTCCATGATAGCAATGATACTGCACATGCCGTGCAGGTCGGAATCGGTTCGTTCTTGGCGTTTATTGTCGGGGCGGGATTGAAATTGTTTTTTTCCGTCGGTATGTTCGTTATCATCATCCGTGAATTGTTCCGTTGAGCGATGCGAATCCATACTGACGTTTTGATAAGTGCAAACCAGCTTTTAATAAAAAAATGAGGAAACTATTGTTTTTGGCGGTAGTCGTCGTAGCGATGCTTACCGCAGCTTGCAGCAAGTACAAGTACGAGCGCGTGGCGGACGACCCGCTCAAAACCCGTATCTACACGTTGGACAATGGGCTGAAGGTTTACATGAGCGTCAGCAAGGAGAAACCGCGCATTCAGACCTATATCGCCGTGAAGGTCGGCGGCAAGAACGACCCGCATGAAACCACCGGCTTGGCGCACTACTTCGAGCACCTGATGTTCAAGGGCACCGAGCAGTTCGGTACGTCGGATTATGCTGCCGAGAAACCTTTGTTGGATGAAATCGAGCAGTTGTTCGAGACCTACCGCGTTACGACCGACGAGGCCGAGCGTGCGGCCATCTACCACCGCATCGACTCCATTAGCTACGAGGCTTCGAAGATCGCCATTCCAAACGAGTACGACAAACTGATGGCTGCTATCGGCGCCAACGGCACCAACGCCTACACGTCGCAGGACATGACGGTTTATGTCGAGGACATCCCGTCGAATCAGATCGACAACTGGGCCCGCATTCAGGCCGACCGCTTTCAGCATCCCGTCATCCGAGGCTTCCACACCGAGTTGGAGACTATCTACGAGGAGAAGAACATGTCGTTGACCCGCGACAGCCGCAAGGTTTGGGAGGCACTCGACGCCGCGCTGTTCCCGCATCACCCCTACGGTACGCAGACCGTGCTGGGTACGCAGGAACATCTGAAGAATCCGTCGATTACCAACGTCAAGAATTACCACAAGACCTACTACGTACCGAACAATATGGCTATTTGTGTGGCGGGCGATTTCGATCCCGACGAGATGATCGCCACTATCGACAAGTATTTCGGTGCGATGGAGCCCAACCCGAATCTTCCGAAACTGGAGTTCGAGCCCGAGCAGCCCATCACGACGCCCGTCGTCAAGGAGGTCTACGGCCTCGAAGCGGCCAACGTCATGTTGGGTTGGCGTCTGCCGGCTGCGAACGATCCGTCGAACGACGTTGCGGCTTTGGTCGGTCAGTTGATTTACAACGGGCAGGCCGGTCTGATCGACATCGATCTGAACCAGCAGCAGAAGGTATTGGGCGCTTACGGTTATGCTTCGACACAGCCCGATTACAGCACGTTCCTCGTGGCCGGTCGTCCGAAGCAGGGCCAGACCCTCGAAGAGGTGCGCGACCTGCTGCTCGGCGAGGTGGCCAAACTGCGCAATGGCGATTTCGACGACGAGCTGCTCGAAGCCATCATCAACAACTTCAAGATGTACGAGTTGCAGCAGATGGAGAACGACCCCGCCGACCTCTATGTCAATGCGTTCATCTACGGAACGGATTGGGCCGACGAGGTACACTCGATCGACCGGCTGTCGAAAATCACCAAGCAGGACGTCATCGACTGGGCCAACGAGTATCTCGGTCCCGAAAGCTATGCCGTTATCTACAAACGCGAGGGTGAGGACAAGAGCGTGCAGAAGATTTCCGCACCCAAAATCACGCCTATCGTCACCAACCGCGACCGTCAGAGCGATTTCTTTACTGAAATCAAGGCTGTGGAGGTGAAACCCATCGAGCCCGTTTACGTCGATTACGACAAGGATATGGCGAAATTCAGCGTCAAACCGGGTGTCGACGTGCTCTACAAGCAAAACGAGACTAACGATCTGTTCCGTCTCTCCTATGTCTTCAATACCGGTACGGAGAACGATTCGGAACTCAGTACGGCGTTCGATTACATCGCTTATCTCGGCACCGAGGCGCAGACCGCCGAGGAGATCGCCAAAGAGATGTACCGCATCGCCTGCTCATTCTCGTTC
>RYWP01000145.1:0-518 GCA_003979135.1 Alistipes sp.
GAACAAAATATGGGAAACGCACAACGGGGAACCTCCCGGGCTGGAATTCCGCTGCGGCGGCGATCCGCACAACCGGAAAATCCCGGCGGCAAGCCGGAAAACAAGAAACCGACCGAAACAAAATATCTAAAATAAGGCAACCATGAAGAAATTCCTTTTTACAGGAGTGTTCGTCGCGCTGATGTTGGCGTGCTTTGCGCAGAAGCCCTACAAAGTGGTCTTCTACAACTTCGAGAACCTTTTCGACACGATCAACGATCCCGACATCCTCGACGACGAGTTCACGCCCGAGGGTCCCAAGCGTTGGAATTCGACCAAGTACAACAAGAAGATCGCCAACCTCGAGCACGTGCTCTTCGACCTCGCCGCCGAGGACCGCGACTTTCCGGCCGTGATCGGCGTTTCCGAGATCGAGAACCGCAACGTCATGGAGGACGTCATCGGCCGGCCGCGGCTGCTGCCTGCCAACTATCGCATCGTGCACTACGATTCGCCCGATGCCCGCGGCGTGGACGTGG
>RYWP01000145.1:528-2798 GCA_003979135.1 Alistipes sp.
CGCCCCCATTCCTTTCAAGATGGCTGAGTTGCCCAACTTCCGCACGCGCGACTTCGTGACGATGTGGGGTACGATCGACGGCGAACCTTTCTTCTTCCTGGTCAGCCATTGGCCGTCGCGTCTGGGCGGCAAGGAGGCTTCCGATCCCAAGCGCATGGCCGCCGCCCGTCAGGTGCGCGCCATCGTCGACTCGGTGCAGCAGGCCAATCCCGCCACGAAGGTCGTGGTCATGGGCGACCTGAACGACGACGCCACGGACGACAGCATCGTCGTGGGGCTGAGTGCCAAGGGCCGGCCCAAGGATATGTGCCCGGGCGACATGTTCAATCCGTTCATCCCCATGTTGAAGGCCGGTTACGGTACGCTGGCTTACCGCGATGCCTGGAACCTCTTCGACAACATCATCGTCTCCTACAACCTGGTCTTCGCTCCGGAGGGTTCGCTGCGCATTCTCGCCGCCGGCAAGTCGAAATTCTACGGCGGTATTTTCCAACGTTCCTACATGTTGCAGAAAGAGGGACAGTACAAGGGCTATCCGCTGCGTACGTTCGTGGGCAACAACTTCCAGGGAGGTTTCAGCGACCACTTCCCCGTGTTCATCTATATCGGCAAATAAAAGCTAACAATACTTTCCTATGAAACTGAAATCTCTACTTCTTTTTCTGTTTGCTCTGGCGACCTTCTCCGTGTCCTACGCGCAGGAGGGCGGTATCCGCGGCAAGGTGGTTGCGCGCGGCAGCCGCGAAGCGTTGAGCAACGTCAAGGTGACGCTCGAATCGACGGGTCTCTCCGCCGTGACCGACAAGGACGGCAACTTCCTTTTCGAGAATCTGCCGGCCGGCGACTACCGCGTGGCTTTCGACGCACCCGATCTCGAAGAGCTCGAGCTCCGCGTGAGGGTAGGGCAGAACATGCGCGACCTGAACGCTGTGGTCGTTTCGCCGCTGGCTTCTTCGGCCGGTTTCGACGATTCGCTCTTCGCCGAGTTCGACAGCGATTCGTCGTCGTCCGACGAGCAGTCGCTGCCGTCGTCGCTCTCTTCGTCGAAGGACCTTTACAACAGCGTCGCGTCGTATCGTTTCAGCGAGATGCGTTTCAACGTCCGCGGTTACGATTCGCAGTATTCCGACATCTATCTTAACGGCATCCGTTTCAACGACGCCATGACCGGCTACGGCCCCTGGTCGTTGTGGAGCGGTCTCAACGACGCTACGCGCAGCCAGAATACGCTGCCCGGTCTGGCCGCTTCCGACTTCGGCGTGGGCGGCATCGGCGGCATGACCAACGTCAACGCCCGCGCTTCGCAGATGCGCAAGGGATTGCGTGTGAGCGTCGCCAACGGCAACCAGATGTACCGTTTCCGCGCATTGGTCACCTACGCTTCGGGCCAGCTCGACAACGGTTGGTCGTACGGCCTCTCGGTCGGTACGCGTCAGGGCGGCAACGGCTATGTGGACGGAGTCTACTATAATTCCTATTCCTACTTCCTCTCGGCCGAGAAGCTCTTCGGCGACAAGCATCGCCTGGCTCTGACTTTCTTCGCGTCGCCTTCGGAGCGCGGCGCCCAGCAGGCATCGACCGACGAAGCCTACGACCTCTTCGGCAACCATTACTATAACCCCAATGTGGGTTACCAGGCCGGCAAACTCCGCAATTCGCGTGTGCGCAACACCCACGAGCCGATCGCCATGCTCAACTATACGTGGGACATCGACGACCGCACGCGTCTGAACGCCGCCACGGCGCTCCGTTTCGGCAAGAACGGTTATTCGGCCCTCACCTGGAAGGACGCGAGCGATCCCCGCGGCGACTACTACCGTTATCTGCCGTCGTCGCTGTTGAGCCAGATCGAGCCGGGCGTGACCAGCGAGGAGACGAAGATGGAATACATCTTCCGCGCCCGCGAGCTGGCACGCAACTTCACCGGTATGTTGCAGTATGACCGTTTCTATCATCAGAACCAGTTGATCGACAATACGTTGATCGATCAGTTCGCCGACAGCACCGACGAGAAGTTCAAGGAGACGCTCGCCACGCAGCATCGTTCCAACCTCATGATCGAGGAGCGCCATACCGACCAGCTCGACTATAACCTGGCCGTGGACGTTTCGCATCAGATCCGCAACAACATGCGCATCGTCGGCGGTGCCAACCTGCGCATCAACCGCACCTGGTACTACGACGAGGTGAAAGACCTCCTGGGCGGCGACTATTGGTACGATGTCGACAAGTTTGCCGGCCTGGTAACCCACATTGGGGTTATAGTAATG
>RYWP01000146.1 GCA_003979135.1 Alistipes sp.
CGCCGGGGAGTGTCGGCTGGCGTGACGGTGAAAACCGGCGGGTGAAGCGGGGTGCTGCATCGGATCGGCCGGGGAAGTTCGGCTTATTACGTTCGGTGCGTTTTTTGACGAACTAATTTTTATTTTTGGTTTCGTCGAAGATACTCTGTCTCGGTATAATCGAGTCGGCGTTTGTTTTTGCGCTCGATTTTTCTTATCTTTAGCTTGTACCGAAGATACTGCTCCTCGGCAAGATCCGGATTAACGGCTGGATGGTCCGTTATCCGCAGAAGCATCCTTGCCAGCGAGTTTTTCGGTTGTTTCGCAAAGGATTTCGGGGTCGAGCTGCAAGGTATGTCGCCGGTTTATGCCGGAACGGGTTGCAGCCGGCATGGCTTTTAGACCCTATCCGGCAGTAAGAAGTGGTGCAAGGTGGTTTTGCAGGTAGGCACTTGGGTTGTTCCGATTGTGCCGGGGCGGGAAAAACCTGCTCGAAAGTGAACCTCGATAAGTTTTACGCTGAGCCGGAGTGAGCAAGGCGGGAATAATCAATAAGTAAAGACGTACGATTATGGAGTGGAATTTTGTTTGGCGACTCTGTGTGGCAGGATTGTGCGGAACGATCATCGGGCTGGACCGCGAATACCGAGTCAAGGATGCGGGTTTCCGGACCCATTTTCTGGTGGCGCTGGGCAGCGCGCTGATGATGGTCGTGTCGCAATACGGTTTCGGAGAGCTGCTCGCTGCGCACGGCGACCTGCGTTTCGATCCGGGGCGCATTGCGGCCCAGGTGGTCAGCGGCATCGGTTTCATCGGCGCCGGAACGATCATCCTGCATCGTCAGCTGGTGCGCGGGCTGACCACCGCGGCGAGCCTTTGGGCTACGGCCGGAATCGGTTTGGCGGCCGGCGCCCACATGTATGTGTTGGCCGGAGCCGCAACGGTGCTGACGCTGTTCGGACTCGAGGCGTTGACCCTATTTTTCGGCGGGCTGGGTCGCAAGCGCACCCTCCTCGTCTATTCGTCGGCCCATCGTGCGGCGGTCGAGGCCATGTTCGACAAGTTGAAGACTTCCAGGTATACGGTTATCTCCTACGAAGTCGAAGCCCGGAAGATCGACGGCGAAGTGCGTTACCGCGCAACGCTCGTGATCCGGGCCAAAGGGGCGGCGGAAGAGAACGAGTTCGTCGATCTCCTGCGCGCGACGCCCGACATCACGGTCGAGCGGATCGTCTGAGCATTCGGATGGCCGCTGCGGGGTGGAGCCGCGTTAGAACCAGCGGAAAACCTCGGTCAGTGCCGTGTCCCTCGCCATGTCGTTGGGATTGGTTCCCGGAACGTTCTCGGGGATTTCCTCGCCCAGTTTTGCGAACAACTCGCTCCAGAACGGCGGCATCGAACCGTCGGCCGCTCTGAAATTCATGGGCCGGGCCGGGAAGATGCGGCTGCCGTCAGGAGCAAGGTAGCTTTCCCACACCAGTTCGCTGCAATACAGCTTTCCGTTATCGGGCTGGAACGAATAGTCGTAATGCTGTCCCAAGAATGTCCGGGCCCGGGCGATGGCGGCAGCAACGCCTGCGGTGTCCTTCAACCTCTTGGCCACGACCAGGGGCCGTCCGTCCGGTCGGGCCGATTTGTTCAGAAATTCTTGCAGCGCTGTCATACGCACGCCGCCGTCGGAGGTCGCTTCCAGCACCGAGTCGGCCCGGTCGCCGATGACGGCGATTCCCACATGGGTGAATTGCAGTTCGCAGTCGTTGCCCGTGGCTGCCTTGATTGCGCCGCCCATGGCTGATTCGCGGCCCGCCTGGAACAGCAGGTCGCCCGTGCGCAGCGGTTGTCCGCTGCGGGCGCACGCAGACAAGCCGAAAAATACACCTATATATATTAAAGACTTCATCATATCGATTCCTTGTGTGCGAATTCGCGGTCGATCCACAATGTGTCCCGGCGGCCGACGAAGCGGAGCAGGGTATAGTTGGGGCCGGCTGGGCCCCATCATCGGCATCCCGCAGGAGCGGCAAAGTTTCTGTCCCATGCTCATTTTTTATCGATAGCCGATTGCGGGTTCTCCGACGTCGTTGCGTCGTATGGTGCCCCGATCGCATGGCTAAAGATAGCGCAAATCCGACGCAATGCCAAATATATTCGAGCATTGCCGTGGCGCAGCATCTGCGATGGAGTTAAATATAGTAAAAATTTTTCATAACTAACTTGCTGACTTATAGCCGGGTGTAAAAAAGTGCGGAAAAATGTCAAAAAAAAGTCGCTGAAATATTTGGAAATAACATTCCGCAAGCCTTATCTTTGCACCCGCTTCGAGAGAGAAAGCAATGCTCCGGAGCAACGACAGGTTCTGAAAAAGTTTTGAAAAAAGTTCCGAAATCTTTTGGAGATTCGAAAATAATCCTTACCTTTGCACCCGCTTCGGTTAAGACAAAAAGTCTGAAACGTAGCAAGCAAGGTTCTGAAAAATATTCGAAAAAAATCTTAAAAAGATTTGGCGGTTTCAAAAATAAGTTTTACCTTTGCAACCGCTTTCCGATCTGAAAATCAGGCGGTCAGAGCCGAGGATGACGATTGCGATCCGACTCCTTCGAAACAAGAAAATGTTCTTTATAGCAATATAACTGAACAGCGTTCTTTGAAGTATTTGAGCAGCTATTAGTTTTATCCACTCTTGTAAAAGAGTGATTTCAAACAATACCTTTGAGATTAGAGCGAAAGATTTAAAACAAAACATTTTTACAATGGAGAGTTTGATCCTGGCTCAGGATGAACGCTAGCGGCAGGCTTAACACATGCAA
>RYWP01000147.1 GCA_003979135.1 Alistipes sp.
AGATGTGTATAAGAGACAGATATATAACACTACACTATGGAATTGAGAATTAAAGAGCTATGCAAAGAAAAGGGGTTAACCCTTCAGCAAGTAGCTGAATATATGGGTGTGAATCGGGTTAGCTTATCAAATTCAATAAATGGCAATCCGACAATCGGCACTCTTGAAAAAGTCGCCGCCGCACTGAATGTGGAAATAGTAGATTTATTTGCAAAACGGGGTGATTTTGTAGCGTTTGTACGTCATAATGGGGAAACGCATACGTTCGACACGAAAGCGGAGTTGATCGAATATGCAGAAACATTGAAAGCCCTATAAGGGGTGCCGGGGGTACAACGAGCCACGGAAATGCCATTGGCACCTGCGACCCGAAAAAATTTTTTCATCAAATTTGCGAGAGGTATAGCATATGGAAGAACTGAACCAGCAATTAGCCGAAATCGACGATTTGCGTGCCCGTCTCTCCTCGTTGCGTCCGCTGCCCGCCGAGGCGTTGACGAAGATTGAGGAGGCATTCAACATAGAATACACCTACGAAAGCAACCGCATCGAGGGCAACACATTGACGCTGCAAGAAACGGAATTAGTGGTAAACGAAGGGCTGACCATATCGGGCAAATCGATGCGTGAGCACCTCGAAGCGATCAACCACGCCGAAGCCATCGATTATATCCGAGATTTTGCTCGAAGCGCCGAAGCTATTTCAGAGCACACGATAAAGGAGATTCACGCCCTTGTGTTGCACGGTATAGACCGAGAGAATGCAGGCCGGTATCGCACCGTTCCGGTAAGAATCAGCGGAAGCACCCACACGCCGCCGCAGCCCTATTTATTGGCCGAACAGATGCAGGCCTTTATGTCGAAGTTTGCCGAAATGGAGGAGCAGAAGGTACATCCCGTTTTGATTGCGGCTTATCTGCACGAGGTATTGGTACGCATCCATCCGTTTATTGACGGAAACGGCCGTACTTCCCGCTTGCTAATGAACCTGTATTTGCTTCGGAACGGCTATACGCTCGTAAACCTCAAAGGATCGGACGATGTTCGCCGTCTGTATTATACTGCCTTGGAAGCATCGCATACCGATTCCGTGCCGTTCCAGAAATTCGTTGCAGAAGCGGAAACAGATTCCTTGCGGCGGTATCTGTCGATACTCGACGGGAAAGAGGTGCAATGCCGTTGAGGTGTCGCATTTACGACACCCTTTAATACGCAGGAAAACATGCGATAGGCCGGCCCGTGATGGGATTCCGACCTCGGCCACCGATGTATCAAAATCCCGTAACGGGGATTCCCGTTTCGGGAACATCTCTTGCTTTTGTCAATGGCTTTGATAGGCCCTCATTACGGTGTGATTGCGCAAGTATGCCATATTCAGAATTTTACAATCATGAAACAAAACACCCGCACAGCGAGTGTACGGGTATGCGGAAAATTCCGCAGGATGAAGAACTTTTATAGTTTAATCCCCTTTTTGTGGCATATCCACTGCCAGCACAAGCCGGCGGCACTGTCTTTCGGAGAAATAACATTAGGATCGCAAATCCAATAAAACAGGCAACCGACAATCCCTTTCAAGTCTGCGGAGGTGAAGTCGTCCCATTCGCCGAGTTTTATTGCTTCCTCGGCAATGCTTTGAATAATATCCCTGATCTTTTGCAGGGTATCCGCTACTCCCGCTTCGGGAGCTTGCCGATAGCCTTGCTTCAACGTGCAGTCCGTATCGATTTTATCGAGTTCTTTTGCATCCAAGGCCGGAATATTGATCGTACAATAGAGTCGTTTGCATTTATATGAAACCGCAAACCTTAAAGGCGTATAGCAGGGATTTGTGTTTGTCTTGGGAGCGTAAAAACGCACATCTAATTCAGTGGTGTTTTCCATCGTTGCAATATTTTTATTCTGTTTCTTCGTCATAATCAGCCTCGTATCCTTTGAAGCCTTTGAAAGTAAGCATCTTTTCGGATTGATGGCGGTTCAGTACTTCGATGTAGGCCTTTACGCTGTGGCTGCACGCCATTCGCCCGGCCATGACCGCCTTGCTATTGGGCGAGGCTTCGGACAGCGGATTGATAACGCCCCACGCTTCGGCATTCGTAAAGCCCAGCCACGTCAGTGCCACAAATACTTTCTCCGAAAAAGAGATGGGCATCCAATGACCATCGTCCAATACTTTCCGAGGGTTGAATAGTCCCTCTTTATTCTTGCGTAATCTTTTGCGTTTCTTGCTCATAAATCGATTGATATTAAAAAAATGCTGCTATTAACAACTACAAGCGAGCCGATATTTACCGTTTTTCGTTCGCACCCACCTGTTTCGCAACACATTTGCTAAACACAAGTGTCCGTAAATGATAACCACGAAACGAATACAAAAAATCAACTATTCTATAACTGCACTTTAAGTTTTGTGTGCTAATGGCTGATTTATCAGTCGAAAAGTCGAGGTAATATCGACCCGCTATAAACGGGATAATTACCCCATTTTTGGGGTGTTTGTATCCTCATTCTCGGCCTGTGCCCATGATTCACGGATATGCCGCTCGCTAATGGCGAGTCTTTCCAGCAATTCAGGGTCGGACCGGTCAATCTCCGCAGTCGTGCGACACTTGTCGGCAAGCCATAATAGTTCCCGGGCGAGTTGGCGGGCCTGTTGGGGTGTGAAGGTAAGCCACGACACACCGTCGACGGAACTCATCACATCGGGGTTGT
>RYWP01000148.1 GCA_003979135.1 Alistipes sp.
GCTACACATAGTACTTACGACCATGAGCAGCATGTGCACTGCCTTTGGAACGGATTTCCCTATCCAACAGATCGTTTCTGCGCTTTCGGCGGTCATCAACGCTTCCGCAGCGCTTTTCCCAAAGGACCAAAAGTAGTCATTTCAGGTGGACCGTCCAATAATCGCTCCCGATTTTGGTGAACGCCATACGGTGGTCGTTGCCCGCGTGCACGCCCAGCCGACGCATCAGTTCCTCCTGTCCGAGCGGGAAATCGCGTTTCAGTATTTCGACGCGCGAGCCTTTCAGCCGGCGCTTCAACTGCCGCGGGTCGTACGGTTCGATGCTCTCGATAGGCAACAGCCGCACCAGCGGGTCGTCGAACGGTGCTTCTGCAAATCCGAAACCGCTTTCGCTCCAGACGGCCGCCTTTCCGGCCAGCCGGTGCCGCACGATGCGAGCCTTGCGCAACGCGACATCCGGTAGCACCAGCCATCGGTAACGGGCCGGTTCGAACGTCTGCCGTTCGGTGCCGCTCGCGTCCCGCAATGCTTGTCCGGCATCTGCCCACGGCACCGCATAACTTCCGCAGCCGACTGCCGTGGCGATGATTTCGGGTTCCGTACCGTCGGCGTAAATCACTACCTCCTTGCATTCGTCTCCGACCGATAGCACCTCCACTCGGCAGAGTCCGAATATGCGGGGCGCCTCGTCGATGTCGAACAACGGCGAATTTTTCACGCACAACCGCGGTGCGATCTCCCGCAATCGGGGTAGAAGCGCCACCACGTCGGGCGAACAATCCTCCATCCGCACCATTTTGCGTCCCTCGGCATTACGCCGGTCGGGGTCGACGTAAATCCAATCGTAATGCAGTCCTTCGCGTTGCAGAAACTCCTCGGCCGAGCTGTTCACCACCTCGACATTCGCAACGCCCAATCGCGAAAAGTTCTCCGCAGCAATGGCTGCCAGTACGGGGTCGCGTTCGAGGGCCGTCACCTGCCGGAACCGCCGGCTCAATGCCCAAGCGTCGACTCCCAATCCGCACGTGAGGTCGAGCACACTGTCGCCTTCGATGCGTTTGCACGAGGTGCACGCTTCGCTTGAAGCCTGCTCGAACGCGCGCGGTGGCAGGATGCACTGTACAGCAGCGAACGACGGCAATTTGTGCCGTGCCCGCTCCAGATACTTGACTTGCGTGGCGACGACCCGCGCATACGGAATATGCGCATCGAACGCTACCGCCAACGGGTCGCGTCCGCGTGCGTCGGCGATAGCCTGCTGCACCTCCGGCAGGAGGATCGTTTCGAACTCCTTACTCTGCACTCGCCTGCTCCTGCCAGATGAGCGCCGCAGCGCCGAGAATCGCCGCATTCTTGCCCTGAATGCCGCTCGGTAACAGTTTCACTTTGTTCTTGAACACGTGCAACATGTTCTCCTCCATGTACCATTGCGTCGGCTCGAAGATGTATTTGCCCGCTTTGGACAATCCGCCGAAGAGAAAAATCGCTTCCGGCGAAGTGATCGTCACGGCGTCGGCCAACGCACGACCTAATATCTCGCCCGTGAACCGGAACGCCTCCAATGCAATGGGATCGCCCTGCTCTGCGGCGACCGACACCATCGATGCGTCGAAATCGTCGAACGCCGTGCCGCGCAGTTTGCTCGGGGCGATCATCTTGGCCATCAGTTCGAATACCGTGCGTTTGATACCCGTGGCCGAGACGTAGGTTTCCAGACAACCGCGCCGTCCGCAACCGCATTCGCGTCCGTTCCGCTCGACGCAGACGTGTCCGAGTTCGCCCGCGAAACCGTCGTGGCCGTAGATCATCCGGCCGTTGGCCACGAATCCCGAACCGAGGCCCGTGCCGAGCGTAATCATGATGAAGTCCCGCATTCCTTTGGCGTTGCCGTAGACCATCTCGCCGATCGTCGCGGCATTGGCATCATTGGTGATTAACGTATGCGTTCCATCGAAATAACGGGCGATGTCCTGAGCCAACGGGAAGATGCGCCGCGAGGGATCGAGGTCGGACTCGTTCTCGTGGTACTTCCAAAGGTTCACGGGGCGTTCGATCGTACCTTTGTGAAAATTGGCGTTGGGTGCGCCGATGCCGATGCCGACCAATTCGTAATCGAACGACAGACTGTCGGCCAACGACCGCATGGCGCGGCACAGATCCTCCACATACGTGGGGTAATCCTCCATAAAAGGATACTTTTTGGTCGAGATGACCGATTCGGCATAGAGGTCGCCGTTTTCGTCGACGAGTCCGAATGCCGTGTTGATGCCGCCGATGTCGACACCGATAACCAATTTTTTCATTCCTTTGTCAATATTCGGTTTTTTATTAATATCCGGTTGTAATGCTTATGTCGGTCGTAAATGGAGTGACTGTCTTACTGCTATTTGATAGTACTTCTTTGTTTCGGTCGTGATAAAGCGACCGTCTCCTGCATTCTGAAAAATAAAAATAATCGGTTTCCGTTTGCTTGGAGTGTATTTCCTTTCCAAAGTTAGGAAAAATTCGCCGACAACGAAAAAATTTTCTACTTTTGAGGGATAAAATCGACCCGAACATCATGCAATCTATCGAACAACTGCTTGCAACCATCGAAAACTACCTCGCTCAATGCGAATCGCCTGCCGAACCCGAACGGCTCTATGCTCCGATTGACTACTCGATGACAGGCGGCGGCAAACGCCTGCGTCCGATGCTCGTGCTGCTGGCCTGCGGCCTTTATGC
>RYWP01000149.1 GCA_003979135.1 Alistipes sp.
CCCGTGAGCTGCGCAATGTCGCCGAACGTTACCACGCGTTGCTCGTCGAGTTGTTGCGCAATGTCGAGAGCGCCCGCAAACACGGCCTGAAACCGCAGAACGATGTGCTGCGCGTGCAGGTCAAACTGAACGAAAGCGAACTCGCCCTGCGTCGGGCCGAGAACGGGTTGCGGCTGGCGACGATGAACCTTTGTCATCTTACAGGGCATCGGCTGACCGACCGTATCGAGGTGACGGACGAATTACCCGCCTATCCGGTCGGTGCTCCGGCTGCCGAACTGGAAGAACGCCCCGAATACCGGCTGCTCGACCGCAAGAGCGAACTGGCCCGCCAGCAGGTGCGGCTGGCCCGTAGTGAACGGCTGCCGCAAATCGGGCTGGTAGGCAGCTACGGCTATGCGCACGGCATCAAACTCAATGACGACTATCTGCTGGATGGGATGAGTTTCGCCGCAGGCGTGCAGGTGTCGATTCCGATTTTTCATTTCGGCAGCCGGTCGAACAAGATGAAAGCGGCCCGTGCGAAGTACGAGCAGGCGAAATTGGAGCAGGAAAACGGCAACGAACGGATGCTGCTGGAGGTGACGTGCGCGGCGAACAACCTCGATGAATCGGCGTTGGAACTGCGTTTGGCCGAATCGTCGTTGGCCGCTGCGGACGAGAATCTGCGGTTGAGCGAGCTCCGTTACATGGCGGGCACCGAGGTGTTGTCGGATTATCTCGAAGCGCAGATGCTGTGGCAGCAAGCCCATCAGACCCACATACAAGCCCGCATAAACGGTTATCTCTGCTGGCTCGAATATCGCAAAGCCGCCGGCCTCGGCTTTTAATTAAAACCTGCGCATAATGCTAATACGGTGGGTAGCATGTGGGCTGTTTTTGAAATCGATGCACAGGATTCAGCGCTCGTAAGCACTATGCGCTAACCGGAAAAGGAAAAAGAGTCCACATGATTCAGCGGTCGTAAGTTCTATGCGCAGTCTTGAATAAAAATTTGGAGAGTTTGCGGGTTTTTCGTATTTTTGCATCAATTGGGAAATAGTAAATTTTAATGCCGAAGTTGTATGATCAGGTAGATGCGCAACGCAAACCCGATTGGTTGAAGATCCGACTGCATCGTTCCGCCGACTATGCCGATGTGCGGCATATCGTCGAAGAACACGGATTGCATACGATTTGCAGCAGTGGCCGCTGTCCGAATCAATCCGAATGCTGGAGCCGTCGAACCGCAACATTCATGATCTTGGGCGATGTCTGCACCCGCGGTTGCCGCTTCTGTGCAACCCGCACCGGACATCCGCTGCCGCCGGATACGGACGAACCCCGTCGTGTAGCCGAAAGCGTCGCACTGATGAAACTGAGGTATGTCGTCGTAACTTCCGTAACGCGGGATGACCTCTCCGACGGCGGTGCCCGACATTGGGCTGCCACGGTCGAAACTATTCGTTCGGTCAATCCCGATACGGCTATCGAAGTACTTATTCCCGATTTGGATGCGCGTCCCGAGCTGTTGGCGACGGTCGTCGCGTCGCAGCCCGACATCATCGGGCACAATATCGAAACCGTCGAACGACTGACCCCTATGGTACGCTCGCGTGCGAAGTACCGTACCAGTCTGCTGACGCTGCGCCGGCTCGCCGAGCAGGGCGCAACGACCAAAAGCGGATTGATGGTCGGTCTGGGCGAAACCGATGAGGAGGTGCAGCAAACGCTTCGCGACCTGCGTGAGGCGGGCGTGAAAATCGTGACGATCGGTCAGTACCTTCGGCCTACTTTGGAGCACTATCCCGTTGCGGCGTATGTCTCTCCCGAGCAGTTCGAACGGTACCGGCAGCAGGCGCTGGAGATGGGTTTCAGCTATTGCGCGAGCGCGCCGCTGGTGCGGTCGTCGTACTTGGCGGAAGAGGCCCTGAAAAGCGTCGAAACCGTGCGGCGATGAAATTCGCCGTTCGTGACCTCGGCTGCATGGAGTATGCCGAATGCTGGCAGTTGCAGCAGCAGCTGTTCGACGACCTGCTGGCGCGCAAGCGGGCCGGCGCCACCGCAGATTGCGGAACCGTGCTGCTGGTCGAACATCCGCCGGTCTACACGCTGGGCAAAAGCGGCCATGCGGAGAATCTGCTGGTCGATCCGGCCCGGCTTGCCGAACAAGGCGCAACGTTCTTTTACATTGATCGCGGAGGCGACATCACATTTCACGGCCCCGGACAGCTGGTTTGCTATCCGATTCTCGACTTGGAGCGAGTGGGTATCGGCCTGCGCGATTACATTGACGCACTGGAAGAGTGCGTGATCCGCACGGTCGCCCACTACGGAATCCGCGCGGGCCGCATCGGAGGTGCTTCGGGTGTTTGGGTCGATACGCAAGGCCCTCGTCCGCGTAAGTTATGTGCTATTGGGGTGCGTTCGTCGCGATTCGTGACCATGCACGGCTTTGCGCTCAATGTGACGACCGATCTTGCATGGTTTTCGCGTATCAACCCCTGCGGATTTACCGACCGCGGTGTGGGGTCGATCGCCTCGGAGACGGGATTGCAGTCCTCAATGGAGGAGGTGAAACGGCTGGTGGTCGAGCATTTGTGCGAAGTGCTATTAAAGGACTGTCCGCATTCTTCCCACCTGTCTCTTATACACATCT
>RYWP01000150.1 GCA_003979135.1 Alistipes sp.
CCTCCAATGCCGTGCGGACTTTCGGCAATGCGTCGATGAAACCCTCCTCGGGCAGGGTGTTCTGCTCGGCCCATTGCTGGAACGCGGCCTCCTGCGCAGCTTTGCGCTCTTTGACGCGGAGCTTTTCCAGCCCGCGCGACATGCCGATGGAATTCTTCCAGTAGTTCGAAGAACTGCGGTATTTCGAGGCATATTGGATGCGTACGGCGGGATCGGCCATCATGGCATCCCATAGAATCCGCTGGCGTTCGCCACGGATGAAGATACGCTGCGGATTGCTGACAGCTAACATGTCGGCGATTTCGGCCGAGGTGATATAACGCTGGGTCGACCCCGGGAAGCCCATTACCATAGCGAAGTCACCCTCGTCGACGCCCTGCAACGAAATTTTCAGAAACTTGTCGGCCCGATACGGACGGTTTTCGGGCGAATAGGCGGCCGGCCGGTTGTCGGCGCCGGCATAGACGCGGAAGATCGAGAAGTCGCCCGTATGGCGCGGCCACATCCAGTTGTCGGTGTCACCGCCGAAGTTGCCGATGGACGAGGGAGGAGCCCCGACCAGACGCACGTCGGTGTAAACCTCGTTGACGAAAGCGAAATACTGGTTCCGCTCGAAAAAGTCGCGCACGAGAACTTCCATGCCGGGATTTTCTTCTTCGAGCTGCTTGGTCAGAGCCTTGATATTGGCTTGAGCGATTTCGGTGTACTCCTTTTCGCCGGCCGTCGAGGGGATGTTGCCGATGACGTCGGCCGTGACGTCGGCGATTTTCCGCACGAAACGCACCTTGAGTCCGGGCACGGGCAGCTCCTCGGCCTGCGACATGGCCCAGAAACCGTTTTTCAGATAATCATGCTCGACGGACGACAACTGCTGGATCGATCCGTAACCGCAATGGTGGTTGGTGAACAACAAACCTTCGGGCGAGACGATTTCGCCCGTACACCCGCTGCCGAAGATGACGATGGCATCTTTGAGCGAGGTGCCGTTGAGACTGTAAATCTCCTCAGCGGAGAGTTTGCACCCATGCGCCTTCATCTGGCGGATGTTCATTTTTTGGAGGTAGGGCAGCAGCCACATTCCCTCGTCGGCCCGTGCGGTGAGCAACGTCCCCGCAGCGGCCAAAAGCAAAAAGATTTTTTTCATTTTTTATTAGCGCGATAACTTGTTGTCAAACTATTGAATGGAGCGGCCTCGGCCGTTCCGAACGCGGGGAGGTCACAGGGAACTCTCCTTGTAGCGGGTCGGCGACATGCCGGTCACCCGCTTGAAATAGCTTCCGAAAAACGACTGGTTCGGAAAATTCAGATAATAGGCGATCTCCTGTATGCTCATGTGCGAATGTTTCAGCAGCGTTTTCGCTTCGAGGATGACGTAGCGGTCGATCCAGTCCGATACGGAAGCACCGCTGACCCGTTTGATGAGTGTGGTCAGATATTTGGGCGTGATGCAGAGCTGACGGGCGTAGAATCCTACGCTGCGTTCCTTGCGGTAGTTCTCGCCCAGCAGCTCCGTGAACCGTTTGAAATAGGATTCGCTGCGGTCTCGAGCCATGCTCGTGTCGTCGGTGCGGACCGAGTAGAAGGCATGCAGGATGTTCCCGATTTTGTAAATGATCGACGTGAGCAGGTTGCGGACGATTTCGCGCGAGTAGGGCTTTTCGGGTGCGCGGACTTCCTGTTCGATCAATCCGATGAAGTCGCATATCGTGCGGCTCTTCGTA
The DNA here is from genome assembly GCA_003979135.1 of Alistipes sp. GTDB lineage: Bacteria > Bacteroidota > Bacteroidia > Bacteroidales > Rikenellaceae > Alistipes. The sequence goes on from RYWP01000150.1 coordinate 1,722, forward strand.
TCGTCGAGTTCCAAGCAGGGGTTTCCGGCCTGTTGCAACATGACCGGCATCAGGTCGCGCAGATTGATGTGCATGTTGCGCAGGAACTCCGAAGAGATGACCACGACATGGGAACGGAAATCCTGCATCGATTCGGCTTGGAGGATGGTGTTCGGAGCAAAACAGAACATCGTGTTCTTGCGCAGCCGGAACGTTTGCAGATTGTAGGAGATGGTCGCTTCTCCCGTGGTGCCGATTCCGATAATCAGAGCGTCGATGCGGCACGGAAAATGAAAGGCTTCGAAGTCTGATTGGGTATCGGCCGTGAGGCATTCGCTTTGCAGCCCGTGGCGCTCGCGACTGCCCGACATGGTGATCAGTTCGTTCAGCGTGAACTGGCTGATCGGGGGCTTCTGTTCCGATATATCCATCGTATAGATTGCAGTTTATTGCGACAAATATATTAATTTTCGGCGAATGACAGTTCAAAAAGTTGCATTGAAAGGTAAAAATGAACAAATTTGCGGTCGGCAAAATCAAGCATATCATGCACAATCGAACGGATAATCGTTTGCGGGCCATCTATCGGGTGACTTGCGTCGGGCTGATTGTCAACCTCGTGTTGGCGGCCGGAAAACTCGTGGCAGGCCTTGTCGGTCGAAGCGGTGCCATGATCGCCGATGCCGTACACTCGATTTCCGACCTGATTACCGATGTCGTGGTGCTCGTCTTCGCCAAACTTTCGGCTAAACCGCAAGATGCGACCCACCCGTTCGGATATGGCAAATACGAGACATTGGCAACGGTCATCATCAGTCTGTTTTTGGGGTTCGTGGGTGCGGGGATCCTGTGGGACAGCACGCGCGCCATTCTGCGGGCCGTGCAGGGTGAACTGCTGCCGCGACCGGGGCTTATCGCGCTGATTGCGGCGGTCGTCTCCATCGTCGTCAAAGAACTGCTCTATCG
>RYWP01000151.1 GCA_003979135.1 Alistipes sp.
CCCAACAAGTATTCCATTCTGCGAAAGGTCGATGGCCGAGTGGCAGGCTTATCAGGATTCGGTGAACGCCGCCCAGCGTCCGGCAGTGCCTGCCGATTCGGCAGCGCTCTCGGTTGCGGCTGAAAACGCCGGCGATGCCAGTGCGACCGTAACGATTGCGGCGTCTGCGTCTGTGGAGACGAAAACTCGTCTCGAATCATTGGTCGGCCCCTCTTTGGCCGCTGCAGCCGAGGCGCAGCCCGAGGAATTCACGATTGAGAACGACGTGATGGCGGTGCGTTTTTCGACGCGCGGCGGTCGGGTCATCGGCGTGACGCTCAAAGAGTACACCAAGTATGCCCCGCGCGGCGAACGCCACGAACCGGTGGAATTGTTCGACCCTGCGACGGCACGGTTCGGAATGACGTTCTTCTTGCGACAGGGGCTGAACAATATCCCCGTCAATACGATGGATTATACCTTTGCGGCTCCTTCGGTGGCTGCGCTCGATGACGGTTCGCAGGTGGTGACGATGCGGCTGGATGTCTCCGATGACGCTGCCGTGGTTTATCGTTATACGCTCCGCAACGGCGAATCGCTCGCGGAGAACTATCTGGTGGACTTCGACGTGCAGCTGGCCGGCATGACGGCGCAGATGGCCAATCAGACGACCGTCGGCATCGACTGGTCGAATACCTCCTACCAAAACGAACGCGGATTCAAGAACGAAAACATGTACACGACCCTCTCGTACCGCTTCCCCGACGAAAGTTCCATTGAGGAACTGGGCATGGGCGACGGCACGAAGTCGAAAGAGATTACGACGTCGGTCAACTGGGTGGCATTCAAACAACAGTTCTTCTCGTCGGTCTTCATCGCTCCGAAGAATGTTGCTTCGGCCGACCTGTCGTTCGAGACGGCGCAGCCCGGGTCGGGTTTCATCAAACACTACACCGCCCGCATGACGGTGCCTTATACGCCGCAGACCGACAGTTACGATTTTGCTTTCTATTTCGGCCCCAACAAGTATTCCATTCTGCGAAAGGTCGATGTCGAGGGTGCCGGCGATCTCTATCTCGAACGGCTCGTGCCGCTCGGCTGGGGCATTTTCGGGTGGATCAACCGGTGGTGTGTCATTCCGGTCTTCGATTTCCTGCGTAACTACATCGCTAATTTCGGCATCATCATTCTGATACTGGTGATTTTGGTCAAGCTGGTCATTTCGCCCATCACCTACAAGAGTTACGTTTCGATGGCTAAGATGCGTCTTATCAAGCCGCAGGTCGACGAGTTGGCCAAGAAATATCCCAAGCAGGAGGATGCTCTGAAACGCCAGCAGGCGACGATGGAACTTTATCGCAAAGCAGGTGTCAGTACGTTGGGCGGTTGCATCCCGATGTTGCTTCAGATGCCGATTCTCATCGCCTTGTTCCGTTTCTTCCCGTCGTCCATCGAATTGCGCGGACAGTCGTTCCTTTGGTCGAACGACCTCTCGGCCTACGACAGTGTGTGGGATTTGCCTTTCTCGATTCCGTTCTACGGCGACCACGTATCGTTGTTCGCGTTATTGATGGCGCTTTCGACCTTCGGATTCTCCTATTACAGTTACCAGCAATCGGCGTCGTCGCAGCCGCAGATGGCAGGCATGAAATTCATGATGCTCTACTTCATGCCGGTGATGCTGTTGTGCTGGTTCAACGACTATTCGAGTGGTCTGTGTTATTACTATTTGTTGTTCAACCTTTTCACCATTGCGCAGACGCTCATCACGCGGCGGTTCGTCAGCGATGACAAGATCAGCGCCATCATGGCAGCCCATGCGGCGAAGAAGTCGAATGGCAAGAAGTCGAAATTCCAGTTGCGTTATGAGGAGTTGCTCCGGCAGCAGGAAGCGCAGCAGCGCGGACGCCGGAAATAACGGCCGGCCAGCATGGCACGGGGAGTCGCTCCTCGGGATAAAAAAAGACGTTGCGATTTCGCAACGTCTTTTTTATTGAAGATGAAGTCGTTATTTCTTCTCGGGCTTCGGTTCGGCCTTGACTTTCAGTTTGGCGAAACCCTTGACAATGTTTTCATCCGAGTTCTTCGAGGCATCGTAGATGACTGTCACCTCTTTGGTCGGGACGTCGATCTGCACGTCCTTGATGCCCTTGCCGAGTGCCGGAACGTTGTTCATGATTTTGTTGGCGCAGTGTTCGCAGTGGATGTCGGTTGCGAACACCGTTGTTTTGGTTGTCTGTTTTGCGTCGGGCTTCGCGGCCAGACATACGCCTGCGCTCATCAGAGCCGCGAGGCAGTACAAAAGGAATTTTTTCATCGTGTTGTTTTTTTATAGGTTTTGTAATAATCTTCCGTCGTCGTTCCATGCTCCGTAGAGGATGCCTGCGCGCGTGTTCGCAATGAATTTTTCCAGTCGGGAGCGGAATACTTGAGGCCGTTTCCGCTGGCTTTGAATCGTATCGATGCGGACACGGCGGTACAAATCCGGCAGCCCCTGGATGTTAGCCCAGACGATCGGATCTGCCTGCAATTCCGTAAGTACGTCCGGTTCGATGACGAATCCTGTTTCCGTCATGTCGGGCAGTACGGCCCGGCCGGCGTCGGTCATCTGTCCGAGTTGTTCCAGTCGGCGGCAACGTTCTTTGTTCAGCTCTGTCCATCGGC
>RYWP01000152.1 GCA_003979135.1 Alistipes sp.
GTTTAATTGTTAAACTTATATAAACCGTCCACAATTTTTAGTGGACACACATGTTATTTCGACATGAATTTACGTTTTTTATTGCCGCCAGAACTCCTTTATCGACATAACAATCATTGTATCAGCAGAATATTTTATCGCAAAAAAGTCGTACCGACCTCGTTATTACCGTATCAAATAATATCGACCTTTGTAACAAACAAAACGACAAAGGATTATGAAAGAAATTATTATCGGATCGAAAGTCTACAAAGAACTCATCGGAAAAATAGAACGAATGCCTATAAACCTGTGTAAAGAGTAGGCGGCCATGATGTTGGACAGGGAGTATTTCGACAACTGGATGCAGCGTCTCGCCAAGCGGTTGGAGCACATCGAAGAGTTGTGCACACCCGTCGCGGAGCAAAGCCTCTCCGTTTTGCCCGACGGCGACAGGCTGCTGGATAATTACGACTTGTGCAAGATGCTCAACATCTCGAAACGCACGCTGCAACGGTATCGTACCTCCGGGGATTTGCCCTACCAGATGATCTATCACAAGACGTTCTATCGCGAATCGGACGTACTGCGGTTCATCGAGCGTAATTTCAGCAATTTCCGCAAACTGAAAAAGGAGTGGGAGAATAATTCGTTCGGAAAAAGATAATAAAATCGGCCGTAAATTTGTTGTATTACTAAATATTGGTAACTTTGCGGAAAAGGAGTTGAATTATGAAAACGACATCGGTAGCTTTGGGAGCCTATTTCGAGAATTTTATCCAGTCCACGATTGCGCAGGGACGTTATAACAATGCCAGCGAGGTCGTGCGCGCCGGCCTGCGGCTTTTGGAGGAGCAGGAAAACAGTGTCGTGGCGTTGAAGAGCGCAATCGACGAGGGCGTGAGAAGCGGCATCGCCGTAGGGTTCGATCCCGAGCAACATCTGCGAACGTTGAAAATGCAGCGGAAAAATGGCTGATCTGCTTTTCTCGAACAAGGCCGTAGAAGACCTCACGAACATCTGGAATTACACGGTTGAAACATGGTCTGAGGCTCAAGCCGACAAATATTATGCGTTGCTCGTGGTCACCTGCCGTCAAATAGCCGACAGTTCTCGACCGTTGGGCCGGGAGTACGCGGAAATCATGGCCGAATTATACGGATACCGAACGGGCAAACACATCGTTTTCTATCGGACGGTTTCCGAGAGTGCCGTAGAGATCGTGAGAATCCTGCACGAACGCATGGATTTGAAAAGCCGAATCGGAGAGTAATATGATTCGGTATAAATAAAAGCCGACGGTATTGCCGTCGGCTTTGTCGTTACATCTTGATGCCCTTGTTTGCGCCGGATTCGTTTTTGATTTGCGTCCCGACACGCCCGATGACGATACGTCCGCCGGAGGCATCGGCTATCTGTTGCAGGCGCGACGGAATAAAAGGTTGTCCGCGCTCTTTCAGCTGCGTATGTTGCGGACTATCTTCCATCAGCGCGGTCTCCTCAATCACTTCCGCCTCTTCTTCGATAGGTTTCAGCGACAGCTGAATCTTTCGCTCCAACTCCGTCATTTGGGTGCGCAGTGCCGCCAGTTCGGATTCCTTGCGCCACGTTCCCTCCACCACGTTTTGCAGGGTAGGAATGTCTTTGGCCAGTTCCTCGTTCTTCTTCTTGAAGTTCTCCAACACCGTTTCGATTGTCGAAAGGGCATGTATGAAGTTGAGCGAGGCTAAACGCGGATCTGCGGCGATGTTTCCGTGGTTGTAAGAATAGAGGTAGTCGGCTTCCCCGCGGGCATAGAAACGGTTCTGCGTAAGGTCGAATCCGTCCTTTTCGGTCGTTTCGCTCTTTACGAGCAGGTCGAATCCGTAAAGGCTTCCGATGGGCTGTAACTCGCCGCCCGTTCGGGCCGTCTCGGCGATATGGTTCAGTTGCTTGCCGATGAGCTTCGGGTCGGAAGTTTCGAGGCCGTAGAGTTTCACGGGATTGCGGTACGAACCGTCGCTGTTCAACTGCACTCGGGCTTTGAAATGCTCCAAGTCCGTGCTTATGCCCTCGATTTTGGCGTCGTTCTTCTCTATGGCAGACAGAATGGTGTCCAGCTTGTAGCGGCTTGACGACTTGCCGCGCACGAATGCCTGACGCTCGCTTTCGAGCGTGGCGATCTTCTTTTCCAAACGGGCTTTTTCCAGTAGGTCGGTGTTGCCCGAAAGAATAGCGACGTACTCGGAGAAGTTCATGCCCGACTTTTCGTCGATAGCCCCTTCGTCGATCGTGCGGCTGCCCATGTTGTTGGTCTTGAGCTGGCGGATGAAGAGCTGCTTGTTGTGCAGCAGCCCGAACTTGTAGGCGTCGAGCGACTTCTCGACGGCATAAAGAATCACGTCCACCTTATTGTCGGCATGGTATTTCGCCACTTCGTTTCCGGTACGGATGCCGCGGCCGTCGCGCTGTTCGAGGTCGCTGGGCCGCCACGGGCTGTCGAGATGATGAATCGCCACGCACCGCTTCTGGGCGTTCACTCCCGTGCCGAGCATCTCGGTAGAGCCGATACCAGTTGGACACCATCTTGTCTGCCATGACGAAGAACGACGCCAAAATTGAGGGTATAACTACGGACTTGGAG
>RYWP01000153.1:0-2200 GCA_003979135.1 Alistipes sp.
CGGGCCGCATCCCCTGCATCGCTCCCTCGACAATGGGATTGTCTTTGAGTTTTAGGAAGAAACGCGTAATCAACAGCATCAGTGTCAGCGCTGGTAGACAGACGGCGAAAGTCGCGATGAAAGCCCCGACGATACCCATCCACAGACCGCCTGCCTGCGTGCCTACGGTATAGCCCACGTAGGTCGCCGAGTTGATTGCAATGGGCCCGGGCGTGATTTGCGACACGGCTACGATGTCGGCGAACTCGGCATTGGTCATCCAGCCGTGCTGCACGACCACTTCGTTCTGGATGAGCGACAGCATCGCATAGCCGCCCCCGAATCCGAAAAATCCGATTTTCAGATAGCTGATGAACAATTGCAGCAGAATCATCGGTGCCCTTCCTCTTTTTTCGGCCGGTTCGGCTCTTGTGGGACGTTCGTCGCGCTGGTCGGGCGATTCGCCGCTCGGCGCATCCGGCAAAGCGCATGCAGTATGCCTGCCGCGGCCGCAGTTCCCAAGATGTAGATGGGCGACCAGCCCAAAAACCATACGGCGAAGGCGGTCAGTCCGATGACGATGTAGAGCAGCGGGTGCATTCCTTTGGCCAGTGCGATGACTGGCACGACGATAAGTGCCACGACGGCCGGCCGCATCCCCTTAAACGCCGCGTCGACCACCGGATTATGGCGGATGTCGGCGAACAGAATCGCAATCAGCAGGATGATGACGAACGATGGCACGACGACCCCGAGAATCGCGGCCACAGCGCCGGTATATCCGCGCATCTTGTAGCCCACGAAGACCGAAGTGTTGAGCGAGATGGGCCCGGGGGCCGATTGGGCGAGCGTCAGCAGATCGAGAAATTCGCGTTCGGCGATCCAGCCGCGGCGATCGATCACCTCGCGCCGGATGAGCGGAATCATCGCATAGCCGCCCCCGAAAGTGAACAGTCCGATTTTCAGAAAACTCCAGAAAAGCGTGAATAAGGGTCGCATGGTGTACGTCAGTTTCGCTGCTTTTTCCCCAAGAGGGTGCGTATGCCGTCGATGAAGGTCATCGGATGGGTCGGTGCGCCCGGCAGCCAAAGGTCGACCTTGTGCGTTGCAAAAAACGTGCGGTCGATGGCCTTGTTCTCGGCGAACAGTCCGCCCGAGCAGGCTTCGGTGCCACAGGCGACCAGCAATTTAGGTTCTGCTACGGCATCGTAACAGATGCGCAGCGCTTCGGCCATGTTGGCCGTTACGGGGCCCGATACGACCACGCCGTCAGCATGGCGCGGCGAGGCGGTGAACGCGACGCCGAAGCGTCCGAAATCGAAATTGACGTTGCCCGTCGCGCCGAGTTCCATCTCGACAGACGCATCGCCGCCTGCCGAAACTTCGCGCAGGTGGAGCGATTCTCCGAAATAGCGGGCCAGTTCCGGCCGTACGGTCGTGCGGTCGAACGGTACGGCCTGCATCCCGGGCCGCATCACGAGCCCCTCGCGCGTTGGCGAACCGAGCCGGTAGTCGTTCGTGAACCGGATGTTGCGGGGTGCGCGCAGGGCGCATTCGCCGCAGAAAAGGCAGCGCCCGAGGTCGAGCGTAAAGGGTGTTGCCGTGAGCGCACCCGTCGGACAGAGCGCTGCGGCCGCTTCGAGGTCGGCCGTGTCGGCAGTTTCGGTCAGTTCGGGACGGCCCCGGAACCGTTCGGTCAACTCCACGGCGTCGAGGTCGGGAATGGCCTGCTGGCCGTGGCTGCGCAGGATTTTTATCTTCGGAAATATCATAGGTCGTGTCCGCAGTAAGAGAGGTTGAAACTTTTGTTGCAGATCGGGAAGTCGGAGATTCCTTCGCCGCGTAGGGCCAGCGCCAGCGCCGGCCAGTTGTGGAGGCTCGCATCCTTGATGCGGCAGGCGGCGATGCGGCCCGCGGCGTCGGTCACGACGACGTGACACGTTTCGCCGCGCCATCCCTCGACCAGCCCGAACGAAAGCGACGACGCGGCCAGCGGCGCCGTGTAGTCAGGGGCCGTGCAGGGATTGGGCGCATCGGCGTATTTCTGTTCATAGATGGCCAGCAGGCGGTCGATATAGTCGGCCGATTGCAGAATCTCACGGCAACGCACCATCAGCCGCGCCATGACGTCGCCCTGCGTCTTGATGATGCTTTCGTGGCGGATGTGCTTGGCGAAGACGGGTGTAAGTTGTTCCTGCATGGTGTGTGGATATGTGTTATT
>RYWP01000153.1:2210-2585 GCA_003979135.1 Alistipes sp.
GCGTCGGCGACGACTTGATGTCGTGCCGCACTTCGTCGTAGCGGCGTTTGATTTCGGCTACATTGCGGCGAATCATCGCCGAGGTCGCGGCATCCAATGGGAAATTGGTGCCGTGGGGACGGACCAGCCCTTTGCCGAAACGGTTACCGCACCACGCTTGTGTGGTATTGATGGTCATCGTGCGGAGCGCTTCGCAGGCCACCTGCCCCAGCTGGTAGCTGACGTCGCCCGCAAGGGCGCCGGTGTCGGCGATTTGCATCGCCATGCGTTCGAGTTCGAGTGCGACGGCGCGTTCGCGGTCGAGTTGGGCCGGCCGTTCGTGGCCCGTCAGTTTTTCGATTGCCTCGATGAATGCGGTTGCGTGGGCTACCGAGC
>RYWP01000154.1 GCA_003979135.1 Alistipes sp.
CAAGGCAATCTGTTCGAGGCGTTCGGGTTCGGGGAATCCGCCGCAACACAACCCATCCCAGGTTCATCCGCCACAGGTCAGCCCACAGCCGACACATCCGGCCAACCGACCGCTGACATCGTATCCGAAGCATCGGCCGCCGAATCGTTCGACCTGCCGGAGATACCCGAATTCGACACGGCGCTCACCACGCCGCACACCTATACGCTGGTCGAAAATGTCGACCAGTTGCGCGCAGTCATCGCCGAAGTCGCCGTCTGCCCCGAATTCTGTTTCGACACCGAGACCACCGGACTGGACGTCTTCAACGACCGCATCGTCGGGTTATCGCTCGCCGTCCGGCCCCACGAAGCATGGTACGTGCCGTTCAGCGAAGCGAACACGGCTGCATACGCCGATATCATCCGTCCGTTGTTCGAGAACGAGGCGATCGCCAAAATCGGCCAAAATGTGAAGTTCGACCTCATGGTGCTGCGCCGCATCGGCGTCGAGGTGCGCGGTCTGAAATACGACACGATGATTCTCCACTACCTGCTCGATCCCGAGTCGCGCCACAATATGAATGCGCTGGCGGAGCGGTATCTGAACTACCGGCCCATCGAAATCGAGACGCTTATCGGCAAGGGGGCGAAACAACTGACGATGGATTTGGTCAACATCGAACGGGTCACGGAATACGCCGCCGAGGATGCCGACATCACGTTGCAACTCAAACACGCGCTGTGGCCGCAAGTGGAACAGATCGGCCTGCAGAAACTCTACTGCAAAATCGAAGAACCGATGATCGAGGTGTTGGCCGACATCGAAATGGCCGGCGTGCGCATCGACACTGCAGCGCTGGCCGAATACGCCGTCGAGCTCAACCGCAAACTGGCCGAATTGGAAGCCGAGGTGCGTGCCGAGGCAGGCGAACCGACGCTCAACATCAACTCTACGCGGCAGTTGGGCGAGGTGCTGTTCAGCAAGATGCGCATTGCCGAGAAGCCCAAGATGACCCGCACGAAGCAGTTCTGCACGGACGAGGAATACCTCCAGAGTTTCGCGCACAAGTACCGCATCGTCGACCGGATTTTGGAGTACCGCGGCGTGAAGAAATTGCTTTCGACCTACGTCGAAGCGCTGCCGCAGCTGGTCAATCGCACCACGGGCCGCATCCACACGTCGTTCAATCAAGCGGTAACGGCCACGGGACGTCTTTCGTCAACCAACCCCAACCTGCAAAACATCCCCGTCCGCGACGACCTCGGACGCCGCATCCGCGAAGCATTCATCCCGTCGGACGACGACCATCTGCTGCTTTCGGCCGATTACAGCCAAGTGGAGTTGCGGCTGATGGCACATCTGTCGGAGGACGAGTCGCTTATCGCCGCATTCGAACACGGCGAAGACATTCATGCGGCCACCGCAGCGCGGCTCTTCGGCAAATCACTCGATGAAGTGACGCACGAAGAACGCCGCCGCGCGAAAACGGCCAATTTCGGTATCATCTACGGGATTTCGGCATTCGGACTGAGCCAGCGACTGGAGATTCCGCGCAAGGAAGCCCGCGAAATCATCGACGGCTATTTCTCCTCCTACCCCAATGTCCACGCCTACATGGAGCGTGTCGCGGAACAGGCTCGTACGGACGGTTATGTAGCAACGATCTTCGGCCGCCGCCGCTATCTGAACGACATCAAGTCGCAGAACGCCGTAGCGCGCGGACTGGCCGAACGCAATGCCGTGAACGCCCCGATACAGGGCTCGGCCGCCGACATCATGAAAATTGCGATGATTGCCGTGCACCGACGGTTCGCCGCCGAGGGAATCCGCTCGCGGGTCATCCTGCAAGTGCACGACGAATTAGTCGTCGACATGCTCCGCAGCGAGCAGGAACAGGTCATCCGCATCGTCACCGAATCAATGGAACAGGCCGCTTCGCTACGTGTCCGGCTACTGGTCGACTACGGCATCGGAAAAAACTGGCTCGAAGCGCATTGATCGACACAACCAGCCCTATTTCAATCGGATAATCCGCGCACGGTCATCGGATTCGGGCAACGCTGCAGGCCGGAAGTCGGAATACCCCAGCGCAATGGCGCACAAAGGTTCACAGTTTTCGGGAATCGGCAGGAACGTACGCAGATAATCGGCCACCAGTTCACCGGACAGTTCGGCCTTGATACGCGGACGATATGCAATCTGCACCCAGCACGAAGCCAGTCCCTCGTCGACAGCCGTGAGTTGCAGTATCGTCGCGGCAATAGCGGCGTTGACCTCCCACAAATCGGTTTTCGTGGCATCGCCCAAGACGACGATAGCCAACGGCGCATGGGAGAGAAACGCCGCACCGCTGTCGCGCATCGCCGCCATACGGGCGATGACCTCGGGATCGTCGACCACCAAGAAATAGGACGAACGGCTGTTATGCGACGACGGCGCCGCGAGTGCTGCATCAAGCAGGCGTCCGACGACCTCCTCAGGCACGGGTCGATCGGAAAATTTACGGATACTGCGGCGCTGAGCCAAAAGTTTTTCAAATTCCATCTTCTTATTCGTACGATAAACGTTTTTCTATCAACAGTCGCCTCATCTCCCTGCC
>RYWP01000155.1 GCA_003979135.1 Alistipes sp.
TCGCAGAACATGCAGTTGTCGATGTTCCAGTTGGAGGATCCGGTGCTCGTTCAGATCCGCGATCAGATCAAGGGGCTCGACCTCGATGCGCTCACACCGCTCGAAGCACTCAACAAGCTCAATGAAATCAAAAAGATAGCAGGCATATGATGAAGCGATGCTTTATTCTGGCGATTCTGTTTGCCGGCAGTGTTTCGGCTTCGGCCCAGTCACCCGAAGTGTGGCGGAAACTGCGTTCCCGGTACGACGCAGTCTGGACCCAGACCGACGATGGAATCATCCTGGTCAATCGGGGCGGTGTATGGGTAACCAATCCGGGAGTCGGGAAGAACGGCCGTTATGGATATGTCGACACGTTGGGCCGGGAGATTGTGCCGCCATCCTATGACAATGGCAACCGATTTCATAACGGATTCGCCGTCGTAGGAAAATCCGGTAAATACGGAGCTATCGACCGTAAGGGACGAATCGTCGTGCCCGTCGAATGGGACAACTTGGGAGATTTCGTCTGCGGAGTCTTCGTTGCGCAAACGGATGCGGGCAATGCTCCGCGCTTCTCGTTGGTCGATACGACCGGCCATGTCACGCCTCTCGAATATGATTTCTGTGCCACGGAATTCTCCTGCGGACTGGCTCCGGCGGGTTTTGGCGAATACGAAGCTCCCGAACCTCCGCCTCCCGGTATCGTACGCACGAATCCGAAGAAAAAATTCGTAGGTAAATATGGTTTTGTCACCACCGGCGGTCGACTGCGGATTCCCGTACAGTACGACGAAGCCCGCGATTTCGAGGATGACGGAGTGGCCCAGGTCGGCATCCAAGGCAAGTATTATGTGAAATGGGGCTTCATAGACACAACGGGCCGGGTTGTGGTTCCGTGCAGTTATTATAGTGTCAACGGTTTCCGGAAAGACCGGGCTCTGGTCAGCAAGGTAGTCGCCGGGGGCAATCTGGCATTCGGCTACATCGACCGTAAGGGACAGGAAGTGATTCCTTGTCAGTACGATGAGGCGACTTCGTTCGAATACACCAATACCTGGGTCGGACGCGACAAGGACGGGGAGATGGCCTACACGCTTATCAATCGCAACGGAATACCCGTGCTGGAATACGAAGTCTATCGGTTGCAGGACGGCGGAAAATACGGGCATGTCGTAGCGGCTCGCCCCGACCCGTCGGGCCTGTTGCGATTCGGCATTCTCAACAATGCGGGACGTATCCTGGTACCGTTCGAGTACGATATAATCACGATTTTCTCCGATCTCGATCCCAATACCGGTGAAACATTGGTGCGCGCCATAGCCATGAAAGACGGTTGTGAGTACAGACTCGACATCTCCGTCAGAAGAAAAGCGCAATAGGACGAACCTCCGTTCGAAAGATGCCGTCCTGGTTTTCCCTCGTTATGTATGTTCGGGACCTGCCAGGTGAGCAAAAGAGTCTTACGGCGAATGAAAGAGCCTCGGTACTTACTGGTATCGAGGCTCTTTCATGTTTGTCGGGGACATCAGCCGTTCTGCTCCCGTTCGATAAGCGAGCGGATGTTCTGAATCAGCATGGCTACAGCCACCGAGTTGAACCCGCCTTCGGGGATGATGACGTCGGCATACTTTTTCGACGGCTCGACGAACTCCTCGTGCATGGGTTTCACGGTCGACGTGTACTGCGAAATGACCGACTGCATCGTACGTCCGCGGTCGCAGACGTCGCGCAGGATGCGCCGGGCCAGCCGGATGTCGGCATCGGTATCGACGAAGACCTTGATGTCCATCAGGTCGCGCAGCTCCTTGTTCTCGAAGATCAGAATGCCGTCGACGATGATCACTTTCGAAGGTTTGACATTCACGGTCTCGGGCATCCGGTTGTGGTCGACGAACGAATAGACCGGATGTTCGATCGGCACGTTCTCCTTCAGCGCCTTGATGTCTTCGACAAGCATTTGCGTGTCGAATGCCTGCGGGTGGTCGTAATTGAGTTTCGTACGCTCCTCGTAGGTGAGCTCCGGGTGGGCCTTGTAGTAGTAGTCGTGGCAGAGCGTCACCACGTCGTCGCCCTGGAAGGCTTCCTGCAGCCGCTTGACGAGCGTCGATTTTCCCGAGCCGGTTCCTCCGGCCACTCCGATTACCGTAACTTTCATGAGGTCAGTAGTTTGTTGCTGTTCTTCAAAAGCAAAGGATCACCCTTCCGGGCGATCCTTGCGCAGGCGGTTTACGCGTCGATATTGGCGTAGTGGGCATTCTGTTCGATGAATTCGCGGCGCGGCGGCACCTCGTCGCCCATGAGCATCGAGAAGATGCGGTCCGCTTCGGCGGCGTTCTCGATGTTGACCTGGCGCAGGATGCGCGTATCGGGATTCATCGTCGTCTCCCACAGTTGGATGGCATCCATCTCGCCGAGACCTTTGTAGCGCTGCACGTGGGCGCCCTTGCCGAACTCCTCGACAATGGCGTTGCGCTCTTTTTCGGTCCAGCAGTAGCGCTCCTGCTTGCCTTTCTTCACAAGATAGAGGGGCGGGGTGGCGATGTAGATGTGGCCGTTCTCGATCAGTTCCTTCATCTTGCGGAAGAAGAAGG
>RYWP01000156.1 GCA_003979135.1 Alistipes sp.
TGCGAACAATTCAGTAGTTTGTCATTCTGAGGAGCATAGCGACGAAGAATCTGTATCAAGTATACGTAGACAGATTCTTGACTGCACTTCGTTAGTCTTTCTCCTCCTTGCTTGGCATAGTCCGCAAGCGGCCTTTGGTTCGCAAGGGAAAAAGATTCTTCGCTTACGCTCAGAATGACAAAGTAGGGTTGTCGAGGTGGGACGATCGCAGCCGGTCCGGGCGAACGATTTGCTGTCGCCGTTGTTCGGCTCTTCGAGCCGTGCGGGCCGCAGCCTCCCGCAGCGGAGGCCCGCAAGCGTGCCCCGCAGGCTGCGCCCGACATTCCGTACGAGGTGACTGCATTAACATTCGCAGTAAAAACCATTGTTCGCACCCTCCGCCGCATTCCTATTAGCGATTGCTTCACAGCGCCTGCTACGGGCTACCGCTACCGGGAGACGGGAGAGTTGGTCGGCGACGGCACAGGTGGACACAGTTGGTCGGCGTCCTCACTTACTCCCGATCATTTCCAGGTGGGTTCGCTATGGTTCGGTTCGGACTACATGGGGGCGCTGAATTCTACGCATCGCTCGCATGCTCTCTCCGTGCGCTGCGTCCAAGCATCTGCGCAGAAGTTGCCTTTTCTTCGCATGCACGCACCCGGCCCGGGAGTCTTTCCCTCTTCTCCGGAGACATTTTCATTTTCGGTGCAGCCGTCGGTCCGTCGCATGGATCGGTTGTCGATAAACCGGTCGAAAATCTGTTGATAATGGTCGATAAGATTTGCATTCGGCTGAGAGCCAGCCTTGATTTGTTGTTGATAACTTGCTTCGATGCAAGCCGTCGGTGGCGAATCGTAGGGCAAATATAGGTCTGCACGAGCCCCCTTGTCAAGTTTTCGGCGCCTTTTTCGCGCACGGCGTGTAAAAAACTACCGATTTTTGTATAACTTTGCGTCACGAACCAACTTTCAGTTTACCTCATGGACGATGGTCATAGTCCTGCCTATAGTCGCCGCGCCGTTTTCCGGTGCGGAGTGCTTCCTTAGTGCGAAGCGTGCGGCATGCTGTCCGCGCGCCGGGTCTTCCTCGTCTTCACTTCCGGTTTTTTCTTCCCGTTCCGTCCGTCGCCGCGCTGCCGACGGCTTCGTCTTCGATTGTCAGAAGCGGCAGGCTTCCCGCAAGTTTTGGAACACCGGAATCAAGGTGGCTCCCAGGGTCAATCCCGGCTGAAGAGTCCGGCGGTCGTTCCGCCCGTTCCCGCAGCCCACGGATTCTCCAATCTTTCAGCGAGTCACCCATGATTACCATCTACCTCAAGCAGTACAACAAGATCATCCGTAACGCCGACACCAAGCTCTTCGACGAGCTCGGTTACGACGACATCCTCTGGATCGACATGCTCCTCCCCACCATCAAGGAGCAGAAAGCCGTCGAGAACTTCATGGAGATTAGCCTCCAGACCAAACAGCAGGTCGAGGAGATCGAGTCCACGTCCAAATATTCCGAGAGCGAGACCGCCATCATCTCCAACTCCAATTTCTTCGTTCCTACCGGCGATTCGTTCGTCGTCGAGCCCGTTTCGTTCATCATCTCCAACGAGGGCGTCCTCGTCTCGGTCCGCGGGGCCGAGTCGCGTACGTTCCGCGAGACCGAAAAGCGGCTCCAGATGAACTACCGCAGTTATTCGACCGGTTACCACCTCTTCATCTCGTTGTTGGAGGTGCGCATCGACTTCGATGCCGATATGGTCGAGCTGGTTTCCAAGCAGGTCGCCGCGCTCTCCAAGGCCATCAACTCCGAGGATACCATCGACAAGGAGGTCCTGCACCGCATCAGCGCCTTGCAGGAGAGCACCATGTCGTTGCGCGAGAACATTTTCGACCGCCAGCGCGTCTTGTCCGGCATCCTGCGTTCCGAGCGATTCCCCAACGACATCTACCCCCGCCTCCAGTTGATGATCAAGGACGTCAATTCGCTCATCAACCACGCCGATTTCTCGTTCCAGCGTCTCGACTATATCCAGGACGCCGCTCTGGGTCTGATCAACATCGAGCAGAACGAGATCGTCAAGATTTTTTCCGTCGCCGCCGTCATCTTCCTGCCCGCCACCCTCATCGCGTCGATCTACGGCATGAATTTCAAGTACATGCCCGAGCTCGACTGGCATTTCACCTTGCCCAACGGGTGGGTCCTCCCCGTCGGTTATTTCTTCGCCATCGGGCTCATGATCTTCTGTTCGGGGCTCACCATCTGGTACTTCCGTTTCAAGAAGTGGCTCTGACCGGGGCAAGGGGCCGTTTTGTCTTTCTGAGCGGCAGCGAAGAATCTTCCGGGTGTTTTTGTTCGCTTTGCCATTCTGTGCGGCTATCCGAACTCTGGCTTGCGCCGAAGATACTCCCGCTCGGCAAAATGCAAGCAAGCAGGTTTTTGTTCTCGGCTTATTCGTATCTTTAAAGAAGATGGGCTTCGGTTCGGCATAGCTCAAATAACTTTGGCTATGCCCTCACCTTGCACAATCTTTGGCTTGCGCCGATAATACTCCCGCTCGGCAAAATGCAAGCAAGCAGGTTTTTGTTCTCGGCTTATTCGT
>RYWP01000157.1 GCA_003979135.1 Alistipes sp.
ACGAGGGGCAAGTTGCCAAAGCCGCGGGCGAGCATCCGCGCCGCATCGCCTTTCTGCACTGCGTGGGGTCGCGCGACGAAAAGGTCTGCCAACAACACTGCTCGCGGGTCTGCTGCGTGACGGGCGTCAAGCAGGCCATCGAGACGAAACGACTCTTTCCGGAAGCGGACATCTTCAATTTCTACATGGACATCCGCATGTTCGGCCCGGGCTACGAGGAACTCTACCGCGAAGCGCAACAACAATACGGCATCCACTTCGTGCGGGGCCGCATCTCCGAAGCCGCGCCGACCCACGACAACCGGCTGCAAATCAAAGCCGAAGACACGCTGACCGGCCGACCGCTACGCATGAGCGTCGACCTGCTGGTGCTGCTCGTGGGCATGCGGGCCAACGACGAAAACGCAGCGTGGGCAGTAAAGACGGGGCTGAACCGTGCAGCAAGCGGATTCCTGCAACCGCAAGACCTCTTCCTGCACAACGTACAAAGCGGTGTCGAAGGAATTTTCTATGCCGGAGCCGTCACGGCGCCCAAGACCATCGGCGAGACGGTGAACGAAGCGACAGCGGCGGCGAATGCCGTGGCAAACTACTTAGCGAAAGCATAAACGTATGGCGACCATCGATTTCGGATACACGATTTCCAAACCGCGGGCCATCGACATCGACCGCAACAACTTGCGCAAGAGCGACGAAATCCTGCGTGAAATGCCCGACTTGCAGACCTGCATCGGTTGCGGAAGCTGCACGGCGAGCTGCACGGCAGGGAACCTGACGGAGTTCAATTTCCGCAAGGTGCACACGCTGGTGCGACGCGGCGAATATCAAGGAGCCTATGAGGAGATGAACAAGTGTATGCTCTGTGGCAAATGTCGGCTGGTCTGTCCGCGCGGCATCAACACACGCGGCGTCGTGCTGCTGATAAAACGTAAACTGGGGGATTTCTGAGATGAGTTTCTTCGCACCGTTCTGCATTCCGTTCATCGTCGGAGCTGCCGCGATGTTCCTCACGCTGGCTTGGAAATGGAGCTATTGGCTCTATCAGTTGCCCCGCACCGACAAAATGCGCATCGTGCGCAACCTCCCGACACGCGCGACGCTCGAAGCTGCAGGCGAAGTCGTCAGCGAATCGCTGTTGCACCGCCGCATCTTTCGGGTCAACCCCCTGCTGGGTTATATGCACATGTCGCTGGCATTCGGCTGGTTCCTGCTCATCAGTGTAGGCTGGATCGAGACGGTCGCCTACATGGGTTTCCGCTGGGTGCCGTTGCAAGGCCACGTATTTTTCCGCTACTTCGCGACCAGCCTGCCCCACAAACCGATCTTTGCATTCATCATGGACCTGCTGCTGCTGTTTGTCCTCTCGGGCGTGGCGCTGGCATGGGGCAAACGGTTCTTTTCCAAACGAATGGGCATGCGCCGCACGACGAAACACGTACTTGGCGACCGCATCGCGCTGTCAGCCCTTTGGTTCATCTTTCCGGCCCGCCTGCTTGCCGAAAGCACGACCTGTGCCCTCTACGGAGGCGGCAGTTTTCTGACCGGCACACTCGGCGCATGGATGGAAGCCCATGTCTCGATTCTGACGCTGCTCACACTCGAAAGTGCGGCATGGTGGTTCTATTCGTCGTGTCTCGGCATCTTCTTCGTGGCGTTGCCGTTCTCGCGCTACATGCACATTTTCACGGAGATACCTTTGATTTTCCTGCGGCGCTACCGGCTGCGTTCGGGCGAAAAGGAGAGCTCCTTCGACCGTTTCCAAGTCGATGCCTGCTCGCGCTGCGGCATCTGCATCGACCCCTGCCAACTGCAAAGCGTCCTCGGCGTCAATGATGTGCAATCGGTCTATTTCCTGCGCGACCGGCGCTACGGAATGCTCCGGTCGGAGATTGCCGATAACTGCCTGCTGTGCGGACGATGCACCCAACGCTGTCCGGTGCAGATCGACCTCAACACGCTGCGCATCAACTCGCGCGACCGGTTGCACAAAATACCGGCAGGGCGCCGCTACGACTATTTGAAAGGTATCGACCGTTCGTCGGGCTCGGGAAAAGTGGGCTATTTCGCAGGCTGCATGACTCTGCTGACGCCTCGCACGCTCGCAGCAATGGAGACGATTTTCCGTGCGGCGGGCGAGGAAGTCTGGTGGGCCGACCGCGAAGGAGGCGTCTGCTGCGGCCGCCCGCTGAAACTCGCCGGCGAAACCGAAGCGGCCCACAAGATGATGCAAAGCAACACGGAACTATTCCGCAAACACGGCATCACGACGCTGGTTACCTCGTGCCCGATCTGTCTGAAAGTCTTTCGCGAAGATTACGCGCTCGACGGAATCGAGGTGCTCCACCATTCACAATACATGCTGCGCCTGCAGCAGGCGGGCCGCCTCCGCCTCGAACGGGGCACCGCACGGTTTACCTACCATGACCCATGCGAACTGGGACGCGGCAGCGGCATCTACGACGAACCACGTGCGGTCATCGAGGCCATCGGCGAGCTGTTCGAACCGGCCGACACGCGCGAAAACGCACTTTGCTGCGGCTCATCGGTCGCCAACACAGCCATC
>RYWP01000158.1:0-833 GCA_003979135.1 Alistipes sp.
CGGCATCGGAAAGTTTCACGGTCCGAATCAGCCGAAGAACCGATTATTTTTGCTATTTTTGCCGGAAAAGAAGATCCTGCGACCCGAATCGGCGACGAATTTATACGAAAAATCCGAATCGCCCGTTTGTTTTATGCCGCAAGCTAAGATAAAAATATAAAACATGCCTATTTCATTCGCTAAATACGAAGGAGCCGGCAACGACTTCGTGCTCATCGACAATCGGACGGGCAGCTTCGAGCCCACCCCGCAGGCGGTTGCCCGTCTGTGCGACCGTCATTTCGGCATCGGCGCCGACGGACTGATGACCCTCACCTGCAACGAGGCCGGAACCTGCATCATGCACTACTACAATGCCGACGGATCCGCCGGTGAGATGTGCGGCAACGGAGCCCGTTGTTTCGCCTTGTTCGTCCGTCATTTGGGATTGTGCGAAGAGACCTGCCGGTTCGAGGCGACCGACGGGCCCCATGAAGCCCAGCTCCGGAACGTGAAGGGTCCGACCGGCGAAATCGAGGTCGAGATGATTCCCGTCTCCGAAATCCGGCAGATCGGCGAAGGCTGGTACCTCAACACGGGTGTACCCCATTACGTGGAGTTCGTGGAGTATGTCAACGCCGTCGACGTATGCGGCCGCGGGCGGAAGATCCGGTACGATGCGGAACATTTTCCGCAGGGCACGAACGTCGATTTCGTCGAGATACGCGGCGACGGAAAGTTGAAAATCCGCACTTACGAACGTGGCGTAGAGAACGAAACGCTCGCCTGCGGCACAGGTGCCACGGCCGCGGCGCTCATCGCCAACTTCGCACGGCAGCAGGACATCCACAAAT
>RYWP01000158.1:843-2549 GCA_003979135.1 Alistipes sp.
GCTGGCCAATGGTGTGGTTGAATGTCAGGCGGTGGTGGGGCGTGATGCCGTGTTCGCGAATGGCCAGCCGGTGCTCGCGGGTCGGATAGCCCTTGTTCGTTTGCCAGCCGTATTGCGGATATTCCTCGGCGAGACGCTCCATGTATTCGTCGCGGTGGGTCTTGGCAAGCACCGAGGCAGCGGCGCGATCGAATAACGCCCCACTGCCCATGACCGACAAATTCATCATGGCCGGAGAAACGGCCCTGCATATTTGCGACTCTCAGGTCGGCGAACGCTGCATCGTCCTGTTGCACGGCTACCTCGAATCGCTCTTGGTCTGGGACGACTTTATTAAAACCCTGTTTAGCAAGGCGGAAAAGTTGGAAAGAGGCACGGACACAGAGCCGGATGTACTTTCGGAGACCTCTCCG
This sequence comes from Alistipes sp., assembly GCA_003979135.1. Lineage (GTDB taxonomy): Bacteria > Bacteroidota > Bacteroidia > Bacteroidales > Rikenellaceae > Alistipes. The sequence continues at coordinate 1,257 of RYWP01000158.1, forward strand.
ACCGACCGAACGCCGCATCCGCTCCGTATCATCACCCTCGACCTGCCCGGCCACGGCATCTCGGTCGTGAACGGCGAGATGCACACGATGGAATTTCTTGCCGACACCGTGGCCGACGGCTTGAGGGCACTCGGCGTCGAACATTGCACGGTCGTGGGGCATTCGATGGGCGGGTACGTTGCATTGGCCTTGTGCGAGCGCCATCCCGGATTGCTCGACGGACTGGTGCTGCTCAGTTCAACGCCCAACGCCGATACCCCCGAGAAGCAGGAAAACCGACGGCGCGAAATCGAACTGATCCGGTCGGGCCGCAAGGAATTGCTGGCACGGGTGGCCCCGGGGGCGGGATTCGCCGAGGAGAACCGCCGACGGATGCAGGATGCGATCGAAGACCTCACCGAGCAGGTCTACGTCACCGAGGACGAAGGCATCATTGCGCTGCTCAACGGAATGATCGCCCGCAAAGACCGCAACGAACTGCTCCGGAAGACATCGGTGCCTGTGCTTTTCATTTTGGGGCGCAAGGACGCTTACATTCCCGCGGAGGCCGCCGAACGAATGGTCGCCGAGCACCCCGAAGCGCAGGTCGTATGGCTGGAACATTCGGGACACATGGGATTTCTGGAAGAACCCGATGCCACAGCCGAAGCCCTGCTGTATTTCATGGAGGCCGCGGATACGCATCAAGCCGCCAAAACGGAATCGCCTACAGAATAAGAAAAACAACAAATTCGAGCACATCGGATATCCGGTTTGGCCCGAAATTTGCAAAAAGTCGATAAGAAACAGAAATTCAATCGAGAAAAGTTCGGAAACCGAAAGCGACAGAATAAGTTTCTTCATGCAATACCCCATCCGTTCAGGAACCGTTTCGTGAAGTCCCCGTTAGAGAATCTGACAATTTTCAAAGGCAAAGGGATAGCTCGCAAACAATCCTGTCAATAGAGCGACGCAAACGATATCGTATGGCGCGTGCCGCGTCTATTCGGTGATGGGGTATTGTTTTTTTCGGATTTTTTTGCTGAAAATTTTGCAGAAAAGGAATTTTGCCTTATATTTGCACTCCGAAACGACAACGATGTCGACTTCGAAGCCTGAATAGCTCAGTTGGTTAGAGCACATGACTGTTAATCATGGGGTCCTAGGTTCAAGTCCTTGTTCAGGCGCTAATGCGCGAGGGTTGCGAAAGGTTCTTTAGAAAACTGCAAGGAGATGTCCCGCAAGGGGTGTCGGTCGCAAGTGGCCTTTGCAGTCCCAAGCCATTCTTTCGGGAGCTTAGCTCAGCTGGTTCAG
>RYWP01000159.1 GCA_003979135.1 Alistipes sp.
ATATTTTTCTTTACATATTGTTGTGATCCGAAAGAAAGCACATAATTTGAAAATCTACCTTTTTAGTCCTTTTGCCTGTCCATTTGCTATGATTGGTAACGGCCTCAGTACATGCACATGCTCCCGTAGAAATTGCGACCTATTCGGCGCATCGGCGGGTGGCTCCGTTGTCGCTCGTTCTCCGGTCGGCGACGATTGCGTCTGTGCCGTCCCGCCGTCGGCTTGCTGCTCCTGCACGGCTTCGGGTTTGGGCGGCGTCAGTTCCAACTGAATCTTGCGTTCCAGCGCTGCAACCTCGGATTTCAGCTGTTTCAACTCATCTTCCTTCTTCCATTCGCCTCCGACGGTCTGCTGCAAAATCGGAATATCCCGCTCGTATTCGACGTTCTTCTCCCGATACTGTTCCACGAGCTTGGGTATGCGTTCCAAAGCGTTGAGGAAATTCATCGCAGCGGCTTTCGTGTCGGCCATCGCTATCTGCCCGTTGTTGTAGGTGTACTTGAACGCCCCCTCCACGAAGAAACGGTTTTGCCTGACCTCCACGCCATCTTTCAGGGCGGATTCGGTCTTGACGAGAATCGGAAACCCATATAGCTCGCCGATGCGCATATACTCGCCGCCCGTCGTAGCGTTCTTGGCGATCTCTTGTAAGTGCGTACCGAGGCTCTTGTGGTCGGTGGCATCCAGTCCGTCGAGCCGCAAGGCGTTGAGTTTATTGCCCTCTTTGTCGGTCTGCACCCGCGCAAGAAACGTCTCGTAGTCCGCCGACATTTTGGCGATGCAGTCGTTGTTGTGGGCGAGCGTCTTGGTGTACTCCTCCAATTTCCACGCGGAGCCGCTCTTGGCCTTGTGGAACGACTTGCGTTCGCTCTCCAATGCCGCCACCTTCTTTTCCAACCGAGCTTTGTCGAGCAAGTCCGTGTTGCCGGATAAGATAGCCATGTACTCCGAGAAGTTCATGCCCGATTTCTCGTCCATCGCACCCTCATCGATGGTTCGCGCACCCATCGCGCCGCTTTTGAGCTGCGAGATAAACGTTTGCTTGCAGTGCAGCAGGTTGAACTTGTAGCTGTCGAGCGACTTCTCGACGGCATAGATGATTACATCGACCTTGTTTCCGGCGAACTGCTTGGCGATCTCGTTGCCCTTGCGCACGGCGCGTCCGTCGCGCTGCGTGAGGTCGGAGGGACGCCACGGCGTATCGAGATGATGCACCGCGACGGCTCGTTTCTGCGCATTGACGCCCGTTCCGAGCATGGAGGTCGAGCCGAAAATAACCCGCACCTTGCCCTCGTTCATCGCGTCGATAACGGCCTTGCGCGATTTCTCGTTCTTGCACTCCTGAATGAAGCGTATCTCCGAGGAGGGGATGCCGTAATCCTCCACGAGCTTGCGTTTGATTTCGCTGTACACGTTGAACTTCGTTCTACTCTTCTCCTGCTCGGCAGAGGGAACAAGTTCCCTTTGCCCTCGCTCAATCGAAGAGGCCCACTGCCCCGGCTGAAACGTCCCCAAATCCGAGAAGACGAACTGCGTTCCTTTCTGCTCGTCGTACTTGCGGTAGTATTCGGCAATCATGCGGGCGCAGTGGCTTGCTTTGTTGTCCACGTGGTCGTCGTAGTTCGGGTCGATCATACGCATGTCGAGGGCCATTTTGCGGGCATAGTCCGTTGCAATCAGCATTTTTGCTTTCTCTTCGGTATCGGAGAGCTTGCCGCGTCCCAATAATGTCGCGTCGCCCGACTTGGCGAACTGCATCAGCTTTTCGATGAACTCCTCCTGCTGGGGCGTGGGCGGGATGTTGTGGAGTATCTCGTTCTTGTCGGGACGATCCACACCCACATCCTCCGCCGTGCGGTAGTCGGTAATCTCGGAATAGAACGCCGCCAGCTCCGGCACTTTGATGAAGTAGCGGAAACGTTCTTTCTGCACGATGTTGTTCGTTACCGAAAACTCGAAATCGGTGGTCTTCTTGGCGAAGATCGCCGCCCATGCGTCGAACGAGTTGATGTTCTGTCGCGCCAGTTCTTTCGGTCGCAGGTATTTGAACAGCAGGTACAGCTCCGTCAGCGAGTTGCTGATGGTTGTACCCGACAGGAACGTCGCACCCAAATCCTTGCCCGTGCGCTCCTGTATGGTGCGAATGGCATAGAGCATATTGAGCGCCTTCTGGCTGCCGTCTTGATTGCCTAACCCCGCCACACGGTCGTGGCGCGTGTTGAACATCAGATTTTTGAATTGGTGGCTTTCGTCCACGAAGATATGGTCGATACCCATCTGTTTGAAGTCTACTACGTCGTCCGTGCGCGACTTGATGGCGTGGGCAATACTCTCCAGCTTCACGGAGAGGTTGATTTTGCGCTTCTCCAATCCCCGCAGCATCCCCCGCGAGATCTCCTTGCCCTGCTTGCGCAGCACCTCCAAATTCTCCTCCACCGTGTCCAACTCGGTTTGGAGAATCCGCTGCTGCATTTCGGGCGACTGCGGAATCTTGCCGAACTGGTCGTGCGACATGATGACGCAATCG
>RYWP01000160.1 GCA_003979135.1 Alistipes sp.
TCGGGGTCGTCGAAATGCCGATAATTTTTTGCAGGAACAACCGAAATGAGTTCCCATCCTTGCTCCCCAAGCTTGTTCAGCTTCTTAACGACGCCTTGATCGATTTCTTCATCCGTCAGATTGTGGAACGATAGGGTTCTATATTCGAATTTTTGCATGTCTATATCCAAAATAGCCGTTTCCAATCTTTAATCATTACGGCATCATTGAATTGTCGGTTTGCCGGACTGCTGCTACGTAATGTGAGGTGTCTTATATCGGGAAATTGTCCTGCGAAATATTTGTTGTATAGTCGCTCTGCCTTTTGACCGTTGAATGCAATAGTTCGAATCGTAGGGTATTGACGGAGGAACTTTTGCAAATCATTCGGGAGTTCGGATCGTATGTCGGAGTCCAAACTCCCATGACGGTCGGCTGTATGTACGACATCCCATAAGGCAATTTTATGAGAAAATAATAATTGCTTTTTCTCCTCGTATGTTAGAGGGATAGGGCTATTTGCGACATGAGCAATAATAGACCAGAAACGATTTCCTGATTTAGCATAATATTGCTTCTTTTGTAATGATTCGTCTCCGGGTAATGTTCCGAGAATTAAAATTGTCGGATTGCTCCTGACCAAAGGCGGTAATGATTTTTTATTGGAGGATGATATTACCGTAGTTGGTTTAGGGTGTGATGCTGGGAGTGTTGAAGCTCTTTTCTGACCGTTCTTAGAGTGTGGTATACGCCACTTGTCGCCGATTTGATCTGCGTGGGGAATTTTCCCGTCACGCAATAGTTTGCGGAGCGGTGATCCAGGACGATCTTTGGAATCGGATAATAAACCTGCTTGAGCCAATATTTTATTTGCGTCAACAGGTGTAATGTCGATTTGGTTGTTTCGAATCAAGTATTTGTCGATACATTCTATGATTTGAGAAATGTTTGTCATTGGTGTTCGGTGGTTTGTTTTTTTCTCTGTTATTATATTCTTTCGATTCTTTCTGCTATAAGCGCTTTGTATTTGCTTTTCATCTCGTTGGGTAGGAACGAAACGTCGATCCACTCGCTCCATTTCGGAATGACTTTGATGAATTTTTTGAACAGGTTGTCGATCACCTTTTCGTCCATGCCTGACGCCGTCATTGCCTGCACGAAATCGTTGCGGCGGAGTTTTCGTTTGCGACCGTTCAGCATCAGTGCCAATTCCTCGGTGTCTTCGGGTAAAACGAGCGCTGTCGATAGCAGGTCATAAGCCGGTGTCAGTCCATAAACACCCGGATTCCGGCTATACAGCGAAAAGTTTTTGAGGTGCATGTCGGCATTGCCCGTGAGCCACGAGAACAATACCTGTTCCCAGAAATTGACGGCATCCAGTTTCGGGGCAGAAGAATAGCGCAGAATCGTTTTGGCAATCTGCTCGTAGGAACCTTTGTATTTGTGTTCGGTCAATCGTTCGGAGAGCTGACAAAGGTCTTCCATCGGGTATTTTTCGCCGTACGTTCCCCGGTCGATGCGGCGTGTGATGAAGCACAACTCTCCGTCGGCAAAGCGGACGAGCGAGTGGGGGACGACCTGCATTTTCGCAGCTTCGGCCATGTGCATGGTCAAATCTTCCAGTTCCGGCAAGTGCGGATAATGTTCGGTCTGCGGTTTGAGGATATAGCGGCCCCACAGACCGACGATCGTAAAGCGTTCCGGAGTGCCTTTGCCCGCTTTGGCAATATCGAGCGACAACTTCGCCTGCACTCCGGTCAGCGTCGTCTGGCTGCGGATTACCTCGCGGGCAAGTTCCGCAATATTGGCGCGAGTGTAGGGGAGCAAAGGAGCTTCGGGCGTGCCGAAAATCTTCTTGGAGCAGGATTTGTGGAAATCCCGCTCGCCGCCGGTCAATTCTTTGTAGCAATATAGACAACGCTCCATGTTACTCCTCCTTTGATTCGATGGGTACGACACTGACGGCACCGATGCAGTCTTTGCAGCAGGCCAAAAGCAGCGACATCCGATCTCGGTTGTCGATTTTCCAACTCTTTTCGGCAATGTCGAGCAGCCACCCTTCGGGAATCAATCCGTCGAAGAACGGGAACAGCACTTTGTCGCGATAGATCTGCTCCGTAAGCGGCAGCGTGAGACTGACTGCTTCGGCATCGGGCAGGCGGAGATAGTCGGCATCGTAGCGGAACGTGTAACCGGTTTCGTCCTCGGTCAACAGCCCTGCCTTGTGGTCGTGGAGATAGATGGCGGCCTGTTTCATCGGTCATCCGTTTTTGTCATCGGTACCACTCCGACCTCGGCCCCGAACAAGTTGAGAATCTGATTTACTTTGTCCAGCCGCAGCGTTGGTTTCCCCTGTTCCAGCTCGCGCACGAACCGCAGTCCCACGCCCGATTTCTCGGATAGTTCGACCTGCGTCAGCCGATGCTGTTTGCGCATGGCCTTCACGTATTTCGATAATGTCGTCTGCATATTATACCTCTTTGGGTACAAAAATAGTGAAATAATTTATAATTATATCTTTTCGGGTATAAAT
>RYWP01000161.1 GCA_003979135.1 Alistipes sp.
GTTCGGTAGTGTCGGGCAAACGACGCGAACTGGGCATCCCACATCCGCCGGTCGAGTGAGTGGCCGTGCAACAGAATCAGCGGTTCGCCGTTTCCCATCTCTTCGTAGTAGAGCGAACCGCCGCCGCTGACGGGTATGAACCCGGAGCGGAGCGTTTCGTTGTGGCTTGTGCAGGCGCAGGCCATGCCCATGAACCATGCCCCGGCGAGAATCCGGATGAATTTTGTCGCGCTGTTTCGGAACGACGGTCGGCTGTGGGCTGTCCGTGGCATGGGACTGTTATCGTTTCGGGAGCGCATCGATCAGACAGGTCATGTTGTCGATGAACGTACGGGTCGAGATGCCCATGACCGGTTCGTCGGGCGTGTAGGGCGATGTGTCGTATTCATCGCCCACCATCGTCTGCATATATTCGGTCGCCTCGCTGGACGCCATCGCCGGAATCGGCCGATAGCGATGCGAAATCTGACGAATCGGCGATAACCAGTACCCTTCGGCGGTCAGCGAACCGATCAGTCCGTCGATTGTCGATTGCCGGTTTGCGTTGCCGGAGTTGGTCGGCCGCGGCTTGTGGTAGTAGGGATCGAGCCGCACCTCGGTAGTAGAGACCAGCGGTGAATTGGCCGTAGCTTTCTCGCGCGGCAGAGCCCGTATCTGGTCGTAAACCCTGCGCAGGGCCTTGACATTGATGTAGGCTGTCGAATTGTAGTGACCGATGGTCTGCGTGATGTCCTGATCGATGTAATAGGTGCCATTGACCACGTTGGAACCCTTGCGGTGGACGTAGAGGGGACGCCCGTCGTCGGGGTCGACGAAGCGCGGAACTAAGATCGCCTCGGGGTCGCGCGACGGACGACCCCACCGCTGTACCTCGGAGTCGGGCAACTGCATCGATTCGAGAAAATCGAGCGCCGCCGGAATCCCCGAAAGATATTTCGTGTCGCCGGTCAACCGGTAATAATCCATCAGCGCACGCACGATGCGGACAGTGGTGGATGTATTGATGGCTCGCGGTTCGTAGGAACGGGCATGGGCAGGTTGCAGGTCTTCGATCGTGTATTGGTCGCTCCAGCCGGCAAAGGGTGCCCCTTGTTGCAGGACGATGACACAATTCATCGCCCGCAGGATGGGTTCTTTGAGGTTCTGCATCCCGAGCGCTTGGTAGCATTGAATCAGAAACTCGATGTTTTCGGGAATCACATCGTCGTTGAGGGTGATGAACGACGAGTAGTCGGGTTTGCCCTCGAACGGGTGGTCGTAGCGCAGCGGATAGCGTTGCGGCCATCCGCCTACGGGGTACTGGCTCTCCAAGACCAGTCCGATGGCCTTTTCCAGCGCGGGTCGGAACGTGGGGTCGTACTTCTCGACGTAGATGCGCAGCAGGAATTTGGCCGCTTCCATCGTGCCGCTGTCGTCGAAAGTCGCATTGCCGTAGTAGTGTCGGAACTCCTCCAACCGCCATGCGCTTTGGCCGACGGTCGCATACCACTCTTTCAGCGAGTTTTCGCCCGCGAAATCGAACAGATAGTTCCAGCCGCCGCAGGGCAGCTGTCCCCAAATCAAAGCCGCGGCGATTCGCTCGGCAGCTTCGTAATAGTATTCGTCGCCCGTGGCGTGATAGGCGTCGAGCATCAGATGTCCGACCGAAGGGGTTCCGGGCGGTTGGATCCATGCCATCGTGCGCTTGGCTTCCAGTTCGCCCCACGAACGCGAAAGGTCGGGCAGATAGCTCCAGACGAAGCCGCCGCGGTAACTCGCCACGTCCATCATGTAATGTGTGGCCCGTTTCATGGCGTCGAGGATGCGTCGTTCGGACTCGGGCTGGCTGGCGGATGCCGTCTGGCCGGCTGCTGCTGCCAGCGTCAGCCACAGTCCGCAAATCAGGATACGTTTCATCATGTCGGTCGGTTATTCGGAAAGGATGGTGAATCGGAACGAGTCGAAGCAGGCCGCACCGTCGCCGTAGACGAACAGCCCGGGCAGCACGCTCTGAAAATCGTAGAGCGTGTTGTGGTGATAACCCGAGATGTCCATGCCCCACGTTTCGCACTTCCATTCGATGCCGTCGTAGCTGTATTCGCCAGTGACGATGTGACGGTCGTTGCGGATGCGGAGCCACATCGTTTGGGTCGGTTGTGTGTGGTGACCGGTGCCGCGTTCCTGCCCCATGCGGTGCCGGATGCGGCGTGCGGCGTTGAATCCGGTGCTCATGAAGAATCCGCCGTTGTAGTAAAGCGCGATGCCTGCCGTGACATTGCCGTCGAGCGTGATGCGCGCTTCGACTTCGTAGGCGTGCTGCCCCGCGACGAAGAGCATCGGAGGCGACGTGACCATATCGGTGCCCGTGGAGCGGAGTGTCAGCGTGCGGTTGTCGACCGTGACGCGTGACGGGTCGTAGTTCTTGTAGAATTTCCATTCCAGTCCGACCCGGAACTCGTCGAGGTGGGCATAGCGGTCGGCCGCCATCGTGTCGGTCGGCAGAGGGGCCGCGAT
>RYWP01000162.1 GCA_003979135.1 Alistipes sp.
GGCTCCGTCTTTCTGCGGGCTGTCCGTCCGGATGCAAACGACTTCATTAAATTTATTAAAATATTCGTAAAAAATTTGCATAACTGAAAACTTCGCCTTATCTTTGCAACGAAGTTTTAAGGTTCATTTAGGTTAGTAGTTTTAGGTTGGTGAGGAGATCGGCAGGTTGCCGAGGGGAGTTTCCCCGAGGCTAAAACCACGCGAACGGTGCTCGTCCGTGGGTCGAAGACTTTCCGATTCACCTCGAAGAGAGGGGGTGGTTCCCCTTGACAAAAAGGTCAGAGTCGCGAGATTCCGACCTTTTTTCCGTTTTAGAAACGGCCCCCTGCGCGGTAGAGCGTTCTTGTGCTACTGACGGTCATTGACGCTCCCACCAGTCCTAATAAAGCTCCCCACGGTCGATAGCACGATGCGTTAATCGGAAGAAGAAAAACAGTTCACATGATTCAGCGGTCGTAAGCACTATGCGCAACCTTTAATAACGATGTTGCGTTTCGAGGGGTTGCCACGTCTTATAGTTGTCATGACCGAACAGGAACTCACCCGACAGATCATCGCCTTGCGCGACCCGATGTTCCGCTTCGCCCGAACGCTTCTCCTGCGACGGGACGAAGCCGAAGATGCCGTCGCCGACGTCGTGGCACGCCTGTGGAGCGCTCCGCAGCGGATGATCGGGTGTCGCGACTTGCGGGCATTCGCCTTGACGGCCGTGCGCAATCGCTGTTACGACCTGTTGCGGCAACGGCAGGCCGGAGCACGGAGGGCGGATGCACTGACCGGCATGGCGGAACCGACGGCAACGAATCCCGTCGAACGGTGGGAAGCACGCGAACTGGTACGCGCAGCGATGGCCAAGCTGCCGCACCGGCAACGCGAAGCTCTCCACCTGAAGGAGATCGAGGGATTCGCCACCCGAGAGATCGCCGCCCTGTTCGCCACCGACGAAGCTCAAGTCCGCGTATTGCTTTCCCGCGCCCGTTGCCGCCTGCGCGAGGAGGTCGAAAAACTGATGCACCATGAAACGAAATGAATCCATCGACGCACTGTCGAAACGTTGGTACGCCGGCAAAACATCCGACGTCGAGGAACAACAGCTCCGCGAAGCGTTCTTGAATCCGAACGACAACACGGATTCGGGCGTTTGCGACAGCCGCCAACTCGAAGCGCTTCTGTTCGCCGGTTTTCGGGAACTGGCCGCCGAGCAGATGTCCGAAAGTCGGCAGACCGTGGTCGGCCCGTCCGAAACAACCGTGCCGCCTGCCGACAAGCGCCCCGCACTTCGCATCGTACGCCGCCCCTTGCACCGCATCATATGGCGCGCCGCGACCGTTGCCGCTATTCTCGTGTTCGGGGTCGTGCTCGGGCTGCAACTGCGCGAACCCTACTGCTACATCGACGGCAAAGCCATCTACGACCGTGAAACGGCGCTTGCGGCAACCGAATATCTGGACGGACTCACAGCTCTCCGGATTCCCGAACAGGTCTTGGATCAACTTCTGAAAAACTGACAAAACCATGAAACGCAACACCCTTTTATCCGCTTTTGCGGCCGCCGTTCTGTTCGGCAGCGCCGCCCATGCCCAACTCTACACCGACACATCGAAGAGCGAAAAACAACCCGCCTCGCAAACCGCAACCGACAGCCGAACGCCGGCAATAACCGAACGCACCGATGCGAGCCTCGACACATTGCGGCGTATCGACCCGTCGGACAGCGAAGTGATCCGCCTGCACGAAACGGGCGAATCCGGCAGCATGTTGCTGGAAATCGGCGGCTTCGGCCTGACATTGGGCCGCTCCTACGAAGCGCGCACATGGGATAAACTCAAAAAACGCCGCTTCGCCTTGACCGTCGCCAGCGATATCGAACTGGGATTCACCTCGCTGACGGGCGTGAAGTACGGCCATCACCATGAAGGAACGCCCGATTTTCTCGACCAGACACTCAGCAGTTCGTTCCACTTCGGGTTCACGCCCATCGGCATCTTGATGCGTGCGGGCAAGAAAAACCACTCCCACTTTCAGTTGGGCATGCAGTACTCCGTCGATAATATCCGGTTGTCGAATCCGACCTACACGGTGCGCAACGCCGACCGGTTACTCGTACCGGTCGCACTCGACGAACCGGCCAAAAAATCGAAACTCCGTTACACGACTTTGGGGCTCGTGCTGCGCTACAACTGGCGGCCGGTCGACAAATTGCGCATCAGCGTGTCGACCCACTACGACTTCCTGATGAACAGCTACGCCATCACCAAGAAGCCCAAAGAAAAAACGACGTTGTCGGGTTTCGCTCCGTTCCGGTTCGGCGTAGGCACCTCGATCAGTTATCGTTACGTCGGGTTCTTCGTACGTTATTCGCCGTCGTCGCTGTTCCGTTCGTCAAGCGGGCTCGAAGCGCAGACCCTCTCCTACGGCTTCACGCTCCATTTCTGACCTCAAAAAACAAATTGCCATGAAACATCGGATTATCATAGGA
>RYWP01000163.1 GCA_003979135.1 Alistipes sp.
CGGCGCTGAACGCCGGTTGCAGCAAGGACCCCCTCGACGCCCTTATCTATACCGAAGCGGGCAAGTACACACTTCCGGCAATTTCAGCCTCGCTCGATGATGCTGAAACACGTACCGGATTGGGAACCAATCAGGTCGTGAACTGGTCGAACAACGATCGAATCGCTGTGGTCAATTTGAAGACCAATATGATCTATCAGTATGTGTTGGTGTCGGGTGCCGGCACGTCGGTAGGCAAGTTCGAGCCGCTGGATGCAGCTGCGGCTTTCGACAACATCGACGACATCAAGGCCGTCTATCCGGCTATCGCAGCGTCGGTCGCAGACGGTAAGATTTCGTTCTCCATCAACAAGGAGTACACCGAACAGGAACGTGCCAAGTACGGCATCACTGCGTGGACGGCCAATTCGTCGGCCTATGCCTTTACATACAACGACATCAAGGTCTCCTACAACACATCTGTAAAAACGGAGGCCGATGCCCTGACCGAAGTGAACTTCAAGTTCCGACAACTAGCCACTTGGTGCAATTTCGTCTTCAACTTTACGGACTCAAACAAAGGCTATGATATGGAGATTATGGAATCGATCCGTGTTACGACGACCTCGGGCAAGAAAATGATTTCGGGCACAGCCGAAGTGGATTTTACCGACCCGAATCTGCCCGTGCTGAAAGAGGGTACCGAAGCAGCTATCGAGTGGACGACGTCAGGGGGATTGAATTCTCCGGCACTTACCAAATCATTGATGCTGTTTCCAGTGATCGATAACGATCAATTGAAAATTGAGATATCGACCAACATTCATACGTTCACATTCTACGCTACACCGATCCAATCGTTTTCGGCCGGTACGATATTGCGGTTCCCAATCAATGTCGATGGCAATTTCGAACAGACAAATGAGGCGAAAGATTTCGCTTACAGTGTCACTGAAAAAGAATTAAATCCGTTCTATTTTTACGGCGAAGCGAACTGTCTGTTGCTGGCTGATGTAACTTCGGGTACGCTCGATGTCACACCCCGTAAAACCAATGCTTACTATTGGGTCGACGGTGATCCGAGCGCCGATGTCTCGGGAATTGCAAAACCCCGAACCGCTAAAGTGATTTGGCGCGAAGCGGGTATCACCTCCATGGCTGAACCCACGGTAACGAACAGCGGCAACAAATACACACTGAACGTGTCGGGTGTACAAGGATACGGCAATGCCTTGGTCGGCATTTACGATGCCGATGACAATCTGTTATGGTCGTACCACATCTGGAAACCCGAAATCGATCCGCGCGAAACGTTGCGATACGAATATACCAATTCGGGTGCCTACGATGTGATGCCTATCGCTTTGGGCGCCACGGCGAAGGTCGACATCGGACCTTCCGAAACAGCGACCGCAAACACTCTCAAAACCTATGGGCTCTACTATCAATGGGGAAGAAAAGATCCGCTCGGACGTTCGGCTAACCTTTCCAATAATAATGGATTGGTTACTACCTACTCCGGTGCTACGGGCACGACGCCATATGCGCTTGACGATAAGAAGATTAGCATCATCGATCTGCTCGGCGGTGAAGCCATCGAAGAGAAAGATGGCAAGCCGATCGATATGTGGATGCTTGATTATGTAACAGCTAATCCTGCTATGTTTATTATCATTCCCGACAATACCAGTTATGACTACACTTGGATAGGTAAAAGAAATGCCTACCTTTGGGGCAATCCGCAGGGGTACAACCATCCGCGAAACAGTCAGTTGACGCACCGTTCGATCTTCGACCCCTGTCCGAAGGGATATCGCGTAGCCCCCAGAGATTTGTATATCGGATTCACCAAGTCGGGCGCCAACTACGACGCCGCTGCCAATTCCCATGAGAACGATCCGAACAGTTGGGCTGAAAACTATTTCAATATCCTGAATACTCCTTGGAATGCCAATCACACATCCTCGTCGTTGGTCACACAGCGCGGTTACTTCCTCTGCTACGAAATGGACGATGATGGTTTAAGAAAATGGCAGGAAGGCAAGACGGACTTTTATCCTGCATCCGGCCTTCGCGAGCGTTCGACCGGCGCATTGTGGTATGTCGGCTCGGTTGGATACTCTTGGAGTAGTTCTCCGTATAGTACGACTTCGTTGACTAGTGGGAGCTTGCACTTCAACTCCAGCGCCATCAATCCGATCACCAGTAACTACTGTTCACGCAGTTTCCCTGTTCGTTGTGTCAAAGAAAAGTAATTTCCGGGAATATTTTATCGAACCGTAGCCGAATCTGTGGACGGATGTGGAGCCATTCGGTAAACGGATTCGCTGCGTTCGATGAAATATTGCCTCGAGAGGAACCGGAACCGCAATAAATGCGGTTCCGGTTTTGTTTTTGCAACGATTGCAGTCGATACTAAAATCTATGCGTTATGAAAACATTTTTACTTATCGGTCTTTGTTGTCTCGGTGCACTGGCATTCCTGCCGCAG
>RYWP01000164.1 GCA_003979135.1 Alistipes sp.
GTATGCCAGGGAGCCGGAGCGACGATGATCGGAATGGCATTTTCCGTCTCGGCGATGCTCTGGTCGTTGCTGGAGATCTTCACGCGCAGGGTGTAACGGCCGGCCGGGAGATTGGCATAGTTGGCCTCGTGGTTGTTGCGGGCCTCGATCCAATAGTCGTCGAACCCGTCGAGCTTGTAATGATAGTGCACGCGGCCGTACTCGGAATACTCCAGCGCGGCGAACGAGATGCTGAATCCGTTCTGGTCGTGGCGGAGCCTGATTTCGGGGTTGTAGGAGAGATGCCGGTCGATGGGACCGCCGCTGCGGGGTGCGACGAGCCTGTTGTGTATGCGCAGGTTTTCGAAGACGAGCGGAATGCGCCGCTTGGCCGGCACGGTGTGCGGATCGAAGAGCGTGAGTCCGTGGGTGCCGCCGAAGATGAGCGTCCCGTCGGGCAGGCGGCATGAGGCGCGCTCATAGAACTGGTTGCCTCCCAGCCCGTCGGAAGCGTAGTAGGCGGTGAATCTGCCGCTCTGCCGGTCGTATTTGTTGAGCCCGTACTGGGTGCTGATCCACAAGTTGCCGTCGCTGTCCTCGCCGAGGGCCGAAATGTCGAGACAGGTGGTGCCGGACATGGAATGCACCTTGTTTTCGGAAGGAACATAGCGGATCAGTCCGTTGCCGATGGTGCCGATCCAGATGTCGCCGCCGCTGTCCTCGAAGAGTGCGGTGGGAACGAATACCGACCGCGGGATGCAGGACCGGAAATCGTCGTCGGAAATTGCCAGCTTCTCGATCTTGCGGCCGACGATGCGTTTGAGCGGCTGGCCGAAAGCCGAGACCAGCAGAGAGCCGTCGCTCAGGGAGAGCATGTCGGGCGTGAACGAAAAAGTGCCGTCGAAAGCCTGTACGGGCTCGAAACGGCTGCTGCCCGGTGCGAGCGCATGGAGATAATGGGTGGCGGTACCCACCCAGATGGTGCCCTCGCGGTCCTGGGCGATGGACATGGGCAGGAAGACGTTGTGCCGGGCCAGGACCTGCAGCGAACCGTGGCGGTAACGGCATTTGAGCACATTGTGGTTGTTAGCAGTCAACCAGACGGCTCCATCGCGGTCGACGAACAATCTGTTGATGTGCATTTTACGCTGCTTCTCCTGCGGAAAGAGCTCGTCCATGCCGATGGCGTCGAGCCGCTGCCGCGGCAGATCGTAGATCCAGAGCCCGTCCATCAAGGTGGCGATCCATAGTCTGGATTCGTTGTCGGGAACGACCGACACGACGGACTTGTTGCTCAGACTGGAGCGCAGGTAATTGTCACTGTTGAAGTAGTTCTTGTAGTGGTAGCGGACCGTGTAGCCCTGGTCCTCGGAGCCGATCCAGAGGTTGCGCTGCGAATCGGTGAACATCCGTCTGATCTTGAAAGCGGGGACTTCGAACGGAAACCCGGTCTGCTGCTGGTGGATGAATGTTCCGCGCACGAAATCGTAGCAGAACATGCCGTGTTTGGCGGTGTTGAAGAGCAGCCGGTCGTCGTCGTAGGGATGGATGTACTCCACGTCCGCCCTGGCGAAGAGCGGATGCCTGCGCATGACCTCGGGAAGCTCGTCGAACCGTCCGGTCCGGGTGTCGAAAATCCGGCATCGGAAATTGCCGGTCAGATAGAGATAGCGGCCCTTGTGGAGGTAGGAATAGAGCGGATAGTCCTGCAACGCGATGCTGTCGACGACCTGCCGCGACTCCGGATCGTAACAACGGAGCTGCATGCTGTTGAAAATCCACAGCCGGTTGTCCGAATCGACATGGCAGCGTGTGTGGAAGGTGTTGGGACGGTCCAGATCGGAAAGCAGGCGGTCGAATCCGCCGGCCGAGTCGTTGTATTCGTAGAGCTCGTCGCGGGTGCTCATGAAGACGCGGCCTGCGCGGTCTTCGAAGAACTGCAAGACATTGCGGTTGTCCGAAAACATGGGCAGCCGCCGGAAATCGTCCTGGTCGGTATAGAGGCACGGCCCGTTGACGGTGGCGATCCACAGCCGCTTTTTAGAATCCAGCATCAGATCCTGAATCTGGTTGTCGGGCAGGCTCAACGAATCGTCCGTACAGAAATATTGCTGGTATTCGTGCGCATTGTACTTGTTGAGCCCGCGGAACGTTCCGAGCCAGATATGCCCCTGGGCATCTTCCGCGATGGCTTTGATCTGCTGGTTGGAGATGTCGTTCGAGACCAGCGGACTCTCCGTTCCGGCGCAGCGCTCGGAATGCTGATCGGAGCTCCGGCATGCCACGGTCATCGCGACCGACAAGCCGAAGCAAAAAAGGGTTGTGAACTTCATGGTGTTCCGAATGGCGGTTTTTCCGAACAGAAAGTTACGCATAATAATTCGAAATCGAGACAAAACCGTGAATAATTTGAACGATTTGACAAATTTTTGAACGCATGAAACGCATTCGGAC
>RYWP01000165.1:0-1330 GCA_003979135.1 Alistipes sp.
GGCCATCTTCTCGGGGTCGGTCAATGTTTCGATCGTAGCGGCTACGAACGAAGGATCCTCGTGCCCTATGCCGTTGTAAGCATCGAACAGCTCGTTCAGTTCGTTGACAGCCGGCAGGTACCAGCCCTCGCCCATAGCGGTGCAGTAGCCTGCGGCCTCCTCGGCGGTGTGCTCGGTGTAGAGTGCCGTGTTGGCCAAACCGTCGACCCGCGATTCGGCGCCATGGGCCTTCATCGTCAACTCGAACGGCTTGCCTTCGAGGCGGGCCAGTGAAACGGCCTTGCCGATCGATCTGTTCGATGGGTCGACCCAGAAGATCATGCCCAATCCGTCGTCCGTCGGGTCGCCCACTTTCAGTCCGCCCTCTTCATCGACGGCCGACTGGTTCACGGTGACTTGCTCGACGAACTCGCCGGCGCGCAAGGTCACTTGCGTCGTACGGGTTTCGGACCCCTCGTTGGTCTGCGTGGCCGTGAAGACGGCCCTGCGCGTGTTAACGTCGACTGCGAGCCACTCGCAATCGAACTCGGCATGGACGACGCTTTCGGTTGTGGCGATGAGCGCCGTGAAAGAGGAACCTTCGGCCCGGCTGAGAGTGACCGTATGGTCCGAATAGTTGAATTCGGGCATCACGCGCACCTCGTCGTCGTTCGTGCAACCGCCGCACAACAACGTGATCAGAGCGGCTGCGAATCCTAATATCTTTTTCATGAATGTGTTCTTTTACGGGTTAAAGGGATCAGTTCCAGACTTCGTGCTGCGGGAAACTTTTGCCCATCATGTCGATTTGCGACTGCGGAATCGGCCACACCTCGTGTTTGCCGGCGACGAAGTTCCGGCGTGCGTCGGTGTAGTTCTGATGCAGATAGGGGTCTTCCGTCTTGGAGTCGCCGGCATGGGCCTGCACCCGCTCGGCCAAAATGCCCAGTCGTTTGAGCAACGGCCACCGGACACCCTCGAAATTGCATTCGCGGGCATATTCGTCGAGAATCATGTCGAGCGTCAGCGGGCCATGTTCTTCGTTGTTGCCGGCGCGTTGCCACGTCTTGTTGTAGTACTTCAACGCATCGGTGCTGGCGCCGCCGTCACGGTGGAAGTAAGCCTCGCAACACATCAGCGCCGTTTCGCCCAACCGATAGACGGGCAGATCCTTGAAACTCGAGCGCAGGTCGGGCTGGTCGGCATTGCTCCAACAATCGAAATATTTCTTGGTGAAAAAGTGCAGGTTGGTGATGTAGTCGGCCTTGCCTTTCGAAAGTTCCAGATCGTAGGGCTTTCCGTAGCTCGCATCCGCGCGGTTGTTGCAAATCAGCTCGGTGCAGATCAACTC
>RYWP01000165.1:1340-2433 GCA_003979135.1 Alistipes sp.
GTCGGAGGCGATGGTGAAGTATTTGCCCATCGCGTGATAGGAAGGCAGCGTGGTGAGGCCCAGCCGGTGTCCCGTGAGCGTCGTGCTTCCCGTGGCGCCGCCGCCCATGTTGGTCGAGAACTGGTAGGCCCAAAGCACCTCTTTCGACCGCAGTTCTATACCCGACAGGAACACGTTTTCGGGATGCCGCTCGAAGTCGAACAGTTCGGGATGCGCGAAAATTTCCTCACAAGCGTCGATCACCGTATTCCAATCATTCTCCCACATGGCGAATTGTGCGCGAACGTGCTTGGCCGTGGCTTTGGTCACACGTCCGTGCTGGGCGGCAGAAGCTCCCTGCGGCGTTTCCCATGCCAGATTTTCGGCGGCGGCATCGAGGTCGATGCGGATGCGTTCGAAAATATCCTCGCGCGAGGCCGGCTTGAATTCCCGTTGCAGGTTGTCGACCCCTGTCGGTACGGTGTTCAGATAGAGCCGTTCGAACCGTTTGTAGAGTTCGAAATAGGCCCGGCCGCGGAAAAACTTCGCCTCGGCCCATGCCCGTTTGACCACGGGGTCTTCGAGATCCATTCCTTCGGCCGCGAAGATGATTTCATTGGCCTTGCCGATGATGTTGTAATGATGGTTCCAGAAGGCTTCGATAACCGCATTGTTAGGCATCAGATTGTCCAGACGGGCCAATGCGGCGGCCGTGCCTCCGCGGTAGACCATCAGGTCGGTGCTGTAATCGAGCATCTGAACCACGTAGCAGTCGTTGTTGTCGTTCGACGGCTTGGCGATTTTGCGGTCGAGGTCGTACAGCGCCACGACCGCACGCGACAGACCTTCGGGGGTCTCATACAACCATTTGTTGGTGATGTTGGTCTTGGATTCCAACTCCAGATACTTCTTGCAGGAGGTCGCCGCCGAAGCAACGAGCGCCAGCGTCAGAAGAGCATATATCGTTCGTTTCATGATCGTGAATTTTTAGAAGGTGAGATTGGCTCCGAAGACGAAAGTCTGCGGTTCGGGATAGGCCCCCGGCGAGAGTTCGGGGCTGTACGACGCAAGTGACCTTGCGCGCCGGCGAGTTCGTCGAGCAAGTCACCGTGAA
>RYWP01000166.1 GCA_003979135.1 Alistipes sp.
AGATGTGTATAAGAGACAGGAACAGATGGGCGAATCCCGTGCGGGTCGGCACTTCGTTGCGGGCTCCGACCTTGTAGAGGAAGTTCGTCGCGGCGAGTTTCGACGTGCGGTCGCGGTTGACGATGACCGTCAGCCCGTTCCGTAGCGTGCGTTTTCTGTAACTTATCATTTTTATTGTTGACGGTTCTGTTTTTTTTCGGGTGCTTTGCGTCCCGGATTGTTGCGGTCGTTCGGCTTCGCGCAGTCCGACAAATTTAACCATTTTTCATTCGACGGAAAATGAAAAGCGGAAAAACGAAAAAATCGGTTTATTTGTGCTGTGGAAAATGCAATTTTTCCGCCGAAATTTCTATCTTTGCATCGCCGTATGTCGAATCTGCACGGTGTCGGTCGAAATGCCGGTCGGGTGATCGGACCTTTCTGCATACCGTCCGTTTCGGGAATTCCTTTCGAGAACGTTTCGGCAGAAACGGCGAAACATCGGTGTCTTATGCGACATGAAAAATGACGACTAAGCAATATCGGTTATATTAATACTTTAATTCATAAACAAAATGGCAGAAAAGAAATTCATTACCTGTGATGGTAACTACGCTGCGGCACATGTGGCTTACATGTTCTCCGAAGTGGCAGCTATTTATCCCATCACGCCCTCTTCGACCATGGCCGAACTCGTCGACGAGTGGGCCGCACAGGGTCGCAAGAACATTTTCGGCGAGACCGTCAAGGTGGTTGAAATGCAGTCCGAGGCCGGTGCCGCTGGTGCCGTGCACGGTTCGTTGCAGAGCGGTGCGTTGACTTCGACGTTCACCGCTTCGCAGGGTCTTCTGTTGATGATCCCCAACATGTACAAAATCGCCGGTGAGTTGCTCCCGGGTGTGTTCCACGTATCGGCTCGCGCATTGGCTGCCCAGTCGTTATCGATCTTCGGCGACCATCAGGACGTCATGGCCGCCCGTCAGACCGGTTTCGCCATGTTGGCTACGTCGTCGGTGCAGGAGGTCATGGATTTGGCCGGTATCGCTCACATCGTGTCGCTGAAAGCCCGCGTACCGTTCGTGCACTTCTTCGACGGCTTCCGTACGTCGCACGAGATTCAGAAAATCGAGCTCATCGACGAGGCTGCGCTGACTTCGATGCTCGACCGCGACGCGCTGAAAGCGTTCCGCGAGCGTGCGTTGAACCCCGAGCATCCCGTGACGCGCGGTACGGCGCAGAATCCCGATATCTATTTCCAAACGCGCGAGGCTGCCAACAAGTTCTACGATGCGGTGCCCGACATGGTTGCCGATGCGATGAAGGAGATTTCGAAAATCACCGGTCGCGAATACAAGCCGTTCGTATACTACGGTGCCAAGGATGCCGAAAATATCATCGTGGCGATGGGTTCCATCACGGAGACCATCAAGGAGACGGTCGATTATCTGACGGCTAAGGGCGAGAAGGTCGGCGTCGTTACGGTGCACCTCTATCGTCCGTTCTCGGCGAAGTATCTGGCTGCCGTGATGCCCGACAGCGTGAAACGTATCTGCGTGCTCGACCGTACGAAAGAGCCCGGCGCCAACGGCGACCCGCTCTACCTCGATATCGTCGAGGCATTCGCTACGAGCATTGACAAGAAGCCGCTCATCATCGGCGGTCGTTACGGTCTGTCGTCGAAAGATACGACGCCGGCACAGATGTTGGCCGTGTTCGAGAATCTCAAAGCCAACGAACCCAAGAATCAGTTCACGGTAGGTATCGTCGACGATGTGACGTTCCGTTCGTTGCCTGTCGGCGAGGAGATTTCGCTCGCTAAGCCCGGTACGTTCGAAGCGCTGTTCTTCGGTCTGGGTGCTGACGGTACGGTGGGTGCCAACAAGAACTCCATCAAGATTATCGGCGGTTCGACGAACAAATACTGCCAAGCCTATTTCTCCTACGACTCGAAGAAGTCGGGCGGTTACACTTCGTCGCACCTGCGTTTCGGCGACCTGCCCATTACGTCGCCCTATCTCGTTACGACGCCCGACTTCGTGGCTTGCCACGTTCCGTCGTACGTCGACAAATACGACGTGCTGAAAGGTTTGAAGAAAGGCGGTTCGTTCTTGCTGAACTCGGTGCACGACGCTGCGACGACTTGTGCGACGCTGCCCGATCACATGAAAGTCTATCTGGCCAAGAACAACATCAACTTCTACATAATCAACGCCACGAAGATCGCTGCTGAACTGGGTCTGGGTTCGCGTACGAACACCATCATGCAGTCGGCGTTCTTCAAGATTGCGAACGTCATTCCGTTCGAGAAGGCTGTTGAGGAGATGAAGCATGCCATTCTGAAATCCTACGGCAAGAAAGGCGAGGATATCGTCAATATGAACTATGCGGCTGTCGATGCC
>RYWP01000020.1 GCA_003979135.1 Alistipes sp.
GTATTCGCCCTTCGCGAACGCGGGCAACACGCAGAGTTCGATTACGATTTCGGGTTTGAGCGAGAACATGGACAAGGCGATGGAAATTGTCGAATCGTTGATTCTCAATGCCGTGCCCGACGAGGCGATTCTCGCGAACCTCAAAGCCGACAAGTTGAAGAGCCGCGCCGACGGCAAATTGAGTCAGGCTCGGTGCTTCGGCGCTTTGCAGCGTTACTTGCTGTTGGGCGGCGACTTCATCCGGAAGAACACGCTGACCGATGCCCAGTTGCAGGGATTGACCTCCGAGAAACTCCTTTCGAAGGTGAAATCGCTCACTGGCAAGGCGCACGAGGTGCTTTACTATGGCCCGAAGAGCGAATCGGAGTTGAAAGCGTCGTTGGAGACCCATCACAAGGCGGCCGAAACGCTGGAGCCGCTGGAGAAGAAATTCACGACGTGGCAGCGTACCGATAAGAGCGAAGTGGTATTGGCTCAGTACGATGCCAAACAGCTTTACTACCTCCAGTATTCCAACCGTGGTGAGCAGTTCGTCGAGTCGAACACGCCCGGACTGACGCTCTACAACGAGTATTTCGGCGGCGGCATGAATTCGGTCGTGTTCCAAGAGATGCGCGAGGCGCGCGGTCTGGCTTATTCGGCTTGGGCTACGATGTCGGAGCCCGCGTTCGCGAAGGGCGAATACAGCTTTTATGCGTTCATCGCTACGCAGAACGACAAGATGCGGCAGGCTGTCGAGGCATTCGACGAAATCATCAACAACATGCCCGAATCCGAAGCGGCCTTTACCATCGCCAAAGAGGGCATTCTGGCTCGCCTGCGCACCGAACGCACGACCAAGTCGGACGTGCTGTGGAGTTACCTCGACTTGCGTGACATGGGGCTGACGGAAGACCGCAACAAATTGTTGTTCGAGACGATTCAGAACATGACGTTGGAGGATGTGAAGGCCGTTCAGGAGAAGTGGGTGAAGGATCGTCCCTATGTCTACGGCATCTTGGGCGACATCAAGGATCTCGATATGAAGTATCTGAAAACGCTCGGTCCCGTGAAAATCGTATCGTCCGAAGATATTTTCGGTTATTAGTCTCGTCGGGATGCGGCCCGAAACGCAACGTTTCGGGTTGCTTCCACACGGGGCGCAAACACAACGGGCTGCTTACCATCGAGGGTAGGCAGCCCGTTTCGTCGTGTTTCGCTTCATTGTTCGAACGAGCACGTCAGCTTCTCCGGTAGCGGAGATGTCGGGGCGCGCCGCCAAATCATCGCCACATCGTGCGACGGGTCGCCCGTGCCGAAATCGAATCCGTCGGGTGAACGGAAGATTGCCGGTACGGCGGCGCCAAATCCGTATCGCTCGTAGAATCCGCGGAGCCATGTTGCGTCCGGTTCCGGTGAGGGGATCAGAAATGCTGCGTCGAACCCTTCTGCTTCGATGCGACGCATCGCTTCGCGCATCAGACTGTCGGCCAGCCCTCGGCGGCGGTAGGCTGCGGCTGTCGCAACGCCATAGACGTAGGCTGTGCGGCCCAGTTCGCTCCGGAATGGCAATAGATGAAGCATCGCCGCCATTTGTCCGTCGCATTCGGTCGTCAGCATTCGCCGCCGGTCGTAATAGTGTATCAGAAATGAATCGATGAATGCTTCGTCGTCGCCGAATGCCTCCATCCACAGCCGTTTGCAGGCCGCCTCGTCGGGATGCAGATGAATGGCCCGATATTTCGGAACGATGGCAACCGGATGGTAGGAGAGTTTGGCTCTGCGAAGTCCGTCGAGTCCGAGATCTTCCTCGCGGTTGATGTGCGTGAAACGTGCTGGCAAGTGTTCTGCAAAGAGCTTGTTGATGACCGTGAACGCCCCGTCGTAGGCCGTATCGGCTTTTTCGAAATGGGTGTCGAATGTGTTGTCGTTGACCGCCGAGCCGTAGGTGAACGCTGCGAGCCGTTCCCCGACATAGATGCAGCCTCCTTGCAGCCCCAGTTCCGCATAGTGAGCGAATCCGCGTTGCATGGCTACCTGTTCGGCGCATAGTTCGGAGGTGTGTCCTTCGTGGGTGCGGCGCCATGCGCGTTCGAGCCGCATACACTCTTCGAACCGGTTTGGCGTCAACTCCTCGTAGCGATAGTCGGGATGTTCGGCCGTGAAACGGTTGATATGGTTACGCTTGGGTTGGTAGCGGCGACCCGGCAAGTTGCGCAGGTCGTCCGCCGAATAGAGATAGTCCGACAAGGCTCGGTCGGATTCGAATGCGAATGCTTCCGGATACGTTGTGCGTAGTCGGTCGCATCCTTGGTCGGTCAGTCCGATGAGGCGCAGCCGTTGCCCGAGAGCATGCGCATCTTCGCGCAACAGGGGAATCACATGGGTGAAATCCCCCTCGCCGATTGGTTGCATATAGCCGATGCGTTCGCTGCCGTCGATGTGGAATCGGATGACCAAGAATCCGTCGACCTCGGCCCATGCGCTGCGGTAGATGTGCAGCCAACAGAACATGTTGGCGAATGCGAGGTCGCAGTTCGTTGTGCCGCTGCGCATCGTGTAGCGTTCGATGGCGGCGCGGTCTTCGATACGTATGGGCCGGAATGCGATCATTCGGGGAGATAGCGTTTTTGCTCGATGTGCAGGTAGTATTGTTGGACGAGAGCCCGCAGGCTGCGTTCGAGTGTGTCGGCCGGCAGTGTGTCGTTCGGCGTGTCGTCGAATTGGATCGCTCCGTCGTTCGTCACCGCGCGGAACATGCCGTCGTGACTCACCGACCATGCAGGTCGGTCGGGTTCGTTGAGCAAGTCGCGGCCGAATGCGAAATAGGGCTCCTTGTTGCCCAACAATCCCAGCAGCGTGGGCATGATGTCCAACTGTTGTACCACACCCTCGATTTCGCCCTGCCATGCACCGTCTGGCGTATGGAAAAAACCGATGATATGGCGGTTGCCCGGATAGGTCTTCGTTGCGGGTGCGTATTTTTCCGACGATACGTGGTCGGCCACGAAGACGAACAATGTGCGGCGGAACCACGGTTCGTTGCCGAAGCGTTCGAAGAAGCGGCGGAAAGCCATGTCGTCGTAGGCCACTCCTTTGTGGATGGGCGTGTAGCCATCGGGCAGCGAATCGGCGTACTCTTCGGGTACGACGAACGGATGGTGCGAAGTGAGGGTGAAAAGCGTTGCGAAGAACGGTTCGGGCATCTCTGCGAGTTCTTCGCCGGTGAATTGCAGGAACTTTTCGTCCCAGATGCCCCAGAATCCGTCGAAATCGTCAGTGCCGTGGCGGGCTTCGTAGTCTTCGCGGCTGACCAGCCGGTCGATGCCGGCCGAGCGGGCGTAGGCGCCGAATCCCATCGAGCCGCGCTCCGACCCGCAGAAGAAAGCGGTCGTGTAGCCCATATCACGTAGGATAGCAGGTAGCTGCCGACTTTCGCCTAGCGATTGAGGCATCAGCACGAACGGCGTGCGGAACGACGGGATGCTGCCCAAGACCGAGGGCATCGCCTGAATTGACCGTGTGCCGTTGGCGTACATCTTGCGGCAGACGACGCCCGTACGCATCAGGGAATCAAGGAATTGCGTGAACCCTGCCGGACCCCCCCCCTTGGCGGGATAGAGCTCCGGATGGAGCAGGGCCGAGTGTTCGGCCGACATGCTTTCCATGATGAAAATCATCACGTTGCGGCCGCTCAGATCGACTGCCGGATGTTCGGCAGGCTGGTGCGTGGGGGTGAAGTATTGCGGTAGTTCGTCGTCTGCGAAGTATTTCACATAGTGTATTTTGCCGCCGCTGCTCATGGTGCGCAGGATGCAGAACGGATTGCTCAGCAGTAGATTGGCCTTGTTGCTTTCGGGGGTGTAGAGCGTGGCGTTCGACAGCGTGATGGGTCGCGTCTGACGGGTGATGCCGCCGCGCATGCCGGCAATGCAGAGGGCCGCGCCGATGCCGAAAATAACGACCGATACGGCATAATAGCGCCATCCGTGCAGTACGGTTTCCGGCCGGATGCGGCGACCGTATCCTTTGGCCAGCAGCCAAACGAATCCCGCGTCGAGTAGTGCCAGCCACCAGTTTTCGACGAGGAATTTTCCGACCAGAAGCAGCGAATTGTCGTTGTCGGCGAAGAAGATTTCATCGGCCGTGAATCGTTTCTGCGTGTAGTGGAAATAGACCGCATCGGAGAGGTTGACGACCACCACGAGCAGAGCATTGACTGCGACGTAGTACCCGAAAAGCAGGTTCCTGTACCATTGTTTTTCGCGCAGGTGCAGCGGCAGGAGCGAGAGCAGTACGAATGCGCCGTCGGCATAGCAGATCGACGCCGTATCGAAAAGCAGCGCACCGCGCAGTAGCGTGCCGAGTTCGTTCCACGCGAGCGGCCCGATGAGCGCGGCGTTGTAGCAGTAGAAAACGACCCGGCACAGCATCAGCAGGACATAGAGCCATGCAATGCGGCGGAGCAGGAGCAAAGGCTGAGTACGGAGTATCCGTTGCATGGTCGGACGATTATTCGCAGGCTTTCAGCGACAGGTCGAGCGACTTGATCTGGTGGGTCAGCGCGCCGACCGAGATGAAGTCCACGCCGCAGGCCGCATAGTCGCGCAGGGTTTCCAGCGTGATGCCGCCGCTCGATTCGGTTTCGCAGCGTCCGGCGACCTTTGCTACGGCCTGCCGCGTCATTTCGGGCGTGAAGTTGTCGAACATGATGCGGTCGACTCCTCCTGCTGCGAACACTTCGTCGATGTCCGCCAGCGAACGAACCTCGCATTCAATCGGAATGTTCTTGCCGCGTGCACGCAGATATTCGCGGGCTCCGACGATAGCCTGCCGGATGCCGCCTGCGAAGTCGATGTGGTTGTCTTTCAGTAGAATCATGTCGAAAAGCCCCATGCGGTGATTGTCGCCGCCGCCGATTTTCACCGCCATCTTGTCCAGTACGCGCATGCCGGGGGTCGTCTTGCGGGTGTCGAGGATGCGTGTGTGCAGCCCTTCGACCCGTTGCACGTAGACGGCTGTTTGCGTTGCCACGCCGCTCATGCGCTGCATGATGTTCAGCACGATGCGTTCGGCCTGCAACAGCGAGCGCAGCCGCCCCGAGACGTAGAATGCCACGTCGCCGGGTTTCACGCGGTCGCCGTCGTGCAACCGTTGTTCGAATTCCATCGCAGGGTCGAGCCGGTCGAAGACGAGCCGTGCGATTTCGACTCCCGCGAGGATGCCCTCCTGTTTGCACAGTAGACGCATACGGCCTTTTTCTTCGGCCGGAATGCAGCAAAGCGACGTATGGTCGCCGTCGCCGATGTCCTCCTTGATGCAGAGTTCGATCAGTTCATCGACGAAAGGTTTGTATTCGGGTTTCATAGTTCGTTCGTGTCTTGTTTTTCAGAATGGGTTTGCATTCAGTCGTCGAGCATCCGACCCGTGAACTGCACGCGGAACGAGCCCATGCAGGTGAATGTAAGGGTGCAGAAAACGTTGTCGATGGAGCCGTTGAGGTCGGTAATCGGGTACTTCGCCTGAGGCGTCCAGCCCGTGCCGTTGATGTAGGCTTGCGGGGTGAGCGGACCTGCGGCGGTGAACGTCAGTCGGGGGCCGACGCCGGGCGTGTAGCCGAGATTGGGCAGTTGCATCTCGAGGGCCGGCATGTTTGCTGCGAAACGGGCTCCGTGCATCCGGAGCGTCAGCGTGGTTGCTGGTGTGATGAGCGTCGGGCGGTTGTCGCCGAAGATGCTGATTCGGGCGTATTCGTCGGTGAACGTCGTTCCATCGGGATTGGTCACGATCGAGGTGCCGAGAAAGAGCATTTCGTCGTCGTCCACGATTTGTCCGTTGACGATTTCGTCGTTCACCGTCTCGAAATCGGGGCCGTTGTCGTTGTCATCGTTGCAGGCTGCGAAAATGGTCAATGCCAAAGCGAAAAGAAAGAATTTTTTCATCATGGTTTATGAATGTTTAGTGTCAATGTCATGCCGAAGGTTCGGGGCCGTCCGCGTTGCACGAACTCGTGGCCGATGGATTTGAAATAGAAAACATCGTGCCGTTCGTCGGCGAGGTTGCGGCCCCAGAAAGCCAGCGTATAGTGTCGGTGTTCGAGGCGCACCGAGGCGTCGAACACCGTGTAGAACGGTTGTACGAGTGTATTTTCCTCGTTCCAGCGGATTTCGCCCGTGCCGCGCAGACCGGCCTGTAACACGAGGTCGCCCAGCCAGCGCACACCTGTCGGAAACGTCTTTACGACCGAAACCGTCAGTGTGTGGCTCGGCGCATAGGGCAGAAAGTTGCCGTTGAAATCCTGCTGTCCGTTGTCGTAGCGGACGAATCGGGCATCGGTGTAGCCGTAGGCGATGTGCAGATCGAGCGTGCGCCATGGCGAACATTGCAGGGCCAGTTCTGCGCCTATCGAACGGGTTCGGCCGGCGTTGGTCATCATGCGGCCGGTCGATGAACCCCTCGGGAAAACGGTCAGCTGCTGGTCGCGGCAGTCGATGTAGAACAGCGCGAAATCGCCTCGCACAGCCCCTTCCATGCACGAGAAATGGCCGCCTAACTCGTAGTTCCAGTTGTATTCGGGTCGGTAGGAGAGGATGTCCTGTTCTGGGTAGCTGCCCGAGAGCATCGCCCCTTTCAGCTTCTCTTGCAGGATGTCCGAAAACAATTGCGTATTGAATCCTCCCGCCTTATAGCCTTTGGAGACTGAGACGTAGAGGTTGCGTTGGTCGTCGAACGCATAGAGCGCCGTCAGTTTGGGCAGCACTTCGGTGTAGGTGTGCGATACGCTGTTGCGGTCGTCGACAGAGGCAGTCATCCGGATGGGGGCATTGTCGCCGACGGTCAGCAGGTAGTCGAGGTTGCCTCGGCTGTGGTAGAGCAGTTTCGTGCGTTCGACGTCGATGCGGATGCCCGCCGTGAAAAGCCATCGGCCCGCTGTAAAGCGTGATTCGTGGTAAAGCGCTCCGCCGTAGGAAGGCATCCGGAAGTCGGAGCCGAGTAGCAGTTCGTCCGACACCTTTTCGAATCGGAGGCCGTCTATGTGGCCGTTCGCGTTAGCGAAAATCAGCTCGTCGACACCCGTCTGCTTAAAATGCACCGGTGCCTCCATCGTGCCGTGACGGTAGAATCCGAATGCGCCGAACAGCCAGCCGTAGCGTTTGCCGTCGTGCGATCGGACAACGAGGTCTTCAGTCACGCTGTGTTCGCGCAGCGCCTGCCGGAGCGTGAAGTAGGAGAGCGGCAGGAAATCTTGGTCGAGCGTCATCGCATCGTCGGAGTAGCTGTACCCCGTGATGGAGGATACCGAAAAACGTGCCGCATCGTATCGTACGGTCAGGCCGTTGTTCAATATCGTGCGTGAGTAGCCGCACGGGTCGTTGTAGGCGATTTCGCCATGCCGGATGACCGTTTGCCCGTCGTGCACGATGTCCGGTCCGACGTAGGCATACGGATAGCCTCCCTGTTCGACGACCGAAGCCGTGAATGTGTTGTCGATGCGCAGACCGCGGTCGTTTCGCCATTGCAGTTTCAGTCGTCCGCCGCCCATGCGTTCCCAGTCGCAGCGTTCGCCCGTCGTACGGTTCTCGAAAAATCCGTCGCTCCGGTTGTAGTAGCCCGTCACGGAGATGCCGAGGTCGGGACGGATGCGTTCGTAACACGAAGCGCGCAGTCGGCAGGTATTGCCGCTGGCGTATTCCATGCCGATGCGGATGCCCTCGTATTGCAGCGGCGAGAGGGTGTAGACGTTGATGACACCGCCCATCGTGTTGCGCCCATAGAGGGTCGACTGGGGGCCTCGCAGCACTTCGATGCGTTCGGCATCGGCGAGTTCCACGTCGAAATCGTTCTTCTGCATCACCGGTATATTGTCAATGTTTAGCCCGATGACCGGCTGGTCGATGCGGGTTCCAAGCCCGCGGACATAAATCGATGAGGTCATGCGCGAACCGTAGTCGGGCAGATGGAGATTTGGCACCGTCTGCGATAGGGCTTTCAGCGCATCGACATGTCCCCGCTCGATGGCACGTTCGCCCACGATGGTCGATGCCACGGGTTGCGACCGCAACGCCATGCCCTGTTTGATGGCCGTCACCTGAATCCGGTCGACCGCGATGGTCGTGTCGGCGGGCAGCTCCTCCGTCCGCGCGGTCATTGCCGCTTGGGCTGGCAAGATCCATGCCACCGAGAGCACGAACAGACGGAGTTTATTCATGGTGATAGGGTTCGTTGTTGAGGATGGCGAATGCACGGTAAATCTGTTCAGCGAAGATGGCCCGTACGATTTGATGGGAGAAAGTCATGCGCGAGAGCGAAAGCCGTGCATCGGCCCGTGCGTAGACCGCATCGGAAAAACCGTAAGGGCCTCCGATGACCATCACAAGACGTTTCATGCCGCTGTTGAGCCGTTTTTGGAGCCATGCGGCGAACTCTACCGAACGCATTTCGTCGCCCCGTTCGTCAAGCAGGACGACGTAATCGCCGTCAGTGAATTGGCGTAGGAGCGCTTCGCCTTCGGCCGTGCGTTGTTGGCGGGACGTCAGATGACGGGTATTGCGGATGTCGGGGAGCGTCGTCACGGCGAACCGGCAATAGAAGTTCACCCGCTTGGCGTATAGTTCGACCAGCGCGGCGACCTCTTTCGAGTCGGTCTTTCCTATGACGATCAGTTCGATTTGCATGTCGGTTCGGTAGCGTCGATAACCGTCGGTAGCACGGTGACGGTCTACTGCGCTGATAAATAATCAGAGTTCCATTCGCCAGCGGCATCGTCGTAAAGGATCGGACGCGACGGTTCGACCGACTTGAGCCATTCGTAAGCTTTGTACATGTTGTAGCCGTTGCCCGATGGATTGCCCAGCGCATAGGCGATGATGCAGGTGTGGTTGCGCGAGCGGTAGTACATCGACTGCACCCGTTTCAAATACTCATCGACCAGTTTCGGGTCGTTCGAGGGCGTTCCACCGATGCGGCGGTCTTCGCGTCGTTCGGGTGCGTGGATGTTCGCACGGTCGATGACGTAGAACCCCAGTTCGTCGCACAGTCCGTAGAACCAGTCCGGTTGCGGATAATCCGGACAGAGCGTGTCATAGCCTTGCTTGTGGAGGGCGAGCAGTTGTGTGCGGGTCGTCTTCGCATCCGCTGGTACGGCGTTGTAGCGAACTTTTTTCAGTTGCAGTTCCTTGCCGAAACGCAGGAATTTGCCTCCTGCGAACTCCACTCCTCCGAATCCGATGCGCAACGGCATGTACTCTTTGTAGGTGCCGTCGCGCTTCGTGAAGAGCATCACGCGATAGAGCGGCGGATTTTTGCCCGCGGCAGGTTGCCATTTGTTCTCGTAGGCGTGGTAGATGAACGGCTGGAACCGCAGCGTATCGACCGAACGGCCAGCCAGCGTCACGTCGGTGATGTTGAAATCAAGCAGTTTGCCCTGCGGTGAATAGATGTCGTAACCTACGGTTACCGGTTCGTCGTAGTTGAATCGGTTCTGTACGATGATTCGTAGGTCGAGCATGGCGAAATTGCGGCCCAGTGTGTCGGGAACCAGTGCGATTTCGAAATCGCGTATCGAGCGTTTTTCCTGATAGTAGAGATAGCTTCCGTTGAACGAACCGTTGCGTGCGGCATCGCGGGCGTCCAGCCCTCCGCGATCATTGAACATCACCAGTTTGAAATCGTTTTCTCCTTGTCGGATGTAGGGCGTGAGGTCGAACTCGGCAGGCGTCAGCGCATCGGCGACCTCGGCTACTTGTCGGTCGTTGACCCACAGTTGGTAGGCCGTCTGCGGATTTTCCAGATGCAGATAGGTGCAACCGTCGGTCCAGACGTAGGGTATTTCGACCTTTTGGCCGACGACGGCCCACAGCGGGCCTTCGCTCGTAAGACGCGTTTCGGGGCGGAAATCGATGCTGTGGCCCGATTTCGTCCGGTCGCGGGCGTCGGCATCGTGACGGGTGTCGTAAGGAATCACCTCCGTGCGGTGGATGCGGCCGGCATCCTGTGCTGAAGCATTTGCTGCGAAAAGCAATGCCGCTGCGAAAAGCAACCCCATGCGTTTCATGTCGTGTCGGTGTATCATAAGATAGGCTGTATGAGCAGACAAAGATACCTTATTTTTTGCCGAATCGCAAATTATCGCTAACTTTGGCATTTCGGAAACGGACTTCTTCCGAAGTCGAAGAAGTTCGGGTAATATTCCGTAGTGTGATAAGAACAATGGATATTCCGTACATCGGATAATAAGAACAGAAACCAGCTATTAGTAAGAAAATGAAAACGCAGCGGATTGTTGAGATTCTGAAATCGGGCGCTGTGGATACCGATCTCACCGTACAGGGGTGGGTGCGTACCAAGCGCGGAAACAAAAATGTGGCTTTCATCGCATTGAACGACGGTTCGTGCGCCGCCAACATTCAGGTCGTCGTCGACTTGGCGCAGATTCCCGAGGAGACGTTGAAAAACATTTCGACCGGCGCGTGCATCCGCGTCGACGGACGGCTGGTCGCTTCGCCCGCTTCGGGTCAGCGCGTCGAAGTGCAGGCTGCTGCCATAGAGGTCTACGGCACGGCCGATCCCGAGACCTATCCTTTGCAGAAAAAGGGCCATTCGTTGGAGTTTCTGCGCGATATCGCTTACTTGCGTCCGCGTACCAATACGTTCGGCGCCGTGCTGCGTATCCGCCATGCGATGGCTTACGCTATCCACGAATATTTCAACAAGAACGGATTCTATTATTTCCATACGCCTATCATTACCGCGTCGGATTGCGAGGGTGCCGGTGCGATGTTCCAAGTCACGACGCTCGACATGAACCAGCCGCCCCGAACCGACGAAGGCGCCATCGATTATTCGAAGGACTTTTTCGGCAAGCCGTGCAATCTGACCGTTTCGGGCCAGTTGGAGGGTGAGCTCGGTGCGTTGGCATTGGGACGTATCTATACGTTCGGCCCGACGTTCCGCGCTGAAAATTCCAATACGCCGCGTCATGCGTCGGAGTTTTGGATGATCGAGCCGGAGGCTGCGTTTTTCGATTTGGAGGACAACATGGAGTTGGCCGAGGATTTCTTGAAGTATCTGATCCGCTATGCGTTGGACAACTGCATGGAAGACCTCGAATTCATGAACAAGATGTGGGATCAGGGGCTGTTGGAGCGTTTGCGCTTCGTCGTCGACAATGATTTCAAGCGCCTTGACTACACCGAGGGTATCGAAATTCTGAAAGCCTCGGGCCGCAAGTTCGAGTTCCCGTGCGACTGGGGTTGCGACCTCCAATCGGAGCACGAACGTTATCTCGTGGAGGAGCATTTCAAGCGTCCGGTCATCCTCATCAACTACCCGAAGGGGATCAAGGCTTTCTACATGAAGCAGAACGCCGACGGCGAGACCGTACGCGGAATGGACGTGCTTTTCCCTGGAATCGGCGAAATCATCGGCGGTTCGGAGCGCGAGGCCGATTATGGCAAACTTCATGCAAGAGTGCGGGAGCTCGGCATGAACGAGCGCGAATTGTGGTGGTATCTCGACACCCGTCGTTGGGGGTCGGCTCCGCACTCGGGATTCGGTTTGGGCTTCGATCGGTTGCTGATATTCGTGACCGGACTGACCAACATCCGTGACGTGCAGCCTTTCCCGCGAACGCCGCAACACGCCGATTTCTGATCGACCGGCTGGAATCGATCATCGGGAACCGGCTCGGCGCGGCAGTCATGCCGACGGGGCTTCGGCTCCCGATGTTGATTTAATTACGAATACGGAAACATGGCTATCAATCAGAGGCAGGTATTATCGCTTCAGCAGAAGCTCTCTCCGCAGCAGATTCAGATGATTAAGCTGTTGGAGTTGCCGACCGTGCAGTTGGAACAGCGTATCAAGCAGGAGATCGAAGAGAACATCGTGTTAGAGGAGGAAGAGCGTTCGACCGAGGATACGGATGAACAGCCGCAGCAGATTTCGGTGGACGAGTACTTGCGCGACGACGATACGCCCGCGTACAAGAGCCGTGTCAACAATTTTTCGAAAGACGACAAGCAGCGTCCGGTCTATCTGACCGAGGGGCGTTCGTTGCATGAATATCTGGTCGAGCAGTTGGGGTATCGTTGTCTGTCGGAACGCGACATGAAACTGGCCATCTACTTGGTGGGTAGCATCGACGAGGACGGTTATCTGCGGCGCGATCTGGAGTCGGTGGCCGACGATATCGCCTTTACGGTGGGTATCGAGACTACGGCGGAGGAGTTGGAGCGGCTGTTGTTGCTCATTCACGAGTTGGAGCCGGCCGGCGTCGGTGCCCGCAACTTGCAGGAGTGTCTGCTGTTGCAGATGGCGCAGAAAAAACTGAATTCCCGGGCTCGTCGCTTGGCCCGTAAGATTCTGTCGTCCTATTTCGACGAATTCGTTAAGAAGCATTACGAGAAGCTGATGTCCCGTTTGCAGGTCTCGGAGGAGGATTTCCGTGAGGCGATCGCCGAAATCCGGCGGCTGTCACCCAAGCCCGGCAACCTCTATACCGAAGGCGGTACGGACACCACGCCCTACATCATTCCCGACTTCATTCTCGATTATCAAGACGGGCGGTTCGCTTTGTCGCTCAACTCCTACAATGTGCCGGAGGTACGCATCAATCACCGTTACATGGAGATGATCCGCGATATGGTGTCATCCGATGGCACCGTGAAGGAGAAAGACAAGGAGGCGCTCCAGTTCGTCAAGAACAAGATCGATTCGGCGAAGTGGTTCATTTCAGCCATCAAGCAGCGGCACGATACATTGATGCGGACGATGCAGACCATCCTGGATTACCAGACCGAGTACTTCAAGGACGGCGACCAGTCGAAGCTCCGACCGATGATTCTCAAAGACATCGCCGACCGCACGGGGCTGGATGTGTCGACCATTTCGCGCGTCGTGAACAGCAAATATGTGCAGACGCAGTTCGGCATCATTCTGTTGAAGTCGCTCTTTTCGGAGGCGATGCAGACCGAAAGCGGCGAGGAGGTGTCGAGTTACGAAATCAAGAATATCCTGCAGCAGTGCATCGACGAGGAGGAGAAGCGCCACCCGCTGACAGACGAGACGTTGATGGACATTCTCAACGCCAAAGGATACCGCATCGCTCGTCGGACCGTGGCGAAATACCGCGAGATGTTGGGTATTCCGGTCGCGCGCCTGCGAAAACAGATATGAATCGATGAACTACACCCGACTTGCCGACGGCCTTTCGTGGGCCTTGCATCCTTTCTTGCAGCCGCTTTATTTGATGGCGTTGTTGCTGACCTGTACCGTTTTTGCCGGTTATCCGGTACCGATGCGGCTTTATCTGTTGGGTGTCGTTATTCTCTATACGATGTTGATTCCCGTGCTTGCGCTCGGGTTGTTGCGAATTTCGGGGAGGCTTTCCGATTTCCGTATCGATAACCGCAACGAACGCATCTTGCCGTTGGCCGTCGGGGCTGTGTGTTATCTGTTGTGTGCACTGACTTTGGGGCGTATTGAGTCCGCCGCTTTCATCCGCAAGTTCATGGTCGCCGCGGCTTGTTGCGAAATGATGTGCTTGCTGGTCTCTTTGCGGTGGAAAATCAGTCTGCATCTGACCGGCATGGGCGCTTTGACAGCCATGTTGGTCGTGATGAATTTCATCGGCGTCGGGAATATGTTCGTGCCTTTGGCCGTCGTCGTGCTTGCTTCCGGTGCGTTGGCTTCGGCTCGGCTTTACCTCGGATGCCACAACGGTGCGCAGGTTTTCGCCGGTTTTTGCGGCGGGTTTGTCGTCGCCGTTCTGGCTGTCTTGTTTTTGTGAGTTCCGTTTTCGATAAAAAAGCGCCCAGACCTCTCGAAAACAGGTCGGGGCTTTCGTGTTTCAGGCTCTTCCGGCTACGACTTTCAGCAGTCGTGGCGTGAAGCGTTTCATCAGATAAAACGAACCTAAAAGCAGCGCGATAGTCAGAACGACCGCCGATGTATAGACGAGTAACAGGGCGGTGTCCGATTCGGGGTGTACCCAGACAAAAAGCATTCGAAGCAATCGATTGCCTGTTGACGTTGGGAGGGTTTCAGTCATGACAGTTGGAGTGTTGGGTCGTAGCGAAACTCCTCCTGCGGCGGGTTAGTGTCAGTAAATGAAAATGTAAAAGAAAGTGTGGAGTTGTTCGTCTACCTGATACGAGGTTCTGGAATACCCATGCGCAAATAGACAATACCCCACACCGGACAGTTCGTATCGAAGATGACACGACTATACACGGTGACGGTGTTGCTCTGTCCTTGCGCATTTGAAATTTTCCAGATTTCGTACCAAGGATCAGCGAAACACTTTCACTGAAAAAATAAATTCTGTCGCTGCCCGATGCCGAGCAGCAAGACAAAGGTAGAAAATGTTTCGCAATATTTTGAAGATAACTCGTCTGAAAAGAGAGAGCCCGAATCTCATCGACGATTCGGGCTCTCTCTTTTCGGTTCGTGGACGGTCAGACGCAGCCTTGCGCCAGCATGGCGTTCGCCACTTTCATGAAACCGCCGATGTTGGCTCCTACGACGTAGTTGACATAGCCGTCGGGTTGGGTGCCGTATTCGACGCACACGGCGTGGATGTTGCGCATGATGGCATGCAGCCGGGCATCGACCTCCTCGGGCGTCCATGACAGGCGCATCGAGTTCTGGCACATTTCCAGCCCCGAAGTCGCCACGCCTCCGGCATTCGCCGCCTTGCCCGGCGCATAGAGCAGTTTGTGCTGTTGGAAGATCCGGATGGCTTCGGGTGTCGAGGGCATGTTGGCCCCTTCTGCGATGCAAATGCAGCCGTTGTTCACCAGCATTTGCGCTTGTTCCTCATTGAGTTCGTTCTGCGTGGCGCACGGCATGGCGATGTCGCATTTTTCGCCCCACGGACGTTCGCCTACATGGTAGACGGCCGACGGATAACGGTCGGCATATTCGCGGATGCGGCCGCGTAAAACGTTTTTCAACTCCATGACGTAATCCAGTTTCTCGGCGTCGATGCCGTCGGGGTCGTAGATGTAGCCTGACGAATCGGAAAGCGTCACGACTTTCGCGCCCAGTTGCGTCGCCTTTTGGCAGGCGTATTGGGCCACATTGCCCGAGCCCGAGATGCAGACGGTCTTGCCGGCGAACGTTTCGCCGCGCGTGGCGAGCATCTCCTCGGCGAAATAGCACGTGCCGTAGCCCGTCGCTTCGGGACGCAGCGGACTGCCGCCCCAGTCGCGGCCTTTGCCGGTGAGCGTGCCTGTAAATTCATCGCGCAGCCGTTTGTATTGGCCGAAAAGGAAGCCGATTTCGCGTCCGCCCACGCCGATGTCGCCGGCCGGTACGTCCGTGTCTTGCCCGATATGCTTTTGGAGTTCGGTCATGAACGACTGGCAGAACCGCATCACTTCGTTGTCCGATTTGCCTTTGGGGTTGAAGTCCGAACCTCCTTTTCCGCCGCCCATCGGCAGCGTAGTGAGACTGTTCTTGAAAGTTTGCTCGAAAGCGAGGAACTTCAGGATCGAGAGGTTCACCGACGGATGGAATCGCAATCCGCCCTTGTAGGGGCCGATGGCGCTGTTCATCTGTATGCGATAGCCGCGGTTGATTTCGATTTCGCCCCGGTCGTTGAGCCACGGCACACGGAAGATGACGATGCGTTCCGGTTCGGCGATGCGTTCCAGAATCTTCATTTTTTGCAGCGCAGGACTCGCCACGATGTGCGGAGCCAGCGATTCGGCTACCTCGCGGACGGCCTGATGGAATTCCGGTTCGCCCGGGTTGCGGGCGATGAGGCGGGTCATGAAATCCTCGACGTACTGGTGTGCTTGTTCGTTCATGGTGTTTGGTTTTGAGGGATTATTTTTGGAATGCGAAACCGATATGGACGTTTTTGTACTTTTCGAGGAGAGCTGTTACGGTCGACAGCGATGAGATTTTGCTGCCGAGGGCTGTAGCCATCTTTACGAATTTAGTCACCGGAAAGACCAGCAGCAACTCTTTTCCGTCGATGTAGGCATGGCCTTCGAGGGTCCCCAGCGCGATTTTCCCTTGGGCGAACCGGAGCGTCACGACATGGGTCGCTGCGTCGAACGCATAGGTGCCCGACAACGTGTATTTGCCCAGCACAGCATCGAAGGTATCGTCGTCCTTGAACGTGAACGAACCGCTTCCAGCGCGTATGCCTGCATAGGCATAGGCTCTCTCCAAGCGGCTTGTAATGGTGCTTTGGAGTGTGGTTCCTGCCATCTCCGTCACGAAGTCGTCGCTTTCGAACTTCACGCCCGGCTGTGTGTAGCACCATGTTCCCACCAACGCTTTTTCCGTCAGTTTGCCGTCGGAGAGGCGGTCGGCGATCGACGTAGCGATTTTGCCCAGCGCATCTTTCCAGCTTTGGGCGGTTGCCGGGCCGGTCAGCGTCGTTGCGGCGAGGAGGGTCAGTAAGAGTTTCTTCATCATTCGGTCATTCTTCCAAGTCTTCGAGCCATGCTACAGCCGAAGCATCCGACGGCATCCGCCAGTCGCCGCGCGGCGAAAGCGCTACCGACCCGACTTTCGGGCCGTCGGGCATGGCCGAGCGTTTGAACTGTTGCGCGAAGAAGCGGCGGAAAAAGACCGTCAGCCATTTGCGGATGGTCGAACGGTCGTAGCTGCCGCGGAACGCCTGTTCGGCCAGCAGCAGGATCTTGGCAGGCCGATAGCCCGCTCGCACGAAGTTGTAGAGAAAGAAATCGTGCAGTTCGTAGGGGCCGACCAGATCTTCGGTCTTTTGGGCGATTCGGCCTTCGGCATCGGCCGGCAGCAGTTCCGGACTGACCGGCGTGTCGATGATGTCGAGCAGCGTTGCGCGGGTGTCGGCATCCGGTTCCGTGTCGGCGGCCCAGCGAACCAAGTGCCGCACCAGTGTCTTGGGAACCGACGCATTGACGCCGTACATCGACATCTGATCGCCGTTGTAGGTCGCCCATCCAAGCGCCAGTTCGCTCAGGTCGCCCGTGCCGACGACCAATCCGCCTTCCATGTTGGCCACGTCCATCAATATTTGCGTGCGTTCGCGGGCCTGCGCATTTTCGTAGGCTGCCGAACGGTCGGACGGGTCGAGCCCGATGTCGGCGAAGTGCTGCTCGCAGGCTTTGCCGATGGGGATTTCGCGCATGGTGACGTCCAAACCCCGCATCAGTTTCAGTGCATTGTCGTGGGTGCGCCCTGTGGTGCCGAAGCCCGGCATCGTGATGCCGATGATGCCCTTGCGGTCGAGTTGCAGCAGGTCGAATGTCCGTACGGCGACCAGCAGGGCCAGCGTCGAATCCAGCCCGCCCGAGATGCCGATGACGGCTTTCGTGCAGTGGGTGTGGGTCAGTCGGCGGGCCAGTCCGTGGGCTTGGATATGGAATAGCTCTTCGCAGCGTTCGGCGCGGTGTTCGGCGTCCTGCGGTACAAACGGCAGCGGGTCGATTTCGCGATCGAGCGCCGCGGCCCTCAGACCCTCGGGAACCTCCATTTCGATAACCGTGTTGTCGGTCGTCGATTCGTTCAAGCGGAACGAGGTGTCGCGGCGCCGTTCGAATTCCAGCCGTTCGATGTCCACATCGGCGACGACCAGCCGTTCGTCCAACGAGAAGCGTTCCGCCTCGCGTAGCACGATGCCGTTTTCGGCAATCAGCGCGTTGCCTGCGAATACGAGGTCGGTCGACGATTCGCCGAACCCCGCCGAGCAATAGACATAGGCTGCGTGCGTGCGGGCCGATTGTTGGGCGACCAATTGCCGCAGATAGGCATACTTCCCGACCCCTTCGGGCGAGGCTGAGAGGTTGAAGATGACTTTCGCCCCGTTTTGCGCCAGATGCGACGAAGGCGGAACGGCGACCCACAGGTCTTCGCAGATTTCCACACCGAACTCCGCACCGTTGACCTCGAAGGTCAGTCCTGTGCCGAAATCGGCCGCTTGTCCGGCGACCCGAACGGTTTCGTCCGCGATGCCCGCACCCGAAGCGAACCAGCGGGCCTCGTAAAATTCGGCGTAGTTTGGGATATAGGTCTTCGGAACGACGCCCAAAATGCGGCCTTGTGCAATGATTGTCGCGCAGTTGTAGAGCGTCGAGCCGTGGCGTAGCGGCGCGCCGACGATGAACGTCAGCGGCAGTTTGCGTGAAGCTTTCGCGATTTCGGCCAATGCGTCATCGGCCGCATCGAGCAGCGTCGGTTGCAGAAAGAGATCGCCGCAGGTGTAGCCCGTGACGGCCAACTCGGGAAAGACGATGATCTCGACCCCGCGTTGTGCCGCCTGTTCTGCCAGTGCAACGATGTGCTCGGCGTTGGTCGTGCAGTCTCCGACCTGCACGTGCGGAATGGCCGCTGCGACTTTGAGGAATCCGTAGCTGTCCATAGCGCGCTATTCGCTCCAAAGCGTTGCGAGGTTCAGAATGACCTGCTGTGCCTTGCGCATGGTCGTGAGCGAGCAGTATTCGAATTTGCCGTGGAAGTTCATGCCGCCTGTGAAGATGTTGGGGCAGGGCAGTCCCATGAATGAAAGCCGTGCACCGTCCGTACCGCCGCGGATGGGCCGTACGAGCGGCTTCACACCGGCCATCTCCATTGCCTGCAGCGCCTTGTCGATGACCTGCGGATGGGGTTCGACCATCTTGCGCATGTTGAAATACTGGTCTTTCAGCGTCAGATTCAGCACCTCGTCGCCGTACTTCTTTTTCAGCAGGTCGACGCACGACCACATGTATACTTTGCGCGCCTCAAACCGGTCGGCGTCGTGGTCGCGGATGATGTAGCTCACTGCAGCCTTTTCGACCGTACCGTTCAACCCGACGCAATGATAGAATCCTTCGTAACCCTCCGTATGTTCGGGGCGTTCCGCTTCGGGCAGCAGCCGTTGCAGGTCGCAGGCCACCTCGATGGCGTTTATCATCTTGTTCTTGGCATAACCCGGGTGGACGTTGCGGCCTTGAATTTCGATTTTCGCGCTTGCAGCATTGAAGTTCTCGTACTCCAGTTCGCCTTCCATGCCGCCGTCGACCGTATAGGCGAAGTCGGCGCCGAACGCTGCGACGTCGAAGAAATCGACGCCGCGGCCGATCTCCTCGTCGGGAGTGAAGCCGATGCGGATTTTGCCGTGTTTCACCTCGGGGTGGGTGAGCAGATACTCCGCCGCGGTCATGATTTCGGCCACGCCCGCCTTGTCATCGGCGCCTAAAAGCGTCATGCCGTCGGTGTGAATCAAGGTATGCCCTTTGAAGAAAGCGAGTTCGGGAAACTCCGATACGCGCATCGTCAGTTGTCCGTTCAGTACGATGTCGTTGCCGTCGTACTCCTCAATGATGCGGGGTTTGACTCCTGCTCCGCTCATGTCGGGCGAGGTGTCGACGTGGGCGATGAACCCGATCACCGGCGCCTGTTCCAGCCCTTTCGAAGCCGGAATCGTACCCATGACATAACCGTATTGGTCCATCGAGACTTCGGTCATGCCGAGCATCTGCATCTCGTCGCGCAGAGCTTCGAGCAGCACTTTCTGCTTGTCGGTCGACGGGAAAGTCTCGCTCTCCTCCGACGATTGTGTGTCGTAGGAGACGTATTTCAGAAATCGTTCTTTGAGTTCCATAGCATTCGTGTTTTTCCGGTGGCGTCCGTTGTTGCTTATTCTTCTTTTTTTGCTTGCATCGTATGCCACGTCATATAGACGGCCAGCGCGATGTACATCGCCAGTCCGACCCATTCGGCTGCATTCGATTGTGCCCATTCGGTGAGTTTCCAGTCGGCCTCCAAGAACTTGAGCAGGGCGCTCACGACACCCATCAGTGCGCCGCCGGCGATGAAGCCCGACGCAATCAGCGTACCACGGTCGAAACGAGCCTTGTTCAGCGCTTTGTCCTGCGAACGGTTCGAGACGAACCATGCAATCAAGCCGCCTACGACGAGAGGAGCGTTCAGCTCCATCGGGATGAACATACCCAGCGCGAACGCAAGGGCCGGAACGCCTATCGAGGTCAGCACCAGCGCCAATGCCGCACCGCAGAAGTAGAGCATCCACGGCGTCTGTCCGCCGGTCATCAACGGTTGGATGACGGCCGCCATAGCGTTGGCCTGTGGAGCGACCAATGCTCCTTCGCCGACGAATCCGTACGATTTGTTCAGGATAATCATCACGCCTGCAACCGTAGCCGCTGCGACGAATGTGCCGAGGAACTTCCACGTTTCCTGCTTGCGGGGCGTCGCACCGAGCCAGTAGCCGACTTTGAGGTCGGAGACGAATCCGCCGGCCATCGAAAGCGCCGTGCAGACTACGCCGCCGATAATCAGCGCTGCCGTCATGCCGGTCGTGCCGCTCAAACCGACGCTCGCCATGATGAGCGAAGCCAAAATCAAGGTCATCAGCGTCATGCCCGATACGGGGTTCGTGCCGACGATGGCGATGGCATTGGCCGCCACGGTGGTGAATAGGAACGAGATGACGAAGACGATCAGCAGCGCCGTAATCGACTGCACCCAACCGTCCAACAATCCGAAGTGGAAGAAGACGAAGATGCAGACGAGCGTGGCGATCAGTCCCGCAAGGATATATTTCATCGGCAGGTCGCGTTGGGTGCGTTCGGTCGTGTCGGTTGTCCGACCCCCCCCCTTGCTGCCGAGCTCCGATACGGCCAGCCCGACGGCTTGGCGGATGATTCTCGACTGGCGCATGATGCCGATGATGCCGGCCATCGCAATGCCGCCGATGCCGATGGGTTTGCCGATGTAGGCAAAGAGATTTTCGGGGGTGAAGAGTGCTTGCGGGTCGGCCAGCAGGTCGGCGCGCGTGATGCCCAGCAACGAAGCCATTGTCGCGGGATCGATGCTTTCGGCGAACGAGCCGACGAGTGGCACGATAAGGAACCATACCAAGCACGAACCGGCGGTGATGATCATCGCATATTTCAGTCCGATGATATAGCCCAATCCGAGCACGGCCGCCGAGGTATTCAGTCCGAAGACCACCTTGAATTTATCGGCCGCCATCGTGCCCCATGCGCAGATGCGGGTCGAGACAGATTCCGTCCACAAACCGAACGTGCCGACCACGAAGTCGTAAAGGCCGCCCACCAAGCCGGCGACGGCCAGCAGCTTGGCTTGGTTGCCGCCCTTTGCGCCCGATACGAGCACTTCGGTTGTGGCCGTGGCTTCGGGAAAGGGGTATTTGCCGTGCATCTCCTTGACGAAGTATTTGCGGAACGGTATCAGCAGCAGGATGCCTAAAAGTCCGCCGAACAATGACGACAGAAAGACCTGCCAGAATGCGGCTTCAAGTCCGAGGATGTAGAGAGCCGGCAGCGTGAAAATGGCTCCCGCGACGATGACGCCCGACGACGAACCGATGGACTGGATAATGACGTTCTGTCCGATCGTGTTTTTTTTGCCCAATACGTTGCCCATGCCGATAGCGATGATGGCGATCGGGATAGCGGCTTCGAAGACCTGCCCGACTTTCAGTCCGAGGAATGCCGCTGCAGCTGAGAAGATGACGGCCATTGCGACGCCCATGCAGACCGAATAGGGCGTTACCTCGACCGGGGTGGTTGATGCAGGCATCAGCGGCGAGTAGTTTTCGCCCTTTTTGAGTTCGCGATAGGCGTTTTCGGGCAATGAGATATTGGGTTTCTGTTCTTCCATGTTTTTTTCTTGATTCGGATGCGGTGATTCCGGCGAACGCCCGTTGGTTTTTGTTTCGGGGCGGGGTTGCCGGACGATTCGGATTATCGGTTGTCGCCGTTGCCGGAGATGATGTGGCGCTCCATGCGCGAACGCAGCTTGTCGACGTTCATCTGCGCCACTTCGTCCAGTTCGTAGCCGAGGTCGTGAGAAAGCGTCGCGCAATACCACAGCACGTCGCCGATCTCCTTGACGATTTCGCGGCGTTTTTCGTCGGTGAATTCTTCGTGGCCGTCGCGGATAACCTTTTTCACCTTGTCGGCGACTTCGCCTGCTTCGCCCGTCAACCCGAGCGTGGGGTAGATAATGCGACGGTTTTCGGGATAGATGGCCGTCTCCAGTGCGTGTTGTT
Source organism: Alistipes sp. (assembly GCA_003979135.1). Taxonomy (GTDB): domain Bacteria; phylum Bacteroidota; class Bacteroidia; order Bacteroidales; family Rikenellaceae; genus Alistipes. Next base: position 21,998 of record RYWP01000020.1, read on the forward strand.
GGTATTCGTTAAGCGTCATGGTAAAAGATGAATTTTTCGGACAAATTTAGCGATTTTTCGATTAAGTTCTTGCCGGAATGAAAAATTCGTCTTATTTTTGTGCTCCGATGGGGGATTAGCTCAGCTGGTTAGAGCGCTTGCATGGCATGCAAGAGGTCACGAGTTCGAATCTCGTATTCTCCACTTCGATCCGAGACAAATCGGAGCCAAACGAAGGCAAATCCCGCAAAATCAAGGTTTTGCGGGATTTTTTCTTTCTTCTCTCGGACATCCGAAAGACACGAAAAAGCCCCGTTCGGACAAAGTCGCGTTACTAAAACCGTTACTAAAACGGCTTTGGGATTTTAGTAACGATTTACGACGCAAGTCGCTGATTTGTCGTCTGTTGTCCTAAAAGTGTCTGCTCATAAACCAATTATTAACCGGTTCTTTGTCGACGGCGGTCGTTACTGAAATCGCCCGGCAAGAACAAAACGAGAGGTATTATGAGCAAAAGCACATTCACGATTCTTTTCTATGCCCGAAAGAATCAAGTAAACAGAGCTGGTAAAGCGGGCATTATGATTCGTGTTACGGTCAATGGAGAATCCGTACAATTCAGCTCGAAGCTGGACATCGAACCGGAGCTGTGGGATACGACGAATCAAAAGATGCTCGGCACGACGAAAGCCGCACGCGAGTTCAACGCACTACTTGACGAAATACGGACGAACCTGCGCAACCACTATCGGGAAATCGAAAAATACGAAGCCTATGTAACGGCGGAGAAAGTCCGCAATGCCTTTTTAGGGATAACGATTCGTCAGCAAACGCTGCTGGGAACATTCCGCAGACACAACGAAGACGTGCAGAAGCTGGTAGGCATCAGCAAGAGTGCCGCGACCTATCGCAAATACGACCGTTGCTTCCGAAGAGTGGAAGAGTTCATTCAGACAAAGTATCGGATGAAAGATGTAGCACTGAAAGAAGTAACGCATTCGTTTCTTGTGAGCTTCGAGCAATATCTGCGGACGGAAAAACAATGCTGTCAAAATACGGCAGCCAAGTTTTTACAAACGCTCCGCATGATTATTATCGAGGCGAAGAACAACGGATGGATATTCAGCGATCCGTTCGCCAACTACCGAATTCGATTGAAGAAAGTAGACCGCGGCTATCTGACCGAAGAAGAACTGCAACGCATTCTTCAAAAGAAGATGCCGTGCGTACGGCTGGAACAAGTGCGCGACGTGTTTATCTTCGCGTGCTTTACGGGATTGGCTTATATCGACGTGCGGAATCTGACCAAGGAAAACATCCGCACCTCGTTCGACGGTAAGCTGTGGATCATGACGCACAGACATAAGATGCAGACACCGGTAAATGTGCCACTGCTGAAAGTCCCGCAAATGCTGTTGAAGAAATATGAGGGAGCGCTGCCCGACGGTCGATTGCTGCCTGTACTGAGTAATCAGAAACTCAATTCGTATCTGAAAGAGATTGCCGACCTATGCGGCATTGAAAAGAATATAACCTTTCACACGGCAAGACATTACGAATTGTCTTTATCGCTGAATTTGAATAGTTTGCAAAGATTTGTTTCTTGATGGGTAACGATTTAGAAACAAGCGAAGTTCTGTATTTTACCTCGTTT
>RYWP01000167.1:0-523 GCA_003979135.1 Alistipes sp.
TATACGGCGCGTATCGCCCGCCGCATCGACAGCATCCTCTATAAAAAGTTTCCCGAAGTCGTGCTCGTCTCGGCTTCGGCGGGTGCCAATTCGTCTGACAATGCGTTCGCCGCGATGCAGACGACCGGTTCGCACATCATCAATTACAACCTGCGTCTGCCTCGGTCGACCGAGCGCGAACGCTCCATTTACGTCATCTCCGACCTGCTCCGCAAGGAACTCGATGCCATTCCCGAAGTGCGGCAGTACACCGTCACACCGGGCGGGCAGTCGGGCAGCATGAGCGGTTCGTCGACCGTCGACATCAAGGTGTTCGGTTACGACATGGACATGACGAATGCAATTGCCAACGACCTGAAAGAGAAAATGGCCCTTTTGCCCGGAACGCGTGACGTGCAACTTTCGCGCGACGATCTGCGGCCCGAATACAATGTCGTTTTCGATCGTGACCGTCTGTCTTATTATGGCATGAACGGTGCGACTGCTTCGCAGGCCGTGAAAAATCGCATCGACGGCCTCGTGG
>RYWP01000167.1:533-1576 GCA_003979135.1 Alistipes sp.
ATGCCGAGCCATTCCGCACGCGCCTCGAAGACATCGGGAACATCACGCTCTACAATGCGCAGGGGGCTCCCGTGAAATTGAAGGAAGTGGGCGAAGTCGTCGAGGAGTTCGCTGCGCCGATGATCGAGCGCGAGAACCGCCAGCGTGTCATCACCGTGAAATCGACGCTCGGCGCCGGTGTCGCGCTGGGCGACATCGTGGCCGAGGTACAGCGGCTTATCGACGATTATCCGTTGCCCGATGGCGTCGACTTGGAGGTCGGTGGTACGGTCGAGGATCAAGGCGATGCGTTCAGCGATCTGTTGACACTCTTCGCGTTGATTGTCATTCTGGTCTATATCGTGATGGCTACGCAGTTCGAATCGCTGAAATACCCCTTTATCATCATGTTCACCATTCCGTTTGCCTTTACGGGCGTGTTCCTTGCGCTGTGGATGACTTCGACTCCCTTGTCGTTGATTGCCCTTATCGGCGCCATCATGCTGGTGGGTATCGTGACCAAGAACGGTATCGTTATGGTCGACTACATGAACCTCTTGATCGAGCGGGGTTCGGAGGTGTTCGACGCCGTGATTGCCGGCGGCAAGAGCCGTCTGCGTCCGGTGCTGATGACCTCGTTCACCACCGTGTTGGGTATGTTGCCTTTGGCGCTCGGTACTGGCTCCGGCTCCGAGACGTGGCAGCCGATGGGTATCGCCGTCATCGGTGGTCTGACCTTCTCGACCATTCTGACGCTCTTCATCGTGCCGGTGCTTTATTCGATATTGGTGAATCGGTCGATGCGCAAGGCGCGCGAAAAGGCGGCCCGTGCGGAACAGCGGCTCGAAACGAACAACCGATAAAATGCAAACAGTCATGAAAGCCATCTTCATATCTTATAATCAGGCACTAACCGATCGGGTCAACCGGATACTCGACGAGCTCGGTGTCCGGGGATTCACGCGCTGGGCTCTGACCGAGGGGCGCGGCACATTCGACGGCGAACCGCATTACGGAAGCCATGCGTGGCCCTCGATGAACGCTTCGGTGTTGGCCATCGTCGA
>RYWP01000167.1:1586-2393 GCA_003979135.1 Alistipes sp.
GTCTTGGACGCATTGCGGCAGATGGATGCCACTACCAAGATGCAAGGTTCGCGTGCGTTCGTTTGGAACATCGAGCAAATGTCGTAGAAATTTTCGTATCTTCGCTCCCATGAAACTCACCTTTCTGGGTACGGGAACCTCGCAGGGTGTACCGGTCATCGGGTGCCGGTGTGCCGTCTGCATGTCGGCAGACCCGCGCGATTGCCGGTTGCGTACTTCGGCGATGGTCGAGACGCAGGGACGACGCATCGTTATCGATGCCGGACCGGATTTCCGTTACCAGATGTTGCGTGCCGGCGTGCGGCACCTCGACGCCATCTTGTTGACCCACGAGCACAAAGACCATATCGGCGGTCTGGACGACGTACGGGCTTTCAACTTCGTCGATTATCCGCCGACGGTGCATCGAGTCGATATTTACGCCGCTCCGCGTGCTGCGGCTTGTGTCCGCAAGGATTTCGATTACGCTTTCGCACGGAACAAGTACCGTGGCGTGCCCGAAATCGAATTGCATGAAATCGACGTCGCGCATCCGTTCACGGTGGCCGGTGTCGAGGTAGTACCCGTATCCGGACATCACTCCGACCGTTTCGAAGTAACGGGGTTCCGCATCGGTCCGTTGGCCTATCTGACCGACTTCAAGATGATCGACGATGCCGAGGTTGCCAAATTGACGGGTGTCGAGGTTTTGGTCGTCAACGCTTTGCGATTCGCTCCGCACGATTCGCATTTCTGTGTCAACGAGGCGTTGGCATTGGTCGGGCGGGTGCATCCCCGAGCCACTTACCTCACGCACATGTCCCACGA
>RYWP01000168.1 GCA_003979135.1 Alistipes sp.
GCTACGCGCCCGTGAAATCGGAGCCACAGGGTTCGCACTTTTCACGAAAAACCAGCGTCAGTGGTTTTCCAAGAAGTTGACCGAGCAGGAGATCGTCGCGTTCAAAGAGGCCTGCGCTACGGCCGGATATGCACCGTCCTGCATCCTGCCCCATGATTCCTACCTCATCAATCTCGGGCATCCCGATGCCGACGGGCTCGCCAAATCGCGCGAATCGTTCATCGACGAGATGCAGCGTTGCGAGGCCTTGGGGCTCGACCGACTGAATTTCCATCCGGGCAGCCACCTGCAAAAAATCAGCGAGGAAGCATCGCTCGACCGCATCGCCGCCTCCATCAACATGGCACTGGAGCAGACCCACGGTGTGACGGCCGTCATCGAGAACACGGCCGGACAGGGTTCGAACCTCGGCTACCGTTTCGAGCACCTGCGTTACATCATCGACCGTGTGGAGGACAAATCGCGCGTCGGGTTCTGCATCGACACCTGCCACACGTTCGCCGCAGGATACGACCTGCGCACAGCAGCGGCCTGCGACGCCACGTTCGCCGAATTGGACAAGGTAGTCGGACTGCAATACCTGCGAGGGATGCACCTCAACGATGCGATGAAACCGCTGGGCAGCCGCATCGACCGTCACGCGCCATTGAGAGAGGGTGAAATCGGACTGGAATGTTTCCGCTACATCATGCGGGACGCCCGTTTCGACGGCATTCCGCTGATACTCGAAACCCCCGACGAAACCCGCTGGCCCTCCGAAATTCTTTTGTTAAAGGCGGCGCTTGATTCTACCGACTGTGGGTAGCACTATGCACGGGTTTTAATAAAATCGTCGATGGCTTGCGCCGCTTTGCGGCCTGCGCCCATCGCAAGGATGACTGTGGCGGCTCCCGTCACGGCATCACCGCCCGCGAATATACCCGCGCGGGTCGTTGCACCTGCGGCATCGGCCGAGATACATCCGCGGCGGTCGGTTTCCAGTCCGGCGGTCGTCGCCGCCAGCAGCGGATTGGGCGACGTACCCAACGCCATCACCACGACATCGCATTCCAATTCGAACTCCGAGCCTGCTTTCACCACCGGTGAACGGCGCCCCGAAGCATCAGGTTCGCCCAGTTCCATCTCGACGCACCGGATGCCGCACACCCAGCCCTTATCATCGCCCAACACCTCGACCGGATTGGTCAGCATCCGGAACTCGATGCCCTCCGCACGGGCATGGTGTACCTCTTCGGCACGGGCCGGCAGTTCCTTTTCGCTGCGCCGATAGACGATCGTCGCCTCGGCTCCGAGCCGCTTCGCCGTACGCACGGCATCCATCGCCACATTGCCGCCGCCAACCACCACCACGTGCCGACCGACCTGAATCGGCGTATCGTAGGCCGGATCGTAGGCGTGCATCAAATTCGTACGGGTCAGAAATTCATTGGCCGAGACTACACCGTTGAGATTCTCGCCCGGAATGCCCATGAAGCGCGGCAGGCCCGCTCCCGAGCCGATGAAAACGGCCTCGAAGCCCTCGTCGTCCAGCAGCGAATCGACCGTCACCGTGCGACCCACGATGACGTCCGTTTCGAACTCCACGCCGAGCGCCCGCACCGCTTCGATTTCACGCGCCACGATGCGTTCTTTCGGCAGGCGGAACTCCGGAATGCCGTAGACCAGCACGCCGCCCACCTTGTGCAGCGCCTCGAACACCTTCACCTCGTAGCCCATCTTCGCCAAGTCGCTCGCACAGGCCAGCCCTGCCGGGCCGCTGCCGACGACCGCCACCCGATGGCCGTTGCGAGGGACCGTGCGAACGGGTTCGGCTGTGCCATGTTCCAACTGCCAGTCGCCGACATATCGTTCCAGTTTGCCGATAGCGACCGGTTCTCCCTTGATGCCGAGTACGCACGAACCCTCGCATTGCGTCTCCTGCGGACACACGCGCCCGCAGACCGACGGCAGCGAACTGTCTTCGCCAATAATGGCAGCAGCCTGCGCCGTATCGCCCGCAGCAAGCGCCGCGATGAAGTCGGGGATGCGGATATTGACGGGGCACGCCGCAACGCACCGCGGATTCTTGCAATGGAGACAGCGCGACGCTTCAGTCAGCGCTTCTTCGGCATCGTAGCCGTAGCAAACCTCCTCGAAATTGGAGGCCCGCCGCACGGGATCCTGTTCGCGCACGGGAACGCGGGGTAACTTATTATTCGCCATAATCACACCTCTTACTTATCGGACAAACCTATCTTGCATACGTGACCTCCGGCGCGTTCGGCCTCGATAGCGGCCCTGCGCTGCTCCTCAGAACGGTACATCGACTGTCGACGCATCGCCTCGTCAAAATCGACCTCATGGGCATCGAACTCGGGGCCGTCGACGCACGTGAAACGAG
>RYWP01000169.1 GCA_003979135.1 Alistipes sp.
GTCGGTATCGAACAGGTAGGAGGCATAGGCCGAGTAGATGCCCGTCGGTATCCACCGCTCGCCGAGGTTGAAGTCCAGCTCGTCGAACGTAATCGGGCGCGGCGCGGCCTCCTGCAAGGCGGTAAGCGCCTCTTGTTCCTTTTTGCCGTGCGGGTTCTCGGCCATCCATGCCTCGATGCGCTCTGCCTTATCGACCACGTTGCCCGCGATAAAACGGTCTTTGATCTCGTAACCGCCGGAAAGCGGATTATAGAAGATGCGCCCTTTCAGCTCGTCGATCAACTCCTCGCGGCTGTTGTCCGAGAGGGATTCCATGTAGTCGAGGTTCACGCCGCCGTAGCGGTTGAGCGAGGCCGAAAGAGCCTCCTCGGGCGTATCGACGTGCGTAATCCCGTTAAGCGCGAACGCTACGGGATGGTCGAAGATGTCGGCCTTGACGAACCGTCCGTTCTCCGAACGTTCCAATGCGAGGATGTCGCGCCCCGAAGCATCCATTATCAGGAGTTTGACGTTCGCTTTGGCGTTCAGGTTGCCGTAACGGGCCACGAACTCATCGTAACGAGCATTGAGGTCGTCGCGCATGGCATCGCCTTCGTCTTGGTACTCGGCTTCGTAGGCATAGAGCCGCTCGTACGCATCGCGCACGGAGATGTAGGCCGCAATTTTCGCCTGCTGCGCCTTGTCCAAATCGAGCGGATGAAACGTCGCCCCGTAGCGGGTAACGTCTTTCAGGTGGCCGATCTGGTAACGTGCCCCGACGGTGTTTACCTTGACGAACGACCCCTCGCGATGGTACGGCTCCAGTAATCCGTCGAACGGTCGGGGTTGCATATCTTCTTCGTGTCTACGCTGTCGCTCGGCCTCCGATTCCAGCCTGCTCTGTCCGTTTTCGATAGAATGATCGGCCGTTGCGGTTTGGACGGGTTGCGCCGTTTTCGCTGTCGCTTTTATCGGTGTATCGAACAGCGACGGCTGACGCGGCTGCGCCAGCTTAGGACGATTACTTCGGCGGCGGGGGTTGCCGCCCGTTTGGGCGATACGCCGCTCTTCCGCTGTGAAACCGAACAGATCGTAAAGGCTTATGACAGGAGGCTCGATTTCGGGCTTCTCCTCTTTGGGAGGGGCTGAGGCTTGTTCCGCTTCTTTCAGAACCGTTGCGGTCGGCTGCGCCTGCAGCTCTTGCAGCCGAGCATCCCGAATGCCGCCCGAATAGAGCCGCATAGCTAATCGCGCATGCAGGTTGTGGTCGAGCAGCTCACGCAGCTGCGTCGCGATGCCCTCTGCACCGCCATCGTGCTCGTAAACCATTGCCGGCTTGCCGTAAGGGTCGGTATCCAGTTTCGCGCTCGTATGGATGATTTGCTCCCCGTGTTCGATGAAATAGAGGTTGGTGCTGACGCCGTGCAGCATTCCCGTTTGGGCGAACAACTTTTCGTCCTCCGTCAGCCCCTCTTTATGGGTGTCCTTTTGCAGGATGATTAGGTCGCTTCCGACCTCTGTTCCGGCGTAGTCGGTAAAGAGGTTGTTCGGCAGGCGGATCGCAGAGACGAGGTGCGCCTCTCGGAGCATTTCGAGCCGCACTGCCTCGTTGCGCGGGGAGTTCATCACGCCTTGCGAGGTGATGAACGCCACGATGCCGCCGTCGCGGACGGCGTCCAGCCCTTTGAGGAAAAAGTAATTGTGAATAGCTTTCGCGGCACTGCGACGGCCGACCGATTCGCTCGTCGAAAACGCAGGGTCGAAAACCGCCACATCCCCGAACGGAATATTGGAAACAACTACATCGAAATAGCTCTCGAACGGTTTTTCGATTCGCTCGAAACCCTCCGTCCGCACATTCTTGTCGGGATAGAGGTGCGCGAGGATTTTACCCGTCAGCAGGTCTTTTTCAAAGGCCATGACGTCGGCATCGGCGTTCTTTCGAAGAAACGCCTCGACGAATGCGCCGTGTCCTGCGGATGGTTCCAGCAGGCGGCGCGGGCGCACGTTGTAATCATCCAGCACGTCGGCCAACGCTTCCGTAATGGCCGGCGGGGTGTAGAACGCCGTCAGCACGGAGCTTTTCAGGCTGTCGACATATTGTTTGTACAGCGCCTCGGAGGTGCTGTGCTTCCGAATCAATTTATGCAGTTCCAACGTCAGCGGAAACAGTTCGAGGTCGGATTTCGCCCACTGCACAGCGTCGGTCAGATCGGCGGCCGGATTGAGAATACATTTCAACCCGCCGAACCCACAGTAGCGGGCAAGCCGCTCCCGCTCTTGGGGAGTAGCTGCCCGCCGTGCACCGTCCAACTCGAAAGCCGTGCGTATCGCCTCGATGTTGTCCCGCAGCTTGGCTTTACGGTTAAATGCCATCTTCT
>RYWP01000170.1 GCA_003979135.1 Alistipes sp.
CAAAATAGAACTGTCTAAAAAGAAACCGAAGAACATTGTCTTCGGAGGTGTCGGTGGTAGCGGAGATGACAATAGCACCGGCGACGGAACGCCTAAAAAGAGTGCCGTGCAGGTTATGGCCGAACAGTTGGCGCTGTCGTTCGACGAATTGCAGAATGTCTTTTATGCCAAGCTGGTTACGAAAGTCGGCACGAAACGCTACTGGGAGCAGTGGGCACGCGATATTGCCCAAATAGCCGAACAGCATATCGAACGCATACGCCAGCTTATATCCGACAACGACCGCCACCGCAAAGCTTTCCAGCAGTTGATGCGAGGTTTGCGTCGCAATATCAATCCGAACCTGTCGGAACATGATGCTATCGAGATGCTGTCGCAGCACATTATTACGCGACCGGTGTTCGAAGCTCTGTTCGAAAACTACGAGTTTGCAAAGAACAATCCTGTATCGAAATCGATGCAGCAAATGCTCAATTTGCTGGATGACGAAGCCAAGACGGAAGAGGAGCACGAGAAACTGCAAAAGTTCTACGACTATGTACGCACTACGGTCGGCAATATTGAGGATGCGGCAGGCCGTCAGCGTATAATAGTCGAGCTGTACGACAAATTTTTCAAGACGGCATCGCCGAAGACGGTCGAGAAGCTGGGCATCGTCTATACTCCCGTCGAGGTCGTGGATTTCATCATCCGTTCGGTCGGATTTATCATTCAGAAGGAGTTCGGGCGCACCCTCTCCGACGAGAATGTACATATCCTCGACCCGTTCACCGGCACGGGAACATTCATTACACGGCTGTTGCAGAGCGGTCTGATTGGCCGCGATGCGCTGGAACGCAAATATCGCAGTGAAATCCATGCGAACGAGATTGTGCTGATGGCCTATTATATCGCATCCATCAACATCGAAAATGTCTATCATGATCTGATGGGAGCCAATGCGGAATATCGTTCTTTCGACGGTATCTGCCTGACCGATACATTCCAGCTGGGCGAGGAAGCGTCGGAAGAAAATCTCTATTCCGAGCAGTTCCCGATTAACTCAAAACGAGTGATCGAACAAAAGAAGAAACGGATAACCGTCATCGTCGGCAATCCGCCCTATTCCATCGGTCAGAAATCGGCCAACGACTTTGAAGTTCGGATGATTTTCCAGCACCTTGTCGCCTTCGACATCGGCAGGAACGACAACAGGGATAATGATATAGCCGTATTGCTTGCCCTCGCTGCGGCGCATTACACGCCCCACAGACTGCACTACATCGACTTGCGAGTTTTTGGCCGATACAAACACCACCGCATCCAGCGACGGCACATCAACACCCTCTGACAAGCAGCGCGCATTGGTCAGCATACGGCACTCCCGTTCGTTTTCGGGCTGCTCTTTAAGCCACATCAGAGCCGCATCCCTCGCTGTTGCCGACATCGTGCCGTCCACGTGGCGGGCGGCGACATCGACCAATTGCAACTTCTCATCTTCGGGAACATCTGCCATATAACTCTCCTTGCAAGATGAGAATATCTCTGCCGTCTCTTTCGACTTCTTGATATTCTGACAGAACGCCACTGCACGACGCATCGGGAGCGGGTCGGCATCCTTAACCAGCCCTTCATCTCCCAACACCCGTTTTGAAAGCGCATTGATGCAGCCGACAAATTTCGCAGCATCGTCCGTTTCGATTGTGCCGTCCTCACTCGTCAGTACATTGCGTAGCGCCGGTGTAATATCCTTGTCGCCGACCGCCAGAATCAGCACCTTGTAGTCTGTAAGCAGCTTCTTATCGACCGCTTCACCGAAGCCAATCCGATAAATTTCATCGCCGTACATCGATTTGTCATCCATTGAACACAAAACAGCATCGCTCTGCTTGGCCTTGTCCTTCATCGCATCGGTGTACAGACGCGGTGTCGCGGTCATATAGATTCGCTTATCGGCTTTCAGAAAGTCGTTGTCATGAACCTTTACGAACGCACTTTCGTTCTCGTCTTTTAGTGTAACACCCGTAGTACGGTGTGCTTCGTCGCATATAATGAGGTCGAATTTACCATACTCATCGTCGGTTTCTTCCAATAGTTTGTGTTGGGCTTTGGATACAACCTCGATAGATTGGTAGGTCGAGAACACAACCGTCATTCCTTGTTGCTTGCCTCGCAAATATCGCAACTGGCGAACAATGGAGTGAACATCGGTCGTTGCAGGCAGCGCAAGATCTATCGTGCTAAAAGTCGAATTGTCATCATTCTTCGCCACCTGTTTCGCCACCTGTGCATCAGAACAAATGCAAACCGCGTCAAGAGGCTGAGCCGATTGTGCTTTCCACACGCGCAGGGTCTGACCCAATAGCGCGAT
>RYWP01000171.1 GCA_003979135.1 Alistipes sp.
CCTTCAGGACAAATGGAAGAAATCGGGTACGGCCCGCTTCGTACGCTGCGTGCGCCGCGTGGGCAACTACCTGCCGCCCGAGGAGCCCGCCACGCTGACGCTCTCCGCGCAGACCCTCGCATTGGAAGCCGCAGCCGGCAGCACGGCTTCGGTAACGGCAACGACCAACAAAGAGCTCACGACGCTTGCCGTAACACTTGCCGACGCCTCGTGGCTCGCATTCGAGATTGCCGACGCCACGATTACGTTCCGTGCGCTTTCGGACAACGAAACGGGCAACGCACGTTCAACAACGGCCACCGTAACGGCCGGCAGCGGCGACAACACAGCTTCGGTTACGCTGACCGTATCGCAGGCGAAACTAATCACCGTCGACCCGTGGCAAGTGGGCGACATCGTGCCCGATGCGGACGGTCTGAAAGGCGGCATCGTCTTCTGGGTCGACCCTGCTGACGGCACACGTGCCAAAATCGTATCGCTCGACAGAAGCGAGAAAATAGCTTGGGGAGCGGACGATGTCCGGTTCGACCTCTCGGATGCCGACGGTGCCGTCAATTCAGCCAAAATTGCAGAGCACGAACAGGCAGCCACTTGCACTGCATTGGCATGGTGCACCGCCCGCGGTGAGGGGTGGTATCTGCCCTCGAAAAACGAGCTTACAGACTTGTTCGACCTCTACAACGGTTGCCACAGCGGCGACGGCTTTACCAATACAAAACCAACCGAAATCAGCGATGCCGAAAAAGAGCAACGTGATAAAATCGAAAAACTCTTCCTCAACGCAGGAGGTGATCCGCTCAATGGAACGCCCGAAGCCTGCGGTTCTCAAGCCACAACTGGCACAAACGGAAATGGAGACAGCTACTGGGCTTCGAACGAAAAGAGTTTAGGTGCAGACCAAGCATTTTATGTTCTTTTCGGCAAATTCAGTAACGGCTCAACAGGAAAAAAGAGCAGCGCTTCGCGTTACGTCCGCGCCATGCGCGTCATCGAGAAAACGAACTGATAGAGGATTCCACCCGTGCAACCAAACTGCACGGGTGGATGATCCCCTCACCCTACCGTTATGAAACGAATCATCCTCATATTGGCGTTTTTCGCCGCTGCGGGCCTCACGGCCTGCGGCGGGCGGAAAGCAGCTCCTAACAACGGACCCGATGCGTCCGGTTGCGACCTCTTTCTGCTGATCGGCCAGTCGAACATGGCGGGCCGCGGAACGATGCTCGCCACCGACAGCGCATGGCATCCCGATGACGTGCAGCTGCTCGACAGCGCCGGCATCCCCGTGCAGGCCACGCTGCCGCTCAACCGTTATTCGACCATCCGCAAGGAGCTTTCCTTGCAGGGAATCAATCCGGGCGTCGGCTTTGCCGAAGTCATCCGCGAAAAGACCGGCCGGCCGTTGCTGTTGGTGGTCAATGCTCGCGGCGGTTCGGCGCTCCGCGAATGGGTACCGGGGTCGGACTACTACAACGAAGCGGCGCGCCGCACGCGACAGGCCATGCAATACGGAACGCTACGCGCCATCCTCTGGCATCAGGGCGAGAGCGACAGCGGCCAGCCCGAAGATTATCTCGAACTATTGTCCGATATGGTCGCTTCGCTGCGGCGCGATTTGGGATGCGGCGACGTGCCGTTCATCTCGGGCGAAATCGCCCGCTGGCACCGCAATGCCGACCGTTTCAATCCGGTAATCCGCCGCATCGCAGACCGCATCCCCAATAGCGCGTTCGTATCGAGCGAGGATTGCGCTCCGCTGCGCGATTCGCTCGACCCGCACTTCGGCCGCGACGGACAACTGTTGCTCGGACGGCGCTACGCCGAAAAAACGATCGAAATGTGTTATGAATAGACGATACCCTTTCCTTTTGCTCGCTGCGCTGCTGATGCTGTGCGGCCATGCGTTCGCCGAACGTGTCGATTACACGATCAACGACGGTTGGGAGTTCCGCCGCGACGACCTGCGTTCCGCCACGGAGGGATGGAGCACCGTCTCCGTGCCCCATACGTGGAACGCCGACGACTGCGACGACGACACGCCCGGCTACCATCGCGGGCCGGCGTGGTACCGCCGAACCCTGCATATCGACGCTTCGCTCGCGGAGCACCGCATCTGCCTATTGTTCGAAGCGGTCAATTCGCATGCCGAGGTCTACATGAACGGCGTGCAGGCCGGTTCGCATGCCGGCGGTTACACGGCATTCGCGTTCGATGTGACCGAGCTTGTACACACCGGAGACAATCTGCTGGAGGTACGCGCCGACAACACGCACAACCCCGACATTCCTGTCTCTTATACACATCT
>RYWP01000021.1 GCA_003979135.1 Alistipes sp.
GTTATTGAAATAACAATTGATTTTTGACGTCATTTAGGCAAAATCGCCAATTTTCGAATTTCAGACAAAAAGAGGATATTTCAATAGAAAATTCAACCGAATGTCGCAAACAGCAAGCGGGCGCATCCGTTTTTTCCGCGCTTTTCTTGCACCGATTCGCTAATTATTTATAACTTTACGTGCTAATTGACGGATTTACATACTAATCTCTATCATAAAACTATGGCAAATACCAAACACGAAAAGCTGTTCGCCGAATTTCCGTCCGTCTCGACCGAGGCATGGGAAGAGGTGATTACGGCCGATCTGAAAGGTGCCGATTACGAGCGCAAGTTAGTATGGCGTACGGGCGAAGGATTCAACGTCCGCCCCTACTATCGCGCCGAAAATCTCGAAGGCATCCGATTCTTGGGCTCGCAGGCAGGCGAGTTCCCGTATGTTCGGGGTACGCGCACGGACAATCGCTGGCGTATCCATCAGACGGTGGAGGTCGATGACCCCGCCAAAGCCAATGCCGAAGCGCTCGACATCCTCGACAAAGGAGTCGATTCGCTGGGCTTCTGCATCGGCAAAGAGCTGACGCCCGCAGAACTCGACGTACTGCTCCAAGGCATCTGTATTACCGCCATCGACCTCGTATTCAGCGGAAAACACATCGGCCGCGTAGCCGAGGCGGTGCTCGACAAACTCGAACGCGAACACGTTGCCAAAGAGGAGGTGCACATGGCATTCTGCATCGATCCGCTGGTTAAGAATCTCGCGACCAAAGGCGATTTCTGCTCTCCCGACGGCGAAAAATGCTTCGCCCGCATCACCTCGTTGATCGAGAAAGCGCGCGAATACAAGCACGTGCGTCTGGTAAACATATCGGCACAGTTGTTCGGCAATGCAGGCTCGACCATCGTCGAAGAACTGGCATTCGCCCTCGCAGCCGGCAACGACTACCTCGCCCGACTGACCGACAAAGGCGTCGATGCAGAGACAGCTGCCCGCAAGATGCGATTCACGTTCTCCGTATCATCGAACTACTTCCTTGAAATCGCAAAATTCCGCGCAGCCCGCATGCTGTGGGCCAATATCGTAAAAGGCTACGGCCCGCAAAACTGCGCCTGCAAGATGCTGATCCATGCCGAAACCTCGCACTGGAACCAAACGGTTTACGACCCTTATGTCAACATGCTGCGCGGCACGACCGAAGCCATGTCAGCGGCCATCGGCGGAGTATATTCGCTGGAAGTCACGCCGTTCGACCGTGCATTCGAGACACCGACCGAATTTTCGAAGCGTATCGCCCGCAATGCGGAGCTGCTGCTCAAACACGAAGCCCATTTCGACCAAGTGGTCGATCCGGCCGGTGGGTCCTACTTCGTAGAGAATCTGACCGATTCGATCGCCAACGAAGCGTGGAAGCTCTTCCTCGAAATCGAGGAGAAAGGCGGCTACACGGCAGCCTACCAATCGGGCTACATCAAGGAGCGCGTCGAAGCCTCGGCGGCAGCCAAAGACAAGAACATCGCGACGCGACGACAGATTCTGTTGGGCGCCAACCAATACCCCAATTTCACGGAGGTTGCTCCGACCGAAATCGCATCGGAAACCGTTACGCGCAAGCACGCCGAAGGCAACGTGCTGACACCCTATCGGGGAGCGATGGCATTCGAAGAGATGCGCCTGCACGTAGACCGTTCGGGCAAGGAGCCCAAAGCGTTCATGCTGACGTGCGGCAATCTGGCGATGGCCCGCGCCCGTGCGCAGTTCTCGTGCAACTTCTTCGCATGTGCCGGCATCCGTGTCATGGACAACACCTACTTCAAGTCGCTCGAAGAAGGCGCGAAAGCCGCGCTGGAATCGAAAGCCGACATCGTGGTAGTCTGCGCTTCGGACGACGACTATGCCGAAGCAGCCCCGAAAGTCAAAGAACTGCTGGGCGGCAAGGCGATTTTAGTGGTCGCCGGAGCACCGGCCTGCATGCCCGAACTGGAAGCACAAGGCATCAAAAACTTCATTAACGTGAAGTCGAACGTGCTCGATACCCTACAGTCGTACCTTAAAGAGATGGGAATCTGATTATGAGAGCGAAATTCACTGATATAACCTACACGAAAGGCGCAGCGACGAACTGCTGCGCGACGAAGGGATGCACCGAAAGCGAACCGTGGATGACAGCCGAGCGCATTCCGGTCAAAGGGCTCTACACGGCCGAAGACCTCGAAGGTATGGAACATCTGAACTATGCCGCCGGTGTGGCACCGTATCTGCGTGGCCCCTATTCAACGATGTACGTGATGCGTCCGTGGACCATCCGTCAATACGCCGGTTTCTCGACCGCCGAGGAATCCAACGCATTCTATCGCCGCAACCTCGCGGCAGGACAGAAAGGTCTGTCGGTGGCATTCGACTTGGCGACGCACCGCGGCTATGACGCCGACCACCCGCGCGTGGTGGGCGATGTCGGCAAAGCCGGCGTGTCGATCTGCTCGGTCGAAGATATGAAAGTGCTGTTCAACGGCATTCCGCTCGACCGGATGTCGGTATCGATGACCATGAACGGCGCCGTACTGCCGGTTTTGGCATTCTACATCGTCACGGGTCTGGAACAGGGCTGCACCCTCGACCAACTGGCCGGAACGATTCAGAACGACATTCTGAAAGAGTTCATGGTGCGCAACACTTATATCTATCCGCCCGAGTTCTCGATGCGCATCATCGCCGACATCTTCGAATACACCTCGAAGAACATGCCCAAATTCAACTCCATCTCCATCTCGGGCTACCACATGCAGGAGGCGGGCGCGACGGCCGACATCGAGCTGGCCTACACGCTGGCCGACGGCTTGGAGTACCTGCGTGCGGGTATCAACGCGGGCATGTCGATCGATGCGTTCGCACCGCGGCTGTCGTTCTTCTGGGCCATCGGCATGAATCACTTCATGGAGATTGCCAAGATGCGTGCGGCCCGTATGCTGTGGGCGAAAATCGTCAAGCAATTCGACCCGAAAAATCCCAAATCGCTGGCACTGCGCACCCACTCGCAGACGTCGGGCTGGTCGCTCACAGAGCAAGACCCGTTCAACAACGTGGCCCGCACAGCCATCGAGGCAATGGGCGCAGCGCTGGGCCACACCCAATCGCTGCATACGAACGCCCTCGACGAGGCAATCGCCCTGCCGACCGACTTCTCTGCGCGTATCGCCCGCAACACACAGATTTACATCCAAGAGGAGACCTCGGTTTGCAAGAGCGTCGACCCGTGGGCAGGTTCCTACTATGTAGAAGCGCTGACCAACGAAATCGCTCACAAAGCATGGGAACATATCCAAGAGGTCGAAAAACTGGGCGGTATGGCAAAAGCCATTGAGACCGGTATTCCGAAAATGCGTATCGAAGAATCGGCAGCCCGCACGCAAGCGCGCATCGACTCAGGCGAGCAGAAGATCATCGGCGTAAACGAATATCGTCTTGAGAAAGAAGCGCCGATCGACATCCTTGCGGTGGACAACACAGCCGTACGCGAAAGCCAAATCAAACGTTTGCAGGAACTGCGCGCCAACCGCGACGAAGCAGCCGTAAAGCAGGCGCTGGCAGCCATCACGGAATGCGTAAAGACGAAGCAGGGCAACCTGCTGGCGCTGGCGGTCGAAGCAGCCAAAGTCCGTGCGACGCTGGGCGAGATTTCGGATGCCTGCGAAGCGGTCGTCGGACGCTACAAGGCAGTGATTCGTTCCATCTCGGGAGTTTACAGTTCAAGTATGAAACAGGATTCGGATTTCGAAAAGGCGAAAGCGATGTGCGCCGAATTCGCCAAGAAAGAGGGTCGTCAACCCCGTATCATGATTGCCAAACTAGGTCAGGACGGACACGACCGTGGCGCGAAAGTGGTTGCGACAGGCTATGCCGACGTCGGTTTCGACGTCGATATGGGCCCGCTGTTCCAGACGCCGGCCGAAGCGGCCAAACAGGCGGTCGAAAACGACGTACACGTCGTCGGCGTATCGTCGCTGGCGGCAGGACACCTGACGCTGGTACCGCAAATCATCGCCGAACTGAAGAAGCTGGGTCGCGAAGATATCCTCGTCATCGTGGGCGGCGTCATTCCGCACCAAGACTACGATGAACTCTATCGCGACGGAGCGGCCGCTATTTTCGGGCCGGGCACGCCGATTGCGAAAGCAGCCATCAAGATGCTCGAAATTCTGATGGCCGAATAAATCCGGTCTTGAACGAAAAGAGCCGCCGTGCATATTGCACGGCGGCTCTTTTTTGAAGTATAAACATTCGAATACGTCCGCCGACACCTATCAAGAATCTAAATACCGAAAAAATTCCGGCCGATCCACCACATCAAAACCAAAACGAAATAGAAACGCACGACACAAGGATGCTGCACACGCTCACGCCAACGAGCAGCAAGAGAGCGATGATCGAACGTTGTCCAAACGACGGCGAAGAAATAGGGAATCGAAAGTATCATGAACGGATTGAACCGGAATGCCCCTAAGAAATGACCGTGCAACAAATGGTGGAATGCTCGCTGAGCGCCGCAAGCCGGACAACTCCAACCGGTCAACCGATGGAAAATGCACTGAGGCATCCACATGCAACGTTCAGGATCGAACCGGTAATAGAACCACCCGACAACGAACAGACCGAAGCCCGCCGACAACAACCACAAAAACCTATGCCGCAAAAGTAGATAAATCCGAAGAAAGCACCGGCACAAGAGCCAATACGATAATAGCGATATAGATAAGCACGATAAACAGACACACCGCCGCAGAAACGATCGCCCACGTACGAGCTTTTTTCGCTGCATCTTCCGCTTCATCAAAATTGCCGAGCGCCCACTCGGAATCGACTTTCGAAGCATAAACGATGGATACGATACCGAAAGGGAGGCAACAGAATAAGGTAGATAAAATCGCCCATACAAGGCAATTATCGGGTTTTCTTCGTTTCGAAATTTCCTCCATAAATCGAAAAATTTGATAACATGACCGAACAAAAATAGACAAAAACCCTACTCTAACCAAATTTTTCAAACAAAACCATACCAAACAGGCATCCGCAAAGCCAACAAACCACCCTCCAAGCAAATGAAGCGAGCGGTATTCGGATTTTCGAATACCGCTCGCTTCGTCTCAAAATCGCGGTTCAACGCTATCGAATCCGATCAATCGTCTCGATGCCGAGACGAGTAGCGACCCCACGCAGGAAAACCCGACCGAAAAGATGCAACTCCTCACGGGAAATCCCGCTCGACCGAAGCTCCAACAAGGTTGCAATCAAACGCTTCGCATACACGACCGAATCAAGTTCCGGGAACAACAATCCCTCCGTCCGGCAGAGTTCCAACATAGCAGTCATCTCGTTATGCCAAAAAGAACTATGCTCGACGAACTGTTCAACGAAAACGCCCTTCTGACGAATCTCCGACAAAAAACTGCGCTCCACGACGTAGAGCCCGTCGATATATTCGTTCAACAGATAGAACGTCTTGGTCAAAACACATCCAGACCTGCGTCGGAATGCCCGCAAACGTTGACGCTGCTGCTGACGCATGGCATCGAGGCAGGCTACCACCAAATCGTCCTTATCAGCGAACAACTCATAAAGGGTGCGTTTCGAGATACCCAACGTCTGCGCAATCTCATCCACCCGCACGGCACGAATGCCGTTGCGGGCAATGAGCTGCTGCGTCGCACGGATAATCTCCTCTTTGGTCGCTCCCCGTTTCATGGTATGGAATCAGACTATTTGTTATCCGCAGCACGGTCACGACCGCCACCGAGCGCCTGATAAAGGGTCACGACACCCTGAATCTCGTCAAAACGATCGGAAATCTGCGACAACTGGGCCGAAAGCAACGACTGACGGGCCGTCAACACTTCGAGGTAAGTCGTCGTCGAATGACGCATCAACAATTCAGTGCTTTCGACAGCACGTTCCAACGACTCGATTTGCTGCTGACGCAACACCGATTTCGCACGGGCGGACTGACACAACATCAAAGCATTGTTCACCTCAGCGCCGGCATTGAGCAGAGTCTGCTGGAAATTCAATTTAGCCTCCTCTTGCTGTGCCTTGGCGATTTTCACCTTTGCGCGACCGGCACGAGCATTGAGAATCGGAAGAACGAGCGAACCGGCAGCCGAAAGCAACAACTTGCCCGGATTGACGATCATCGCACCGGCATTGTTCGTCCAACCGGCCGAGCCGCTCAACGTAATTTTCGGATAAAGTGCCGACCGAGCCGAAGCAGTCGCATAATAAGCCGCCGTCAACGCAAGCTCGGCAGAACGCACGTCGGGACGATTGGCCAACAGCTGCACCGGAACGCCCACGAGCAAATCATCGGGCAAATGCTGCAATTCGAGCCGACCGCGCACGATAGTATGCGGCGTCTCGCACAAAAGCGAGCACAGCGTATTCTCGACCTGACGGATGGAGTACTCCATATCGCGCAACGATGCCTCGACAGCGAGCGTATTGGCCTCGTACTGCGCGACTCCGGCCTCGTTGGCCATACCGGCCTCTTTCAAGGCCCGCATCGCACGGACACTCTCTTTCCACTTATCGACAGTTTCGACGCTCACGGCATACTGGCTGTCGAGCATCAACAACGTATAATAAAGGTTGGCGACGTTGGCGATCAACTGCGTCCGAACAGCCTGCTCATACTCCTTGCTCTGTGCGTAGAGCGCCTTGGCACGCCGCTTGGCATTGGTCAGACCGTTGAAGATGTCGATTTCCCAACTCGCAGTAACCGGCAGGTTGTAAGTCTTCGACGGCGTACTGTTATCGAAACTGCTGATGGCCCCCTGCGGCGCAAAATTGAACATCGGGAGATAAGCCAACCGAGCCGAAGAAAGCGTCGCTTTGGCCTCCTCGACGCGCAGATGAGCCGACAACATGTCGGTATTGTTCGCCAATACGGCACGGATCAACTCCTGCAACTGCGGATCGGTGAACACCTCCGACCAACTCAAATCGGCGAGCGAGACGGTATCAGCCGTTTCGACATTGCCGTAGAGCCCGTCGGTCCGAATCCCATCGGGCCGACTGTAAGGCTTATAGATGCCGCAAGCCGTAAAAAGCGCCGCGGCGCAAAAAATCATGATTTTTTTCATACATTTACTCCTCTTTCTCGTTTTTGCACTCTTCCACCTCGGCACGTACAGCCCACTGCGGGTCGGGATCCAACTGCAAAGGCTTGATCTTTTCCTGAATAGTCTGGAAAACGATGAACAAGGCCGGCACGAGGAATAACAACGCCAAAGTACCGACGATCATACCGCCGACAACACCAGAACCGAGCGTCGAGTTACCATTGGCACCCACACCGTGGGCCAGAACCAACGGAATCATACCGAACACCATCGTCAGAACGGTCATCAGAATAGGACGCAGACGTACTTTGGCGGCCGAAACGGCAGCCTGCGTAAGCGACATCCCCGCCCGACGACGATCGCCGGCATACTCGGTCAACAGAATGGCCGTCTTGGCCAACAAACCGATCAACATGATGAGACCCGTCTGGAGGTAGATGTTATTTTCCAAGCCCATGATTTTGGCGAAGAGGAACGAACCCATCAGACCGCACGGAACCGACAGAATGACGGCGAACGGAATGATGAAACTCTCGTAAAGCGCGCTCAGAATCAAATAAATCAACAAGATACAGATACCGAAGATAATGGCCGTATTGCTGCCCGTTCGAGCTTCCTCACGGGTCAGACCGTCGAACTCGTAACCGTAACCGCGCGGCAGCACCTGTGCAGCCGTTTCGCGGATAGCAGCAATGGCATCACCGGTCGAATAACCGTCGGCTGCCATACCGTTCACGGCAATCGAGTTATAGAGGTTGAAACGGTTCAACACCTCGGAACTGTATACTTTCGTCAAAGTCACGAACTGGCTCAACGGAGCCATCTCGCCGTTATTGAGACGCACGAATGTATTGTTGAGCGATTCGGGGTCGAGACGGTATTTCGGATCAGCCTGCATCGTGACATAGTACATCTTCGAGAACCGGTTGATGTTCGACACGTACTGACCGCCATAGAAACCGGCCAAAGTCGACAGAACGACATTGGGCGACACACCTGCTCGCTTGGCTTTGGCTGCATCGACGTCGACGACATACTGCGGGAAGTTGATGTTGAAAGTCGAATAAGCCATCGCAATCTCGGGACGCTGATTCAAAGCCCCGATGAACCGCAAATAGACGTTGTAGAAATCGGACAAATCGCCACCGGCCCGATCCTGCAAGTGCATGGAAAAACCGGTCGAATTACCATAACCCGAAATCATAGGCGGTGCTACAGCGAAAATCTGCGCATCCTTGATATCGGACGTCCGCGCATAAATCTGACCGATGACGGAACTCACGGCATCCTCCTTGTCCGGACGATCCGACCAATCCTTCAACTTAATGATACTCATACCGTACGACGGGCTCTGACCGCCTGCGATCATGTTGTAACCGGAAACCTGCATATAGTCACGAATCTGTGGGATATCCGCAATACGGGACGATATCACCTCCATCACCTTGTGCGTCGATTCGAGCGACGAACCCGGAGCAGCGGTCACATTGACCATGATGGTACCTTGGTCCTCGTCGGGCACCAAACCTGTTTTCGTGCTGTTCATCAACACAACGAGTGCGACGAGCGCCAGCCCGAGCGTCGACCACATCAACCAACGCCGCTTGATAAAGAGCAACACGCCGTATTTGTACTTATTGATCATTGCCGTGAAAATGGCGTTGAACGCCTTGCGGAAACGAGCAGCGAAGTTATCGCGCATCTCACCGTTCTCGTCCATATACGGCTTCAACAAGATGGCGCAAAGCGCCGGCGAAAGAGTCAGGGCGTTCAAAGCCGAGAGACCGACGGCCACAGCCATCGTGATACCGAACTGAGTGTAGAAAATACCCGACGTACCACCCATCATGGCCACGGGAATGAAGACGGCCATGAAGACCAACGTCGAAGTGACGATCGCCGAAGTGATACCCGACATGGCGTCGATGGTAGCCATATAGGAAGATTTGTATCCGACATCGAATCGGGCCTGCACCGCCTCGACGACGATGATGGCATCATCAACCACAGTACCGATGGCCAAGACAAGCGCGAACAGGGTCAACAAGTTGATGGAGAATCCCGCCAAGGCAAGAAAACCGAACGTACCGATCAAGGCGACGAGGATGGAGATGGTCGGAATCAACGTCGACCGAATGTCCTGCAAGAAGACGTAAACCACAAAAACAACGAGCAGAATGGCCTCGATCAAGGTCTTGACGACCTCTTCCATCGAAGCATAGAGGAAGTCGTTCACACTCTGCAAGTGAGCGATGGCAACGCCTTTCGGCAACTCTTTGCTGATCTCATCGAGCAGTGCATCGATATCCTCGACGACCTGCGTCGCATTCGAACCGGCCATCTGCATGATCATCGTACTGATACCCGGATGGCCGTTGGTAAAGCCTTTGTAACCGTAGGATTCACTGCCCAACTCGATATCGGCAATATCTTTCAACCGCAGAACTTCACCCTCGGAAGTCGACCGCAAAACAATGTCGCCGATCTCTTCGGGCGTCATCAAACGACCACGGTATTTCAACGTATACTGGAATGCCACGTCGGAATTTTCACCCAACGTACCGGTAGCCGCCTCGATGTTCTGCTCGGCCAAAGCCATCGTCACGTCGGACGGGATCAATTTGTACTGCGCCATCACGTCGGGTTTCAACCAAACGCGCATCGAATAGGCGGCGCCGAGCGTAAAGACCTCACCGACACCCTGAATACGCTGGATACGCGGTTCGATGTTGATTTTGGCGTAATTCGAAAGGAAAGTCTCGTCGTACGAATCGTCGGGGCTGTACAAAGCGAAAATCTTTACCATCGAAGTCTGACGCTTCATGGTCATCACACCGATTTGGGTCACCTCGGACGGCAACAAACCGGTTGCACGCGAAACCTTGTTCTGCACATTGACGGCAGCCATGTCGGCATCGGTTCCCTGACGGAAATAGATAGAAAGAGAACCGCTACCTACGGAAGCATTGGAAAGAATATAGTCCATATCCTCCACGCCGTTAATGGCCTCCTCCAATGGTACGATGACCGACTTCTGGATGGTCTCGGCACTAGCACCCGGATAGGAGGCACGCACCATGACCGTCGGGGGCGCAATATCGGGATACTGTTCGATCGGCAACGAAGCCAGACCGACTATACCGGCGATAACGATCAAAATCGAAATCACCGACGCCAATACGGGGCGTTCGATAAAACTTCTGAGTGTCATAAGATTACTCCTCCTTTGCGGTTTCGGATTCAACGGACTCGGAAGCGGCAGTTTGTTCAACGGCCGGCAGTTTCTTGGCGATAATGGGCGTACCCTCGCGCATCAGACCGACGCCCTCCATGACGATGACGTCGCCCGGTACGAGTCCGCTGCGAACGATATACTCCTTACCGTCGGAGATCTTCTCGACTTCGATCAACTGCGACGTAGCCACGCCGTCGATTACTTTATAAACATATACTTTGTCCTGCAGTTCGAACGTAGCCAACTGCGGCACGACGATGCAATCCTTGTGCACGGACGGCAGGATGATGCTGCCCGAACCGCCGCTATGCAACAGACCGCCTTGATTCTCGAAAACGGCACGCAACGAAACAGTACCCGTCGACCGGTCGATAACCCCGCTGATGGACTCGATGCGGCCCGACTTATCGTAAACCGAACCGTCGTTTAAACGCAACTGCACATCGGGCATATTCTTCAATGTATTGGCAATGGAGCCGTACGTACGGGCCAACGAGAGCAACTGGTTCTCGGTCATCGAGAAATAGACGTACATATCCGAATTATCCGACACCGTGGTCAGAGGCTGCGGAATGGCCGAGCTAACCAAAGCTCCGACCCGAAACGGAAGCGTACCGACAACACCGTCAGCCGGAGCCTTCACGACCGTATAGGAAAGATTGTTGGCAGCGTTGACACGCTGAGCCTCAGCCTGTGCGAGCTGCGCCTTGGCAGTCAGCAACTGGTTCTTGGAGGTACTGAGATCGAATTGCGAAATCACCTGTTTGGCGAACAACTCCTTCTTGCTGTCGTAAGTCAACTGAGCCGTAGCGACACCGGCCTTGGCAGCAGCGACGTTAGCCTCGGCCGTCTGCAAAGCGGCTTTGTAAGGCACCTGATCGATGATGAAAAGGGGCTGACCTTTCGAAACCTGCTCGCCTTCGGTCACACAAACCTGCGAGATGGTGCCGGCAACCTGCGGATAAATGTCGATATCCTGACGACCACGGATTGTCGCCGAATAATTGCTCGGGACCTCACGGTCAGTCTTCGAAACGGTCAACACGGCGTACTCGCCGGGGCCCATGACAGTCGGGGCCTGTCCGCACGAAACAACGGCCAACGAGCAAACCGCAAGGGCCGTCTTCACAAAATTTCGTTTCATAATACCTAAATTATTTACACTTAAAAAACTTTTCTCGATGCAAAAGTATTCTATAAAGCAATCTTAAATTTTTTAATTTACGCACTATTCTGGTACTTTTCGGAACAAAATCGGTTTCGATTGACGAAAAATCGCTATTTTTGTTCGAAAGAAGAAATAAAACACATAACAGTCCGTCGTGTCGGCGAGATCGGCACGGATCACAACCACGCAAATAGATACGATACATGGAAAATCCGCTCCTGACCGCCTCCGAAGAACCATTCGCCGTAGGAATCTCCGATTTCGCCTCGTTCAACGACCGTGTCATACGCAATGAAAACGGAGCTATCCTGCTCTGCCGCGAAGGCACGGCCGAAGCAACGGTCGATCAATACGACGGAACGATACGTCCCGATACGCTCGTGCTCCTGCTTCCGGGTACACTGATCCGGATATTCGACCGAACGGACGATTTCCGCATGGAGTACTGCACGTTCACGGAAGACCTGTTCATCGAAATCGCGGGGCGATTCGACCACGCATTTTTCCGCATTCTGAAAGAAAATCCGCTGTTCGATCTGCCGGAAACGATGGTCGAAGGAATGCGATATTGGTTTCAAATCGTGGGATACACCTATCGCGACAAGGACAATCTGTTCCGCAACATCATTATCCGCAACCGGTTGCAGAATCTGTTTCTGGAAGCATACGACAAGATGCAACGCTTTTCGACACAATTCCGACAACATCGGGACAACGAAATATCGACCCGTCAGAGTGAACTGCGACGGCGGTTCATAGCGCTCGTCAAGGCACACTGCACTCACGAACGAAGCGTTTCTTTCTACGCCGACAAATTGTACATATCGACGCGTTATCTTGCTGCCATCGTTCGCATTACGACGAACGAATCCGTAAAATCGATCATCGACCGAGCGGTCATTCTCGAAATCAAGAACCTGCTCCAATCGACCGATCTTTCGGTACAAGAGATCGCTTACGAACTACATTTCCCCGACCAATCCTATTTGGGGCGTTATTTCAAGAAGCACACGGGACAATCTCCCTCGGCATTCCGCAACTCGCGGAAATGAGCCTTACGACCGCACCCTACTCAGGATATTCATTCACGGACGAACCGCACGTCATCGACCAAGCAGCAGGCTCCGCCCTCACCGTCGGCGAGGAAACCGACTTCGGCAATACCTCCCGTGACGGGAATTCCTTCGATTATGACCTCCGACCACGTATCGGGCAGCGCGGACAAGTCCGAATGAAGCCGCTGACTTCCGCTCGCGGCATACATCTCCAACTGCCCGAACGTTCCGCAAACACGCACCATCGCCCGCAAAGTATAACGACCGTCGGGCAAAACAACCGGAGAATCACCTCCGACCTGCTGCGAGACACGGCGCCGGAACGACACGGCATCCTCCATTCGGAGGCTCTTTTCACCGATAACGAACTGCCGGTCGGCGTGCGTATTGAGGTGATTGAGCCACGGTGAAAGCGAATCGCCCACGATGACGGCGTGTCCCCGCTCCACCTCCGTATGCCAACCGGTGAGATAATCCTGCACGGGCTTGACCGGATTGGGCACGGGTCGCCGGTCAGCCTCGAACGAACCGTTCAACACATAATTATTTTCAGCGTCGACCCGCCACCGTCCCGTCCGAACGTCCAACGACCAAGCGTCGAGCGAATGAAAGTACGGCACATCATCGACGAACGAAATCGGGCACCATTGGTTGTAACCCAATCCGTTACCGGCGAACTCGGCCCAACGGTCGCCGCAAAAAACGACCGTCTCCTGCTCCGATCCGCGCACGGTATAAAAAAATCCGGTCTGACTGACATGCGCATAATCGGATTCGCAACCCGCCATGATCTGCATGTCGTTCACGGGGAGATAAGGTCCGCGGATGTCGTCAGCAACCAAATAATAGGCGAAAGAACTGTCCCAACCGTAGATGTTCGATGCGCACATGAAGAAACGCCCCTTGTATTTGAACATGCAGTTGCCCTCGCGGCTCGCCCCGTGGAATACCTCCGTGCAATCCAACAAGTCGACCTGTCCGTCGCGCACGCCTATCTCCGAAACATAGATGCGATTTCGCCCCCGACCGTATGAATAAATCAAGTAGGAACGACCGGTATCCTCGTCCGTAAAGACGGTCTGGTCGCCCGTATTCGAGGTTCCGATGCGCGAAGTCATGTCGATTTCGCGGTCCCACGTGAACGGCCCCAACGGATTGTCAGCCAAAGCGATCAACACGCGCGGACCGTGCTGAATGAACATCGCATACCGCTCGATTTCAGGCAGATGAGCCACCCCCATGCGGCCGACCCACGTCGGAAGGGCATGGCTTTCCACTTCTTCGCGCGTCAAGACATCGGCCTCGAACTTCCAATGCGAAAGGTCGTCCGATGAATAACACGTCACACTTTCGAAATGATTCGATTCCAATGTCACAGATGGGTCACGCCGATATACATCGGCTTCGGCATAACGGACGCCATACCAGAAATACCGCAATTCACCGGTACGCGGGTCGGCGAACCGGAAGATACCGCCACCCTGACTGTACAAAGGTTCGCCATCGGTCGTTTGCCAAAAACAATCGTTGCGAATGGGCGCATACGCATCGGAACACTGAACGAAACACCCCACGGCAACCAACACGGCGAGAAGAAAAGCAAACTTTTTCATAATCGTAACCAATTCGAGAATAATCCGGTCGAAGATACGAAAATACGGCGACCGATACAAATATCGGTCGCTGAAATGTTAGTTTGGAATCCGAATTGCAACGCTCCGCCCAAAAGCAACTGCCTATGAAAGTGATGTTATTCGGCACGCAACCTTACGATCAGCTGTCGTTCGAACGCATCCGGAAATCCTACGGATTCGAAATGGTCTATCACCGCAGCCACCTGAATGCCAAGAACGTTCCGCTGGCGCAAGGCGCCGATACCGTGTGCGTCTTCGTCAATGATACGGTAGATGCCGAAACCATACGAGGTCTCTCCGAACTCGGCGTACGGCTGATCGCACTACGCTGTGCGGGATTCAACAACGTCGACCTGCAAGCAGCCGCCCGCTGCGGGATTCCCGTGGTACGCGTACCGGCTTACTCGCCGCACGCCGTGGCCGAATATGCCGTAGCGATGATACTCTCCCTCAACCGCAAAATCCACCGCGCCTACTGGCGCACGCGCGACGGCAATTTCTCGCTCCACGGACTGCTGGGATTCGACCTCTACGGCAAAACAGCGGGCATCGTCGGCACAGGCAAAATCGCCCGACCGCTGATTCACATTCTGAAAGGATTCGGCATGCAGGTAGTTGCCTACGACATCTATCCGGACAACCGGTACGCCCTTGCGGAAGGCATCGAATACGTGACGCTGGATGAACTCTACCAACGTGCGGACATCATCTCGCTGCACTGCCCACTAACCGACCGCAACCGCCACATGATCGATGACGCAGCAATCGGACGCATGAAACCGGGTGTGATACTCATCAACACGGGCCGCGGCCAACTGATCGACACGGCGGCGCTGATCGAAGGCTTGAAAGAGAAACAAATCGGCGCAGCGGGACTGGATGTCTACGAGGAAGAAGCAGCCTATTTCTACGAGGACACCTCGGACCGCATCATGGACGATGACATGCTGGCCCGGCTGCTCTCGTTCAACAACGTCATCGTGACCTCGCACCAAGCCTTTTTCACACGCGAGGCACTCGACAACATCGCACAGGTCACGATGCAAAATATTCATGATTTCTTCGAGCTGAACAAGCTCACAAACAAAGTATGTATCGAAACGGAAAAAGCCACGGTATGAAACGGGTCGTTCTGCTCCGCCACGGCGAGAGCGTATGGAATCGGGAAAACCGGTTCACAGGTTGGGAGGATGTCGATTTGAGCGCACAAGGTGAGGAAGAGGCCGTCCGTGCGGGCGAGCTGCTGCGGAACGAGGGGTTCCGGTTCGGGCACGCCTACACCTCCTATCTGAAACGGGCCATCCGCACGCTCGACATCATACTGCAGCAACTCGATGCACAATGGATTCCGGTGTCGAAGAGCTGGCGCCTCAACGAAAAACACTACGGTGCGCTGCAAGGACTCAACAAGGCGGAAACGGCGGCGAAATACGGCGACGAGCAGGTGCATCTGTGGCGTCGCAGCTACGACGTACCGCCAGCGCCGCTTGCGGCAGATGACCCGCGCAATCCGCATCGGGACATCCGCTATCGGGGCATTCCTGTGGCCGAACTGCCGCTCACCGAAGCGCTGTGCGATACGGTAGCCCGAGCACTACCCTACTGGCAATGCGAAATCCTACCGGCGCTGGCCCATCACGACGAACTGCTGATCGTAGCGCATGGGAACAGTTTACGCGGCATTATCAAACACCTGAAAGGCATATCGGACGACGAAATCGCGTCGCTCAATCTGCCAACGGCTGCTCCTTATGTGTTCGAGTTCGACGAAGGGTTGAATCGCGTGGGCGACTATTTCCTCGGCGATCCGGCAGAAATCGCCGCACGCATGGAAGCCGTTGCAAAGCAAGGCAGCGCCGGTCGATAATCCCCGTAACGGGACACGACCGGCGATCCCGCCAAATACAAAAATAGTCTCCGACGCAAGGCACATCGGGCGGGACGACCAAAAGGTCGCTCCGCCCGATGTGACGCTCTTACAACTCCTTGATCGTCTCGGTCACGACAATGCCCTCCCACTCGGGATGCCGAACGATCCACTGTGCGACGAACCCGCACCGCGGAATCACTTTCAACCGCTGGGCGCGCACGTGCTCCAACACAGCCTCGACCAACCGGGCGCCGACTTGCTTGCCCCGGCACGACTCGGGCACATAAGTGTAAGTCAATTCGATGATTTCGGGATAGGTGCGGTAATCGATGTAAGCCTTTTGGCCTTCGACCTCCATTTCATACCGGTTTTCGGAGGTGTTGTTCACAAGATTGCAACGTTTTTCCATACTTTCATTCCTTTTAGACCTTTTGAATGCTTCAAATTTGATTCCGAAACTGGAAAAATCGCATTTTTGACTGCGTCTTAAATACTCTGCCTCAACAATGCTCAAATAAATTTGGCATTGTATTCGGCTTAATTGTATTTTTGCAGAAAATTCCGCTTCGCACATGCACACCGTCGCCGACATATTGATCGCATGGTACGAACGCAACGGCCGTTCGTTGCCGTGGCGCGAGACACGTGATCCCTACCGCATCTGGCTGTCGGAGGTGATTCTGCAACAAACGCGCGTGGCACAAGGGATGGATTACTACCTTCGTTTCACGGAACGTTTTCCAAATGTTGCATCGCTTGCGGCGGCCGACGAAGACTCGGTGCTGAAATTGTGGCAGGGCTTGGGCTATTACAGTCGGGCCCGCAATCTCCATGCGGCGGCCCGCCAAGTGATGGAACAATTCGGGGGAGATTTTCCGGAGAAATTCGAAGACGTGCGGTCGCTGCGCGGCGTGGGCGACTACACGGCAGCCGCCATTTGCTCGATGGCCTATGACCTGCCCTGCGCCGTAGTCGACGGCAATGTCTATCGGGTGCTGGGGCGGCTGTTCGACATCGAAGAACCGATCGACACCGGCGCCGGAAAGAAACTCTATGCCGCGCTGGCCCGTGAAACCCTCGGCGAAGCGCCGCCGGCCGTCTACAACCAAGCCATCATGGATTTCGGAGCGCTGGCCTGCACCCCGACGCAACCTGCCTGCGAAACGTGCCCGCTGACAGAGCAATGCGCGGCACGGGCAGCAGGAACCGTTGCCCAACGCCCTGTAAAAAAAGGCACGACCAAAATACGTGACCGCCGATTCCACTACCTACACATCGTCTGCGGAGACCGCACCGTCCTGCATCGGCGCGGTGCAGGCGATATCTGGCAAGGACTTTATGAGTTTCCCATCGTGGAGACCGACAGCGACCCCAGCGCAACGGAAGCATTCCGCCGCTGGGTCGGGACACGCTGGATGCAACACGAAGCAGTCGACCTGCCGAAACATCAACTCTCGCATCAACGGATTTTCGCCACGGTGCACCGAATCGAAGTCGAAACATT
Source organism: Alistipes sp. (assembly GCA_003979135.1). Lineage (GTDB taxonomy): Bacteria > Bacteroidota > Bacteroidia > Bacteroidales > Rikenellaceae > Alistipes. The sequence goes on from RYWP01000021.1 coordinate 17,573, forward strand.
CACGTCCGAGGCAGAAGTTCATGCCGTACCGACAGCCGAAGTAGACGCTTACGCCATACCACGTCTGCTGGAGCGCTATTTGGAGAGCAGATAAACGATGTAGGCGATATAGACAACCAAGAAAGCGGCCCCTTCGATACGGTCGATAGCCTTACGCCGGAATGTAAACGCAGCGACGAACAGCACGACCGAACTCAACACGACCATTGCGATGTCGACGATCGTAATGCCGCCCAACGATAAGGGATGAATCGTCGCACTGACACCGAGAATCAACAGGATATTGGCGATATTCGAACCGAGAACGTTGCCCAAAGCCATCTCGGCCCGTCCTTTCACCAATGACACAACCGACGATGCCAATTCGGGCAACGACGTACCGCCCGCAACGAGCGTGATGGCGATGACCGATTCGCTGACCCCCAATCGTCGGGCGATATGAGTTGCACTGTCAAGGAACAACTCGCCGCCGCCGACCAATGCAGCCAATCCGCCGACGATCATCACGGCAGCGAGCCACAACCGTACAGGCGGTTCGGCATCGGGCACATCGCGCGATGCCGACACGGCAGGCCGCTCGATATGCCGCACCGAATAAATCATCAACCAAACGTACAAAAGGAACATGCAGATGCCCTCGACCCGCCCGATTCGGTCGGCGTCGCCCAATCCGAGCATCCGGTCGCAAGCGACGATAAACAACAACAACGAACCGAACATCCCGAACGGAATGTCGCGTCGGATGTTACCGGAAGAGAGCGGCAGAGGGCGAATCAGCGCACAGATGCCGACGATGACGAAGACGTTGAAGATGTTGGAACCAACGACATTGCCGATTGCCACGTCGCTCTTGCCGGCGATGGCCGAAAGCACCGAGACGACCAATTCGGGGGTCGAAGTACCGACGGCGATGACGGTCAGACCGATGATGAACTCCGGCACGCGGAACCGTTTGGCGACAGCGGCCGAACCATCGGTCAGGAAATTCGCCCCGCCGAGTATCAACGCGAGCCCTAAAATCAAGAGCAAGATATCCATATCGGAAAACTATTTCAACAATAACAGACTCACGGCCATAATGACCATACCCGACACGACGCCGTAAATCGCCGTATGCGCTTCACCATACTCGCGGGCGGCAGGCAACAATTCGTCGATAGAGATGAAAACCATGATTCCGGCGACTCCCGAGAGAATACACCCCATCAAAGTGGGTGTCATGAAAGGCATCAACACGCACCAGGCCAACAATGCCCCGACCGGCTCGGCCAAACCGGACAACAACGACAATAGAAACGCCCGCCGCCGGTTGCCCGTAGCATAAAAAACGGGCACTGAGACGGCGATACCCTCGGGAATGTTATGGATAGCGATAGCGACGGCGATCGCAACACCCAACGTCCGATTATCAACCGCAGAAGCAAATGTAGCGATGCCCTCGGGAAAATTGTGGATGGCAATGGCGAGCGCCGTCATAACGCCCATACGCATGAGCTTCGGATTGTGCGGACGGCGCTTCATCTCCTCGACGAGGTGCGCTTCGTGCGGATTTTCAACCGACGGCACGAGCCTGTCGATGATACCGATCAACAACATGCCGGCGAAAAAGGCAACGACCGTAAGAAAATGCCCCATACGCCCATCCCAAACCTCGGAAAGCGCCTCCAAGGCCTGCACGAACAACTCGACGAACGAAACGTAAATCATCACCCCGCCCGAAAGCCCGAGCGAAAACGAGAGCAACCGTTTATTGGTGTGCTTAGCAAAAAAGGCGATGGCGCTGCCGATGCCGGTCGCCAGACCGGCGCCGAGCGTCAACAGAAAAGGGACGACCAAATGCTGTTCCATCGCATCGGGATGTTACAAAAAGGATGCTATTTAAATATCCTCTAAATCATTTTGAATTTTGGCTTCCACATTTTGAGAATCACGATAGCGAATCATTACCATACCTTCATAAATACCAGAGGCCTTTTCAATTGAGAGCTGTATATCGCCACCTGTTACTTCCCATGCACTACCATATACAACTGTCCCCTGATAAACTTCTGCCATTAAAGCGATGTTGGAATCTGAACGAGCTGGATTGTTTTCTCTGGAAACAGTAGGCTCACCATATTTACGAATATATAAATCCTTATAATAGTCATAAGTACTAACGAGTGTATTCCATTCACCACTTGAATCAAATAAAACAACTACAGCAAAAACATTTTTTCCATCGTCCGTAGCTGTCACACCTACCGTTGCTTTACGACCTGTAAAATCTCCTGAAAACAAAGTTATATTGTTTTCACGGCCAATTGAAGTAAATCCTTTAGCTTTGAGTTTTTGGCAAAACTCGGTCATACTCCCTTCAATGGGAACACCTTTAAATGAAAGATGTTCTTGCGCCAAAACGTTAATGGCCGCAAGAAGTACGGTTAAAGTGACGAAAATTTTCTTCATACTTATTATGTTTTATTGGTTATCAATTTCTGTACTCATAATCTATTCTAACAAAAAATCGCGTCGCACGAGTTTCACGACATTCTCGACATGGTGGGTATGGGGGAACATATCGACCGGCTGCACGGCAGCGACCCGATAATCGGCGTCGAGCAACGCCAAGTCGCGCGCCTGCGTGGCGGGATTGCAACTCACATAAACGATGCGCGCCGGAGCGGCCCGCCGGATCACCTCGATGACCGGCTCATCGACACCCGCACGCGGCGGATCGAGAATAATGACGTCGGGGTGCCCGTTGGCAGCGACGAAAGCGTCGTCCAACACGGCTTTCATATCGCCGGCATAGAACACCGTATTGCCGATTCCGTTCAATTCGGAATTGATGCGCGCGTCGGAGATGGCTTCGGGCACGTACTCGACCCCCACAACGCGCGCACAACGTGCAGCGCAGAAATTGGCGATGGTACCCGTACCGGTATAGAGGTCGTAGAGCACCTCGTCGGGTTTTAGCTCGGCGAATTCACGTGCGACCTTGTACAACTCGTAAGCCTGTGCCGAATTGGTCTGGTAGAACGATTTGGGCCCCACCTTGAAATGCAGCCCCTCCATCCCCTCGACGATGTGGTCTTTGCCGTGATACAACACGGGGTCGAGGTCGGCGGTCGAATCGTTGAACTTAGTATTGACGATGTAGAACAATGAAGTGATTTCGGGGAACTTGACGACAAGATGGTCCAGCAAGGCAGCGATTCGAGGCCGGTCGTCGGATCCGAATACGACGATGACCATCACTTCGCCGGTCGAAGCGGTACGGACGGTCATGTTGCGCATCAACCCCGTATGCTCACGGGCATTGTGGAACGTATACCCGTGCTCGATGCAGAAACGTTTGGTTTCGAGCCGGATAGCATTCGACGGTTCGGGCTGCAACCAGCACAGGCGGATGTCCAACACTTTGTCGAACATATCAGGAATATGGAATCCGGCGGCAGGCCCGGCCTCGATTTTCGCGTCGGCGGCAATCTCCTCGCGCGTCAGCCAACGGCGGTCAGCAAAGGTGAATTCCAATTTGTTGCGGTAGAACCGCGTCTGAGCCGAACCGAGGCATGGAGCGATTTCGGGCAACTCGATTTTACCGATGCGGGTCAACTGGTCGCGCACCTGATCGGTTTTGAAAGCCAACTGTTCATCGTAGGGCAGGTTCTGCCACTTGCAACCGCCGCAAACGCCGAAATGTTCGCAAAACGGCTCGGCCCGCTTCGGCGATTTATGCACGTAACGGACGACGTAACCCACCATGTAACGACGGCGTTTGCAACGTATCTGCACATCGACCACGTCGCCCGGGACGGTCATCGGAACGAAAACCACCACATCGTTCCAACGGCCCATCGCCTTGCCTTCGGCGGCGAGCGTCGTGATTTCGAGCCCCTCGATCAGAGGATAATTCGCTTTCTTTCTTGCCATAAGATTCGGTTTAACGGGGCAAAGGTACGAACATTTCCCGCAAAAAGCACTATCTTTGCAAACACAGCGAAAAAAACAGACCGCATCATGCAAATCGCCGCACTGACTTTCAATCCGATACAGGAAAACACCTATGTTATATGGGACGACACGTCGGAATGTCTGATTATCGACGCCGGAAACGCTTCGCCCCATGAGAACGCAGCACTCGACAACTTCATTACCGAACACGGCCTGCATCCCGTGATGGCCGCGAACACCCACGGCCATTTCGACCACACGCTGGGTGTGGCCCATGTCAAAGCCCGCTACGACGTACCGTTCGTCGTTTCGTTCAAAGACCGGTTCTTGCTGGAAGGTGCCTCGGCGAGCGGCTCGATATTTGGTGTACAGGTGGGGACACTACCACTCGGCGATATCGATTTGGACACACTGCCGGAGCTGCAATTCGGCCATACGACTCTGCAAGTCATTGCGACGCCGGGCCACACGCCGGGCCATGTCGTATTTTACGAACCGGAATCGAAGTCGCTCCTTACGGGCGATACGCTCTTCCGCGAAAGCATCGGCCGCACCGATCTGCCGGGCGGCGACTATTCGTGGATCATGCGCTCGATCATCGACCGCATCCTGCCGCTCGGCGACGCGGTGAAAATCTATCCGGGCCACGGCCCCGCGAGCGACCTCGGCCACGAAACGATGTACAATCCGTTCATCGTCGAGGTGCTGAACGACGAAGTAAACTACCGACAATAAACCCTGTCCCGCATGCGCATCGACATCCTGACCGTCGTACCCGAACTGCTGACCTCGCCGCTCAACGAATCCATCCTGAAACGGGCCCAACAAAAAGGCCTCGTCGAAATCGCAGTCCACAACCTACACGACTATGCCCACGACAAACGCAAAACGACGGACGACTATCCGTTCGGCGGAGAAGCAGGCATGGTCATGAAGTGCGAACCGGTGTTCGAACTGGTCGAAAAACTGCAAACGGAACGTCGGTACGACGAAATCATCTACACCTCGCCGGACGGCATCCCCTACACGCAACACGAAGCCAACCGGCTCTCGACGCTGGAGAATATCATCATCCTGTGCGGCCACTACAAAGGCATCGACTATCGCATTCGCGAACACTTGATTACACGCGAAATCTCGATCGGCGACTATGTGCTGACAGGCGGCGAACTGGCTGCCTGCATCATCGCCGATTCGGTCGTACGCATCCTCCCGGGCGCTATCGGAGACGAAACATCGGCGCTGACCGATTCGTTCCAAGACAATCTGCTGTCGGCCCCGGACTACACGCGACCGGCCGAATTCCGCGGCTGGCGCGTACCGGACGTTCTGCTGTCGGGCAACTTCGCCGAAATCGCAAAATGGCAAGAAGCACAAGCCCTCGAACGAACGCAACGCCTGCGCCCTGACCTGCTGGAAAAAGAGTAAGAACACCCCAAAGCAGAAAACGAAAGTTCCGCAGTCGTATTCCCTGACAAAAACGACACGAAAACCGAATACCGATAAAACGATGAAATACTATCTGCTTGCCGGCGAACCGTCAGGCGACCTGCACGGCGCCAATCTGATCGAAGGGCTGAAAAA
>RYWP01000172.1:0-395 GCA_003979135.1 Alistipes sp.
GGCCGATCCATATATGGATCGGCCCGCTCTTATGTTGTTCGGGAATCCGAAAAAAACGGTGCACCGGTTTTACCCGAAACGGCGGAAGTTTCGCTGATTTTTTGTATCTTGCAAGAAAAATTCCGATATGAAACGTTTCGTATTTTTCGCTGTGTTGCTGCTGCTATTGGCAGCCTGCAACTCGCGGCAAACGGCATCAGCCGATGCGATGCAACCGTGGGATAACGGCCGCCTGACCGTTTCGCCCGATGGCCGCTATCTCCGACACGAAAACGGTGAACCTTTCTTCTGGTTAGCCAATACCGGTTGGCTTCTGCCCGAACGCCTGACCCGCGAAGAGGCCGATTTCTTCCTTGAACGCTGCCGCGAAACCGGATACAACGTCGTGCAGGTGC
>RYWP01000172.1:405-1811 GCA_003979135.1 Alistipes sp.
CGTGAACGGAGTGCCGGCCCAAAACGCCTATGGAAAACTTTCGATGCCCGACGGATTCGATTTTTCGCGTATCGATGCCGAGGGGCCGGACGGCTATTGGCAACACATGGACTACATCGTTCGCAAAGCAGAGCAGGAGGGTATCTACATCGGCATGGACTGCATTTGGGGAGGACTGGTGAAGCATGGACAGATGAACGAAAAGCAGGCGGTAGCCTATGGTACGTTCCTCGCGAACCGCTACAAGGACGCACCCAATATCGTCTGGATGATCGGCGGCGATATTCGCGGCGACATCAAAACGGAGGTTTGGGAGGCTCTTGCCCGCACGATTCGCGGCATCGACCCTCATCACCTGATGACGTTCCATCCGTACGGACGCACCTCGTCGGTCGAATGGTTCCATCAGGCCGATTGGCTCGATTTCAACATGTTCCAAAGCGGACACCGGCGGTATGACCAGATCCGCGGTGACGGCGATGATCGTGCGGAAGCTTCGATGACGGAGGATAACTGGCGCTATGTGGAGGCTGGCTTGTGCATGCGTCCCGCGAAACCTATTCTGGACGGTGAACCGAGCTACGAAGGGATTCCGCAAGGGCTGCACGACCCTGAAGAACCGTGGTGGAAGGCCTCCGATGTGCGGCGTTATGCCTATTGGTCGGTCTTTGCGGGAGCCTGTGGCCATACTTACGGCCACGGCTCGATCATGCAGATGCACCCGGGCGGGAAGGTCGGTGCCTACGGTGTACGCAAATCGTGGTTGGAAGGCTTGCAGGACGACGGATTTAAACAGATGCAGTATCTGAAACGCCTCGTATTGACTTTCCCCTATTTCGAACGGGTAGGTGACCAGTCTGTAATTGCCGGCGAAAACGGGTTTCGCTACGATCGCGCCATCGCTACGCGCGGCAATGATTATCTGCTGGTCTATACCCATACGAATCGTCCGATGCGCATCGACCTCGGCCGGATTTCGGGAGACAAGAAAAATGTTTGGTGGTATTCGCCTACGGACGGTTCGTTGCAATATGTCGGCGAGTTCGCAACCGGCGTACATGTTTTCGGCGGCGATGGGGAAATGGGGCCCGGTCACGATCGGGTGCTGATAGCGACCGACAGCCGGACCGATTACATCGCACCTGACCGACAGTCGCTCTGATGCGGCCGTTCGCGGTTTATGGATTGGCAAGAAATTCGAGTACCAGCCGATTGAATGCCTCGGGCTGTTCCATGTTGGCCATGTGGCCGCAATCCGGAAGCACGACGGCTCGCGCACGCGGCAGATAGTTCTGCTCGCGTGGACTGTAGGGTTTGCCCCGCAAGTCGGTTTCGCCTTTGATGAGCAGCGTCGGCACAGTCGGACGCTGCTCTGTCAATCTTTGCCATGCTTCGCGGGCCCAGAA
>RYWP01000172.1:1821-2276 GCA_003979135.1 Alistipes sp.
CCCAGAACGACCGTACCTCTTTGTGCAGCGGCTGCCACGCATCCCATGCGTCGATCATGCGTCGCAATGGTTCGCGAATCTCTTCCCGACGTGTTCCGCCGCCGGAAACCAGCGTTTCGAGCCATTCCCGCTTCATGTTTTCGACGCCTTTGCGTTTCAGTAGGGCGATTTCACGGTCGCGCTGTGCCGATTCGAGCGAATCCATCGGTTCGTGCGGCCCTTTGACGGAACGGATGCCGCCGCTCGCCATGACGCACGACAACATCCGTTCGGGGTTCATGGCCAACATGTCGCCCGCGACGAACGCTCCCATCGACAGACCTACGATGTGTGCCTGCTCGATGCGCAATGAATCCATCAGGGTCAACAGGTCGCCGAGGTGCGTGAACGGGAATGTTTCGGACTGTTTCGATGAGCGTCCGTAGCCGCGGAAATCGAATCGCACGGTTCGGTAG
>RYWP01000173.1 GCA_003979135.1 Alistipes sp.
TTTACCGATATAGACCTTGCGTCCGTCATCTTGCGTCTGCCCGTTTCGCTGTTCGGCGCGTTTCGCTTGCCGCTGTCCGCCGAAGTGAAAATCCAATCCTTGTTTGTCGGCGTTGATCTGAATCGTGGCATTGAACAGTTTGCCGCTCTTGGAGGTCATGCCCTCCAAATAGACGCCTTTGCCTGCGGCCAATGCCTCCTGCTGCTCCTTGTCGAGCTTGACGCCTTTTACCTCGTCGGGAATACGGAGAGCGCTGACAGGTACAGCGATCGTTTCATTCGTTTGGCGGTCGATACTGATATAGGAAAGGACGAGTTCGCCGGTGTTCTTGTCGAGCACTTCGGCGACACGTCCCAGATTGCCCGTCTTTTTCAGGCTCTCCCGATCCGAATCCGTGAACTCGATGTTCTCGTAGGATTTCAGATTGGGTTCACGCCGAAGCGGATGCGGCACGAGTGAAACCGTACCGTCGGGATTCTCGCGCAGCGACAATCTTGCTTCGACCGGAAAACGCACGCCTCCGATTTCGGGATAACAGGTTACCAATGGCGACTTGCCGTGGCCGAGCATACGCTCCCAGCATCCGGCTTGACGCAGGTCTTCGACCCGTATGCCCCAGCGGCGCTCGAACTCCTCGCTGTCGACCTGTGATTCGTCGATAGGCCGATACTCCTTATTCTGTCGTTTCTCCTCCTTTTCGGGTTCGAGCGGCGTTTCCTGCGCCTGCTGCGCAGCGGCCTGTTCGTACTTGGTCGTATCGACCTTGTGCGGTGCGAGCACATCCCGAAAGCCGACGGGGTCTTTCAGCAGGTCTTTCATTACCGCAACCACGTTCTCCATGCCTTCGACAGCAACGCGGTAGAATCCGAAGCGGTTCGGCTCCTTGCATTGCCGGAAGAAGTTGGCAAAGAAGTTGTCCAGCACGTCCCCGTGTCTGTCGAAACGCAGGAAGTCCTGTGCGTGTTCTGCTTTGGCGGGTCGCAGATTCGGCGTGCCGTCGCTTTTCAGCCCTGCGACTACGCCGATTTCACCCGTCTGCTCGTCCCGGACGATCAGAACATCTTGGTCTTTCTTTTTCTGTTCCATACATGATTGATTTATAAGCGTGCACGATACACGACTGCGAAATTAGCTGCGGAATAAGCCGCCGATACCGTTTCTGTTGCGTCTGACAGCTTGTGGCGTCGGGTTGATAGCAAGTGGCGTCGTCAGCGCTTCGGATCGGAGGCGTGGCAACCTGCCGAGAACGGCTCCAAATGTTTTTTCAGGAACTCTTGTACGTCCGATTCAGTGTAGTAGGTTTTGTGCCGCAGCTTCCGATAACGCAGCATCCCCGAACTGCGGTAGCGTTGCAGGGACTGCTTGCTCGTTTGCAGGAGCTGGCACAAATCCTGATTGTCCAAGAGGCGTTCGCCGTCCACGTACATCGCCTCCTTGACCTCCTTGCCCGTAAGCGTGCAGAGCATCCGCTCGTGGCGGTCGAAGCGTTCCATGATCTTCGACATCCACAGCTCGAATGTTTCGATGTCGAGTATCATAAGGCAGGCGATTTATGGGTGAGATAGTAGTTCTTGCGAAACTCGTCCAATGTTTGTGGCGCGCAGGTAACGATGCGTCGGGAGATGCACTCCTCGACGTCGGAGAGCCGATAGAGGCATTTGCTGCGCACCATCGTGTAGGGAATTACACGTTCTTTGCGCAGCCGTTGCAGCGTGCGGGTGCTTATTTTCAGCAGGTCGGCCAGCTCCTCGCTCGTGAGCCAGATTTCCGGCGTATGCTGTGGTTGTGCCTCTTTTTTGAAGACGTAATCGGCGATTCGTTCGATCTTCTCGCTCAAATCCCTGTAGACTTCGTGATCGAATGTGATGATCTCCATAGTTGCCGCTTTGTGGTTTCGGCAGCAAAGATGATGTTTCGCAAAACGATGCTTTCCATAGTAGGTAATGACTATGGAAAGTTTCTTCGTATGACACAAAAAACGGTAACAGAAATTATCATCCATTGTCATTTCTGTTACCCAAGTAGTTCGAATGTGAAAAAGTTTTTATCTTTGTATAGATTTAAAAACCGAGATTATGAGATATCAAGATGAAGAATTTATTGCAACATCAGACTTATTGTTTGAAGGAGTATTAAGAGATGTGCGAAAATCTCGGGAAGCATTGCAACCGATTTATGAAGCTTTAACAAATGCTTTTGAAGCTATAAAATGCAGGATAGATAAAGATCTGTCTCTTATACACATCT
>RYWP01000174.1 GCA_003979135.1 Alistipes sp.
CGCATCTCGCCCCGCTCGATCTTGGCGAGCGCAGCCTCCCAGTCGCCCGTCAGCTCCACGTTAGCGATACGCATATTCTTGACTACCGAGTAGAGTGCCAGCCCCTTCTCGGTCGGCACGAGCGACTTTTTTTGTCTTATCATATACTCTCGCGAAAAGAGCGTTTCGATGATCGCCGCGCGGGTCGCGGGCGTGCCGATACCGCACGTTTCGAGCGCCTGACGTATTTCGTCGTCCTCGATTTCGCGGCCTGCCGTCTCCATCGCCGCCAGCAGTGTCGCCTCCGTGTGCAGCGGTTTGGGCTTGGTCTTGCCCTCGGTCATCGAACAGCCGCCGACGGGGAGCGTCATGCCCTCCGTCCATTCGGGCAATACGATATCCTCCGTCTCCTCGCCGTAGATGCCACGCCAGCCCGCCTGACGGATAATAGTCCCTTTGGCGACGTACTCCACACCGTCGCATACAACCGTTACGGTCGTTACATCCTTTACGCAGCGTTCGGCGAAGGCTTCGAGCATACGCCCGACGATCATGTCGTACACGGTCTGTTCGTCGACTGAAAGCATCTTCGGCTTTACGTCCGTCGGCAGCAGCGCATGGTGGTCGGCAACTTTGCCGTCGTCCACGCTGCGGCGCGAGAGCGTGTCGCCCACAAGCGCGAGCCGTTTCGCCCATGCGGGGTTATTCTTCTGTGTACGCAGCAGGGCGGGAATCTCCCCGAAAACATCTTCGGGAATATATCGGCTGCCCGTGCGGGGATAGGTGATCGCTTTGGCCTCGTAGAGTTTCTGCGCGATGGAGAGCGTCTTCTCCGCCGAAAACCCATGCTTGGTGTTCGCCTCCTTTTGGAGCGTCGTGAGGTCGTAAAGCAGGGGCGGTTCCTGCACGGTTTCCTTGCGCTCGACTTTCGTAATACTTACCGTTTCTTGTGCTTCGAGGGCTTTGTAAGCAGCTTCGGTAGGGGCTTTCTCCTTCCACTTCTCGACGGAAGAGAACTTGACGACCGAATCGGCGCCCGTTCCGGGTGTGGCGAAATGCACCTGCCACACGGATTCGGGCGTGAAACGTTTATTCTCCCAATACCGTTCGCAGACCATAGCCAGTGTCGGCGTCTGCACGCGGCCGAGCGAATACGTTCCGCGTCCGGCGGCTATCGTAATGGCCTGCGTGGCGTTGATGCCTACCAGCCAGTCGGCCTCGCTGCGGGCTTTGGCCGCGTAGTAGAGGTTGTCGTACTTCGAGCCGCTCTCGATGCGCTCCAGCCCCTCGCGGATGGCTTTGTCTGTGAGCGAGCTGATCCAAAGGCGGTCGAACGGCGTGGCGCAGCCGATATACTCGTACAGGTAACGGAAGATCAGTTCGCCTTCGCGTCCCGCATCCGTCGCAACGATGATGCGCTCACTTTCGCGGAACAGCCGCGCGATGACTTTGATCTGCGCCGCCACGTCGCTGTCCGGCTTGTAGCCTTTCTCGGTTTTGACCTGTCGCGGTACGAGCTGGAAGACAGGCGGGATAATCGGCAGGTTGAGCGTTGTTCTTCCTCCTCCTTGCAAGGCAAAATCCGAACAAGTTCGATTCTGCTCTTGCTTCGTTCGTCGGTTGTCGCGGTGAAACCCCTTGATGCCGTAGCCGTCCGGCAGGGCCGGTTGTACCAGATGCCCGAAAGCCCATGTTACGTTATAGCCGCCGCCCGTGTAATAGCCCGTTTCACGGCGAGTCGCCTTGACGATGCGCGCAATCTCGCGCGCCACGCTCGGTTTTTCTGTCAGAATAGTTTGCATATTTTACTGTGGATTTAGTGGTGTAGGACTGAAAGTCCCGATTTCGATGGATGTCGGAATTACATTTTCATCCCCGACTGTTTGCGGGTATGTTGACGGCGGTTCTCGCCTTGCTCTTGCCGTTCCTGCTGTTTTGTGTCGGCAGGTGCGGTCTGACCCTTTTTCAGCGGCTCGCCAACGTGTTTGGTCGCTTCGTTGGTCTTGCCCTCCGAATTGATTGCTACTTGCGTTTCCGATGCGTGCGCGGGGTTAATTTCGTGGATCTGCGACTTGTCGGCTACGGTGCGACGGAAGTCATATTTGCCTTTCTCGTGATTCGGCCGGACGTAGGCGTTGAACGTGCGGCCTTTCTTGTCGGTAAGACCCTCCATCAGCACCCATTTGTTTTGTGCCCAGCCCTGCCGCATTTCATCGAGAATCGGCAGTCCGAGCAGCGTTTTACCGATATAGACCTTGCGTCCGTCATCTTGCGTCTGCCCGTTTCGCTGTTCG
>RYWP01000175.1 GCA_003979135.1 Alistipes sp.
GGTCACTCGTTTTTAATTTATGGTATTCCTTCTGAATCAGTTAAGTTTGTTTCGTAGAATGCGGTCTTTTAAATTCCCCGTAGCCGTGATTATTTAGTGAAAATCTTTTACTGGATTGGATCGATGAAGAACTTCGTTAAGTTTTTCGGGGAATGTAATCTGTTTTGCATTGGTAATGGTTTTTGTCGATCCGTTCTTGTATTGCACGACAATCGAACGGATTTTTGCATATTGCACGATGTCTGTAAACCATACATATTCGAATTTGTAAGTGGCTGTTTCTTCCGGTCCGATCGGACCGACGCACTTGCGTGTCTGCACGGTTTTCCCTCGGCTGGAGACAGGATCATCTACAGCGTTGTATCCGACAAAGTTTATGGTGATGTATTTAATAGTCTGGTCTGTCGGATTGAAGAAGCGGAATCGGATGCCCGTGCCGTCCGTATATTCGCTTTCATCATAAACTCCCCATGTTTCGATGTTCAATCCGTATTTCATATATGACTGAAAGGTGGTCAAGGCGTTTGAAAGTTCATCTGCATATATTCGTTTGAACAGATTCAGACTCTTGTGAAAGAATACTTCCTGTTCTTGTGGCGAACAACGCATCAGACTATCGAGACGCGATTTCTGTTCATTGGTTAATTTTACGTTGGAAGCATTAATAAAAAAAGCTTTGCCGTTATAGAAAGCTTTGTAATATTTTTGCCCTTTTACGTCGAGTCGACCTCCGATGCCGATCGCCTCGTCGCTCATCAGGTAAGTAGAAGAGGAGGAATAGGATTTCGAAGGGTCGATTTTCTGAGAAATCTCAGCATATGTGTTTGTTGTGCCTATGATATGTTGAAAACTGAAAGGCAGTCGAATGTCCGATTCCAACAACGTTCTATTAACGACAGAAGTGATATAACGGGGCGCAATACTTGCTATATAGCTGTTGTATTCATCGTTCGATAAAACCGTTCCTCTGCCGAAAAAACGTTCGGGTTTGTATTTGACCAGTGTGCCGTCCTGTTCTTCGAAGGCGAGTTCTATCTTCGACTGCAAGAGAGCTCCAACTCCGCTGTTTTTGATTCGTATCGCGAAAGTGCCCGATCGCAGAAAGATCGGTTTGAATGTTTTATTCGAGGCGTACTGCTCTGAGGTTTGAATGTAATAATTTTTATCAGCCAAGGCATCAATTTCTTTTTGCACCTTGAGAACTGAGATGGATAATTCGTATTTGGTCGATTTCGGAAGTATGCAATCGAGTAATTCTTGGGTTTCCAGATCGATCAGCTGGACGATAAGGTATTTGTTGTAAGCGGGGTATTTGTCGTCGCCCATTATTTTCGTGTTTGCAACAACGAATTGTTTCTTGTCGATTTCAGAAATTGGAGTATAATAGCCTGCTTCGTCTTTGACCCCTTTGTAAAAAGGGTTTAGTTCGAAATCCTTGCCCTGCTTGGGATTCCTTTTTCGCTTTTGTGTCAGCCAAACGGTATCTGGTATTGTTTTGACAAAAAAAACAATACGCTTCGGCGTAATGATGTCGAAAGTTATCGTATCTCCTTTGAATTGTTGGAGATATTCAACCTGATCTGTTGCGGAAAACGGCATCTTTTCATATTTTGACAAGGTTTTGAGCCGTGCCACGTCATTGTCGGTTTGGGCGTGTCCGATTCCGATTCCGCAAACAAAGATGGTAAGAATGGCAAATATACAGTATTTCATAGCGAAGTAATAGTTTACAATAAAGCTTCCGCCACCACATAGGTGCTGCCGCCGATGAAGATCGCATCGTCGGGTTCGGCCAGTTCGCGGGCGCGGGCCAGAGCTTCGGCTACGGTGTCTGCCGTTTCGCCCTGCAGTCCGTAGATCGCGGCTTTGGCGGCCAGTTCGGCGGCGGGCAGGGCCCGATGGGTCTGCGCCGCGGTGAAGATATAGTGCGCATCGCGCGGCAGAAGCGGCAGAATGTGCGCCAGGTCCTTGTCGCGAACGAATCCCACAACGCAGTAGAGTTTCTTGTGCGGCGTAGCTTGCAGTTGTTTCGTCACGTAGGCCATGCCGTGCGCATTGTGCCCCGTGTCGCAAAGGGTGAGGGGCGCTTCGCCGAGGCGCTGCCAGCGGCCTTGGAGCGAGGTGTTGGCCGCTGCATGGCGGGTTCCCTCCAGAAAGGCCCGGCGCGAGATCGTCAGCGGCGTCTCTTCATGAAGAAAGTCCACGGCCGCAGCTGCCGTAACAATGTTGCGGCGTTGGTAGTCGCCCGCCAGGTCGAGCTGTAT
>RYWP01000176.1 GCA_003979135.1 Alistipes sp.
GTGCAATGGAGGGCGTGCAGATACGGGACCGGTGCAGTTCGGCGAAAGATTTTCGGTCGGTTCTTGCGTGAATCGCTGCGAAAGTTCTATCTTTGTATAACACAACAGAGATAAACGATTTTGTTATGGAAAACATCCTGAATAAGCCGTTGTCGGGCAAAACCCGCCGCGAACACGACTTGCTGGGCGAGATGGAGATTCCCGTCGAATGTTATTTCGGCGTGCAGACCATGCGTGCCGTCGAGAACTTCCACATCAGCCGCGTGCGGCTCAATTTCTTTCCTGAGTTCATCCGTGCTTTGGCCGATGTCAAACAGGGGGCTGCGATGGCTAACCGTGATTTGGGCCTGCTCGACCCGAAGATCGCCGATGCCATCATCGCTGCGTGCGGCGAGTTGCGCGAGGGCAAGTTCCGCGAACAGTTTGTCGTCGACATGGTGCAGGGCGGTGCCGGTACGTCGACCAACATGAACGCCAACGAAGTCATCGCCAACCGCGCGTTGGAGATTCTGGGCCACGAGAAGGGCGATTACCAATATTGTCACCCGAACAATCACGTCAACCTTTCGCAGTCGACCAACGACGCTTATCCTACGGCAACGCGCATCGCATTGGTGCGCAGCATCGAGAAGTTGGTCGCCGCTTTGCGCGAGTTGATCGATGCGTTCCACGCCAAAGGCAGTGAGTTCGCTCACATTATTAAAATGGGCCGCACGCAGTTGCAGGACGCCGTGCCGATGACGCTCGGTCAGGAGTTCGAGGCTTATGCCGCGACGCTCACCGAGGAGATCGCCCGTTTGGAGAGCAATATGACGCTCTTCTATGAGATCAATATGGGTGCTACGGCTATCGGTACCGGCATCAACGCCGATCCCGATTATGCGGCACTCTGTACGAAGCATTTGAGCGAAGTGACGGGCTTGCCGTTGGTCGAGGCCACGAACATGATCGAGGCTACGAGCGATACGGGCGCCTACATCATGAACTCGTCGGCACAGAAACGGCTGGCCGTGAAGTTGTCGAAGATCTGCAACGATCTGCGTTTGCTTTCGTCCGGGCCGCGTTGCGGATTGAACGAAATCAATCTGCCGCCGCGGCAGCCCGGGTCGTCCATCATGCCGGGCAAGGTCAATCCCGTGATTCCGGAGGTGGTCAATCAGGTGGCGTTCCGCGTCATCGGTAACGATTTGACCGTAACGGTTGCTGCCGAAGCGGGACAGTTGGAACTGAACGTGATGGAGCCTATCATCATCCACAGTCTGTTCGAGAGCATCGAGATGCTTATCAACGCCATGAACACCCTGCGCGAGAAGTGCGTGGTCGGCATTACGGCTAACGAGGAGGTTTGCCGCCGGATGGTCTACAACAGCATCGGTCTCGTTACGGCCTTGAATCCGTATTTGGGTTATGAAACTTCCACGATGTTGGCCAAAGAGGCTTTGCAGACCGGCAAGGGCATCTACGACTTGGTGTTGGAGCACAAGCTGATGAGCGAGGAGGAGTTACACAAGGTGCTCCAGCCGGAGAACATGGTGAAACCCCGCAAGTTGATTAAATAGTCTCCGTCGGATGACAATGAAAGCGCCTGCAAGATTTCTTGCAGGCGCTTTCGTTTGTTCGGTGTCCGGTTTCGGCGTCGTGCTGCGCAGCGTCCGGCGTTGCGGACCGGAATCGATTCGGATCGTTATTTGTAGCTGATGACCAGTACTTTCGAGTTTTCCCAGAATCGTGCAGGATCGTCGATGACCAGCTTCAATATCGTCTTGTCGGCGTCCGTAATCAGTTGATAGCTACCGTCGGGATGGGTCGAGACGATGGTCACGCGCTTGTGGCCGATGGGAACCTCCTCCAACAACCGCGAATCGGCTTGAATGAAACTTTCGAGATTCCCGTTCTTGTTGACTGTCAGCGTGCGACCGATAAAACCCTGTTTGTCGATGATTTGCGCATCCCGCAAATCTTTTTCCGCACCGATGATGTAGTAGACCGTGTTGAGGCGGTTCTCCAAGTCGGTTTTCTCGCCGCTCAGATATTCGACTTGCGCAGAACTGGTCTGCACTTGTTCGGTCAGTGCGGCCACTTCGATGCCGCGTTGTTCGAGTTCGGTGCGTAGCCGTTCGATTTCGGTCGTCTTCTCGCTCAGTTGTGCATTCAGTTGTGCGATGGTCTTCTCCAATGCCTCGATGTGCAGGTTGGCTTTGCGCAGCTTGGCCAACATCGTGGAAGTTTCATAACCCAAATACGGATTCAAGGCCGTA
>RYWP01000177.1 GCA_003979135.1 Alistipes sp.
AATTGGCCGACGGCAGCAACGACGGAACGCGGCCACGCCGCACGGCATAGGCATCGACGTCGGCATCGGCCAACGACCGGATACCCAGCATCCCGGCCATCGTCTGGCCGATGACCATGCGTTCCAAATCGCCGATGCGGACAGCGGCCTCGCCGTTCGTGACAGCACTGCTCCAGCCGAGTACTTCATCGTAAGCGTCGTCGACTCCGCGGACGGTGACGATGGCCTGCCGCCCGTCGTGTTGGAGCAAGGCGCTCTGTTCCAAGATGAACGAAAGTCCCGCGACCTCCGGAATCCGGGCCAGTGCGGCGGTGTCCGTTTCGGCGATGGCAAACGTGCTGCCCTCGCGGGGCGTGACGGTCAGTTCGGCATCGAAAGCCGAACAGGATTCGTGCACGAGCCGCTCGAATCCGTTGAAGACCGACAGCAGGATAATCATGGCGGCAACAGGCATCGCCACAGCCACGACGCTCAGACCGGCAATCAAATTGACGACCGATCGCGAAGCGGCGGAGAAGAGGTAACGGCGGGCGAAGAGTTGCGGCAACATGGGCGAAGCGTCAGTTTTTCATAGCCTGTTCGATATGCTCGATGTATTCGAGCGAATCGTCGAGGAAGAACTGGATTTCGGGGATGCTTTTCAGTTGGTTGCGGAGTCGGTTGCCAAGCAGGCCGCGCAGCGGGCGGGCATGTTGTCCGAGCGATCGCATGACCTGTTCGTGCCGGTTGAAAGGGAAGATGCTGACATAGACTTTGGCATAGGCGAAATCGGGCGAAACGCGCACGGCCGTGACCGTGACGAGCGCCCCCGACGTCACCTCCGGCATCTCGCGCTGGAGGATTTCGGCCATGTCTTTCTGAATCTGCTTTTCGACTTTCTGTTGTCTCGTATTGCTGTTATCCATTTTTTTATTCTATTGGTACGGATACCACCGTGTGTTAAATATTTTTTTCTGATGTTCGGAAGCGTCGTCAACCGCGTGCTGAACATAACGAGAGTCTACCGCATCGGGAGCCGCTTTCAAGAGCCGTTCACATGCTACCCACGGTCGGTAGTACTATGCGCTGCTTTTAGCAAGATGACAGTTCATATGATTCAGCGATCGTAAACACTATGCGCAGGTTTTAATGAAAAGTGTATTTGAAGACTTCCTTGTTTTTCTCGCGTTTCGGGCGGGGCTTCCACGTTTGGAACCCCTCCTTGTTGAATCGGTACGAGAGTCCTACGGCGATGTTCAGGTTGTCGAGCGGCGACCGCATCGGTGTGGCGTGAAACGGATTTTCGGGTCCGTCGGTCGCGTTGTCGGCGTATTTGTTGCGATTGCGCACGATGTCCGAATAGCCGAAGTAGTAGCGTACGCGGAAATTGAGCTCGAACCGCTTGATAAGGAACGCAATGCCACCGCCGCCGGCCAGTCCGTAGCCGAACCGGTTGTCGCGTTCCGTCCGGAATTCGTAGGTGCCTTTCCAGTCGGGCAGTCCCTCCGCACGGGCCTGTTCGTTCTCGTAGGTCGACGAGAGGTTGTAGGAGAAAGTCGCCGCCGCCTCCAAGTAGACGCGCATCCGATGGTTGAACAGATAGACATGGGGCTGCCAGACGATCGGCAGCACGAGCGAATTGACCTTGCGCGTATAGTAGAGATAGTCGGCCGGTTCGTCGACCCGCGAGGCGTTCGTCGCATAGGAAAATCCCTGTTGCAGAAATTCGAGGTCGATGCCGAATCCTCCCACGACCCGTTGCGTGCCGTAATAGCGCCACGTCAGTCCGGCACTGTACTGGCCCCAGATGGCTTTCATCTCCTGCGGTGGCTGAAACCGGCCGTTCGACATGCCGTAGCCCGCCGTGAAACCCAGTGTGTGCTGGGCCGAAGCGCTTCCGCAGCCGAGCAATGTCGCTGCGACGAGCATCCGAAGATATTTTTTTGTCTGTTGCATTTTCATTCGTTTTCTTGGTCGCGGTTCCGGCATGACCTATCGGAACCGGTCGAACATGCCGCCCGTGGCATTGAAACTGCCGGAGGATTGCCGGTTGTTGTTCCGATTACGGTCGCGGTCGTTGCGGTTCTTCGGTCCCTCTTTCGCCGCGTTCCGTCGTTGCTGCCGTCGGCCAATTACACCCGACATACGGTACCCGTTGGCGGCATCTTCGTACTCGACATGGATTCCGAACAGAATTATGTGCTCGTTTCGTTGCGGTTGGCCCGCGAGCTGTTCCATTATCCCGACCGCGCATCGGCCCTGCTGTTGCGTC
>RYWP01000178.1:0-1813 GCA_003979135.1 Alistipes sp.
ATATCATACTCCCGTGTTGCTGGAATCGTCGGTCGGACTTTTAGACATCCGACCCGACGGCACCTACGTCGACCTTACGTTCGGCGGAGGCGGTCATTCGCGCCGGATCCTCGAAGCGCTGGGCCCCGAAGGCCGGCTTTACTCGTTCGATCAAGACAGCGACACGCGCGGCAACTGTCCGGACGACCCGCGGTTCCACTACGTCGAAAGCAACTTCCGCTTTCTGCGGGGAGCCCTACGGCTGCGGGGCATAACCGAGGTGGACGGCATATTGGCCGACTTGGGCGTCTCGTCGCATCACTTCGATGTTGTCGAACGGGGATTCTCGTTTCGGGGCGAAGCGCCATTGGACATGCGGATGAACCGCCGCGGACGGCTGACCGCCGCCGACATCGTGAACAACAGCCCGTCGGAAGAACTGACCCGCATATTGCGCGATTGGGGCGAAATCGAAACTCCATGGAAAGTGGCGAATTGTCTCGTCCGGGCCCGCGAAACGGAGCGCATCGCCACGACGGCACAACTGGTCGCCGCCGTGAAGCCCTGCACCCCGAAAAAGGACGAATCGAAATTCCTGACCAAACTGTTCCAAGCGCTGCGCATCGAGGTGAACGGCGAGATGGAAGCGCTGAAGATGGCCCTCGAACAGAGCCTGAAAATCTTGCGCCCAGGCGGACGGTTGGTCGTCATCTCCTACCACTCGCTCGAAGACCGGCTGGTGAAGAACTTCCTGCGTAGCGGCAACTTCGCGGGCGAAATCGCCAAAGACTTTTTCGGACGGATCGAAGTGCCGTTCGAACCCGTGACCCGCAAGGCCGTCGTGCCCGATGCCGATGAACTCGAACGTAATCCGCGGTCGCGCTCCGCACGGTTACGGGCTGCCACGAAAATCATCCGCTGAAACATTTCTCAACGCCACGCGAACCATGTACGACGACCACGAATTCGACCCTATCACCCCCGACGAGGAAGCGCAGCGCCAGCAGGACGAAGAGTTCGCCCGCCGCGTTCGGCGCGAGATACGACGGGTGGAACGGGGCGAGGCCGACGACGAAATCCGCGCGGATGAAACCCGCGAAGCCGAAGAGGAAGCTCAACGCCAACAAGCCCTTCGCAAAGAACGCCGCCGCCATGCGAGCACTTTCTGGCAACTCTTTTCAGGCACGATTCTCGTCCGCGAGGGGATGTCGCACTCCTATCCCTACCTGCTCGCCATCGCCGGCATGTTTCTCGTGAGCATATCGGTGGTATTCATGGCGTTGCACACCGATATGAAGTACATGCGGCTCGAACGCGAGGTGCAGGTGCTGCGCGAACGGTCGATCCGGTGGCAGGAACGCCGTTTCCGCTGCACGACCCACTCGGCCGTCACCGACGAACTGCGTCGTCGAGGAATCGAGCTCTACGACCCCGTTGCCCCGAGCGAAGTGATCGACCGACGATAACGCATCGATGCCATGAAGCCCGAAAAAACATCGCCCATCAAACGGGACATTCTGTTGCGTGTCCGGGGACTGTACATTCTGTTCGTCCTTGCAGGGCTCATCGTCTTCGGTCGGCTCGTCTGGGTGCAGTTCGGCAGTCGTGAAGTCGACGAAAACGCCGAACGGCTCCATGCCCGTATCTTCACCGAGGAGGTCATTCCGGCCCGCCGCGGCAACATCCTCGCCCGTAACGGCGAACCGTTCGCCACGTCGATTTTCCGGTATCAGGTGGAGTTCGATTTCGGTTCCGAAGGACTGGATTCGCTGAACACCTTCAACGAGCAGGCCGATTCGCTCGCCAAGCTGCTCGCCGCATTCTTCAAAGACCG
>RYWP01000178.1:1823-2239 GCA_003979135.1 Alistipes sp.
GCCGAATACGCCCGTTTCTTCCGCCGACAGCACGCCGCCCATTACCGGCTCGTCCGGCCGCGCGACACACTCATCATGCGTTCCGACGGATGGTTCGACCGGACGATCGACCGGCTCAAGGGACGCGAATTCGTCCGCCGCACGGTCTACGACACGCTCCGCGACCACACACCCGTCCCGATTCTGCCGCGCGAAATCGACTACGGCGAATGGGAAATCCTGCGCAAATGGCCGTTGTTCAACTGGAACATGGGCATGGTCTATCGGCTCAAAGAGCGCGACGAACGCATCTATCCGCAGGGCGAATTGGCTCGACGCACCGTCGGTCTGACGGGCAACCGAGGCAATTACGGCCTCGAAGAGGCTTATCGCACGGAACTTTCGGGCACAGACGGACGCGCCCTGCGTCAGCGTAT
>RYWP01000179.1:0-780 GCA_003979135.1 Alistipes sp.
CGGCTATGTCGTTTCGAGCGAGACTTGTGCGTTCGACGTCTTGGGTGCCGAGTTTTTCAACACTTCGTTGATGCGGGCCGTCATCGCATAGATCTGCTCCAGTTCCTCGTAGGTCGCAGCGCCCAACGCCACAGCGTGATGGTCGTTGATGAGCGGATCGCCCAGTTCGTCCTTCTTGTAGCAAATGTCGTAGATGACGTTCGAAGGCTGCGTACCTTCCTCAATGCCCAAGCGCTGAGCCATCGAACCGGCGATGACATTGCGGACAATGACTTCGAGCGGAATGATCTCCACCCGACGGCAAAGCTGATCGCGTTCGTTGAGTGTCTCGATGTAGTGGGTCTTGACACCCGCCTTGTGCAACTCGTGGAAGATGAGGGTCGAAATGGCATTGTTCAATACACCTTTGTTCTCGATAGTCGCTTTCTTGATGTTATTGAAAGCCGTCGCCGCATCCTTATAATGGATGATGATTTTGTCGGGATCGTCCGTCAGGAACACCTGTTTTGCCTTGCCCTCGTAGAGCATTTCGAGCTGTTTCATAGTCTTATCGATTTTTGTTGTAATTTTCTTGATTTCGATCAAAGTCCGGATCCGGCTTTCTGTTTCCGGAAATAGTTCACCGCATTGCGGAACAGCGACTGTTCCTTGTTACCGGCGATGTTGCGGAAAACGTTGGGTTCCCAACGCTCCGTATGCCCCATCTTGCCGAGAATCTGCCCATCGCGCGAGACGATGCCCTCGATAGCGTAGGACGAACCGTTGGGGTTGTAAGGCGCC
>RYWP01000179.1:790-2212 GCA_003979135.1 Alistipes sp.
ATACTGGAACGCCACCTGTCCATTTGAGAGAAGTTCGCGCGCGAGCTCCTCACCGACGACGAACTTACCTTCTCCGTGACTCACGGCAATCGAGTGCAGGTCGCCCGGCTCGAAACCGGACAACCACGGCGAAGCGACCGACGCAACCCGTGTGGTGACAATCTGCGAAATATGGCGATTGATGTCGTTGCGGAACAACGTCGGCGAATCTTTCGTCACCAAGCCCAACCGACCATATGGCAACAGACCCGATTTGACCAATGCCTGAAAACCGTTGCAGATACCGAGAATCAGACCGCCGCGGTCGAGCAACGCATGAATTTCATCACGGACACCCTTATTATTCAATACATTGACGATGAATTTAGCGCTGCCATCCGGCTCGTCGCCTGCCGAGAAACCGCCGCACAGAACGAAAATATGACAACGGCTTATCTCCTCTTTCATCGCGGCAATCGACCGCAGAATGTCGTCGCCACCGAGGTTGCAAAGCACACCGGTGCGCACCTCGGCCCCCGCACGCCGGAACGCGCGCGCCGTATCGTAATCGCAGTTCGTACCCGGGAAGACGGGCAGATAGGCCACCGGATGTTCGACAGGTTCGCCCGCATAGGCAAAGGTACGCCGCACAGGTTCGGCCTCCATCATCGGGGCGTGATTGTCTCCCTTGTCGGGGTAAACCGCCGCATAATGTTCCGTATTGGCCGCATAGAGCATTTCGAGCGGCATCCGCACGCCGCCGACGGTCACAGCAGCATCGTCCGTCGTGCGACCGACCAACTCGGCGGCGGAGTATTCGAGTTCACCCGCACACTCGACCAGAATAGACCCGTAGGCGTAATCGTAAAGCGTCGCTTCATCGCACGACACCTCGGCGCCGATTTCGTTACCGAACGCCATCTTGGCCAATCCCTCGGCCATGCCGCCGAACCCGACGGCCCAACCGGCGACGACACGTCCGTCGGCGATGCAATCGCTGACGAAATCAAAGTTGCGTTTCAACTGCTCCGTATCGGGCATCCCGTTAGCGCGGGGCGTATGGCGGACGAGATAGATGTAATCGCCCGCCCGTTTAAAGTCGGTGGAAATCACCTTGCTCGCGTCGACAGTCGTGATGCCGAATGCCATCAACATCGGCGGAACGTTTATATCTTGGAACGTACCCGACATCGAATCCTTGCCGCCGATAGCGGGCAACCCCAATTCGACCTGCATCCGCAACGCACCGAGCAACGCCCCCAATGGTTTGCCCCACGAGGTAGCCTCGCGCGTCATACGCTCGAAATACTCCTGATAAGAGTAACGCATCCGGTCGTAGCGTCCGCCGGCAGCCACCACTTTAGCTGCGGCCTCGACCACGGCGTAAGCGGCACCGTGATAGGGGCTCCACGAAGCGATCGACGGATTATAACCGAATGCCAT
>RYWP01000180.1 GCA_003979135.1 Alistipes sp.
AGATGTGTATAAGAGACAGGTTCTATACGAATGCTTACGACGCCATCCGTAAGTGCTACACGATCGATTACTATGCGCCCGATGTGCCTGAATCGGCATGCTCTGCCGACGACAAAGCGCGGATGATCGACGAGTGCCATACCGTTGCATGCTTCTACTACTATTTGCTGGTCAACAAGTTCGGCGGAGTGCCCCTCGTGACGGAATACGCGGCTTCTGCTATTTCGGGTTATCCGAGAGCTTCGGCTGCTGATGTTTACGCTTACATCATCACGGAATTGGAGCGAATCGTGGCTAACAACAAGCTGGTTGCTTCGACCGCAACGAAAGGCGGCGGCCAGATCAGCATGGAAGCTGCTAAAGCCATCTTGGCCAAAACCTATCTGGCTGCTGCTTGGGATTTGAACAAATCCGAATACTTCGCAAAAGCCGCTGCGATAGCCGATGAGGTAATTGCCGGTCGCGAGTTGACTACGCCGTTTGCGAAACTGTGGGCTGCCGATTGCTCGGGCGATGATAACGAAGAATTTATTTGGGATGTCGAATACGACTACGATGGAACTTCGAGCAAAACGAGCGGTAACCGTTTGCAGAGTTATTTCTCGAACTATTACGGCGGTACCGAAGATGGCATGAAGAATGGCGATTCGGCCTATGTGCCGACGCTTCATGCGCTGAAATATTTCGAAAAGGGCGATAGCCGTTACGATGCCACTTTTGCGAAAATGCTCTATATCAAGAAAAATCCGTGGGATGATGCCGCGGGCGACTATGTAGAGCCTCAATTCAAGGAGATGGGCGGCAACTACTTCGGCATGTATGACGGTACGGGTTCTTATGTGGGTGTCTATTATCAGGCTCATTACGAGACTGATGCCGATGTGCAGAATTGGATCGATGACGATAAGGCGCATCGTGAGCATGCGATGATTTCGCCGATGGCCGAAAAGACCTACAATATCGAAACATTCGATAAGGATTATAAGACGAAGGTAGTCGATTACGAAACCGACGGACGTCTCTTGTCGTATACTTGCGCTCCGTGCTGCAAATTCGATTACAGTGTCCATCCCGATTACAATGCAGGGCGCAGTTTCCGCGATTTGCACATCATCACGTTGCCCGAGATGTTCTTCGTAGCCGCCGAGGCTTATCACAAGGCCGGAAACGATACCGAAGCGACGGCTCGTCTGAATTCCGTGCGTAAGCGTGCGGGCCTGGCACCGATTGCGCTGGCCGATGTCGTGATCGAAGGTCTTGCACAACCCGACATGATCGACTGGATTCTCAAAGAGTCGGCTTGCGAGATGTTCGGTAACGGTTGCCGCAACATCGATCTGCGTCGTACGGGCAAACTCGTCGAATACAATGACTTGTGGAATCCTCAGTTGCGTGGCAACGCTGCTGCCGCTATCGGCGAGAAGCTCCTGTGGCCTATTCCGCAGGCTGCCATCGATGCCAACAAACTGTTGACCGACGCCGACCAGAATCCCGGTTATTAATCGGATTTCTCTCACCGGACAGACACTCGACGAATGCGCTGTCCGAACATAATCAATAGGAAAGAACGGAAACGCTTGGTCGTTTCCGTTCTTTTGTCTATATTTGTCTTACGAATGATTATAATCTCTAAATATTTATGAACTTGAAACTTGCTTCTGTAGGGGCGGCCGTTTTCGCAGCCCTTGTATTTTCTGCTTGTTGCTGCAAAGCAACGAACGGCTCCGATGTGCTTGCGTCGAAAAATCTTCCTTTCGATATGCCGGTCGTGTCGCGTCCGACGATTCCCGACCGCAGTGTTTGCATCACGGAATACGGTGCCGTGCCCGATGGTTATACCCTTTGTACGCAGGCTTTCGCCGATGCTATCGATGCGCTTGCTAAACAGGGTGGCGGTCGTGTCATCGTACCGTCCGGTGTGTGGTTCACGGGCCCGATCGTGCTGAAAGACAATATCGAATTGCATCTCGAACAGAGTGCCTTGATTTTTTTCAGCGCCGATAAGTCTCTCTATCCGTTGACGCAAATCACTTTCGAGGGGCTGAATACGTGGCGTTGCCAGTCGCCGCTGTCGGCCATCGGTGCGAAAAACATAGCCGTGACAGGACAGGGTGTCATCGACGGAAACGGTGCCGCTTGGCGTGCCGTGAAGAAGGATAAGCTGACAGCTCGTGAATGGGAC
>RYWP01000181.1 GCA_003979135.1 Alistipes sp.
CGGGCCCGTCGCCGTAGTAGCCGTCGCCTTTGTACCATGTGTCGAAGCGTTCGAACGCATAGGCGATGCGGTCGTATTGCCATTCACCGCCGAATTCGCGCAGGGCGGCTTCGATCATTGCCGAGAAGAGGAGCCAATTGGTCTCGGAGGGCTTGATGACGCGCGACGAACGCAAGGCGTCGAGCAGTCGCCCCTGCGAAACTTCGTCGAGCCGCTCCCACAACTGCGGAGCGCGCAGCAACCCCTGTGCGAGGAACGCGGCGTCGACCAACGGCTGGCGGCCCTCGTTGAAGTTCAGAAAGTCGGGTGAATCGGGGTCGACGGCATTGGCGAGTGCAGCGACCGAAAGCCGCAGATACTCGCCGCGCAAACGGCCTTCGGGCGTAGTGTCCTCGCCCAACGCGAGCCACGGAGCGATGCCGACCATGACTCGCCCGAATGCTTCGAGGTGGGTGCAGGTGCGGCGCCGTGCGATGTCACTGGTGCTTTCGACGGGCATCGTGGCGCGCAGTTGATTTTCGGCGAGCGCAGTCAGAACGGGCCGGGCCACGCGGTCGAGCGATGCGATCCATGTTTCGCGGTCGTTGCAAGCCGATACGGGTGCCGTGTTGTCGGTCACGGGAAGTCCGGCGGCGAGGCGTTTGTAACGCATCATGGCCTCGACGAAATAATAATCGGCATAGGAGATCGGCGCATCGATTTCGTAATTACTGGCGAAGAAGCCGGTCGAATGGGTGATGATGAAGTTGCCGTTTCCGCCCGCTTTCGAGCGATATTTGGGCGAGCAGAGCGAACGGAGCTGCTGTTCGGCGAGACGCAGGAAACGTTCGCCGGTCTTGCCCTCGACGAAAGTCGAAAGCTCGATGTAGGCTGCAGCCATCAACGCGCCGGCCGAAGCATCGCGCACGGCTTTCGGAATGTCGGGCGCATCGTAATCCCAATAAGGAATCTTGTCGGCGGGCAGGTTGGGGTGGTTCATCAGATACTCGCCGATGCGCACCGCATGGTCGAGATAACGGCGTTCGCCCGTCTGGCGGTACATCATCGTGTAGCCGTAGAGGCCCCATGCCTGACCGCGCGCCCACGACGATGAATCGGAATAACCCTGCCGCGTGACGTGGTGGATGGCCTTGCCCGTCTCTTCGTCGTAACCCACGACGTGGTACGAACTGGCGTCGGGGCGGTAGTGGTTGTGCATCGTGACGTCGGCGTGCGATTTGGCCATGTCGCAGTAAACGTTGTCACCGGCGAGGTGCGACGCGACGGTCAGCAGTTCGAGGTTCATCATGTTGTCGATGATGACCGTATAGCCCCATTTCTTGGTGTTCCATGAACGGGTGCAACCCACCGTCGGATCGAACCGCGTGGCGAAATTGCGGGCGGCAGTGACGATCACATCGCGGTAAGCCTCGTTGTGCGTCAGACGGTAGCCGTTACCGTAGGTGCAGTTGATGGCAAAGCCGATGTCGTGATTGTCGGTGCGGTCCTTTTCGCTCTCCATGCGTTCGGTGAGCTGTTCGGCGATGCGGAGCAGGTCTTCGCGGCCGCTGTGTTCGTAGAGGTACCACATCGTACCCGGGAAGAAGCCGCTGGCCCACCAACGGATCGGGCAGGTGATGAGCGAATCGTTGGCCGCATACCAGCTGCGGGGCATGCGGTCGGGCGTATCCTTGACCGATTCGTAGAGGCGGAGCGACTGTTCGATAGCGAAATCGAGCGTACGGTCGACGCTGCGCACCGTGGCTTTGTCGCATGTCCGACGTTCTTCGGCCTGCACGGTTGCGACGAAGCAGAAGAGCGCAAGAAGCAAAAGTTTTTTCATGGTAATTGTTTTTACGGTTGTTTGGTTTCATCACAAAGGACGCCAAGAAGCGGCATCCGGAATGAAACGATCATCCGTAAAAACAGTAAAATCGTTTGAAACGTTCGGTGCTATGGCTCCGTGTGTTTCCGGTAGGCGGTGGGGGTCATGCCGAACTTCTTGCGGAAGCAGCGGATGAAGTAACTCGGCGAGGAGAACCCCGTGTCGTAGGCGACTTCGGCCACGCTCGTGCGGAGGTCGGCCTTGAGGCGCGTCATGGCATGACGCAACCGGACGGAGAGAATGAATTCGTTGGGCGTCTGTCCGGTGATGCCTTTCAGTTTGGTGAAGAGCAGCGTCCGGCTGAGCCCGAGTTCGGAAGCGAAACAACCGACGTCGAATTC
>RYWP01000182.1 GCA_003979135.1 Alistipes sp.
GGTGGTGGCCACGCAGCCCCTGCGCCGCACGGGCGCCGAGGGCAGCCGCGTGACCTATGCGCTGGACTACGTGCCCGACCGCACGGGAACTTTCGACGTGGCGATGCGCATCCATCCCACCCATCCGCGTCTGCCGCACCGCATGGATTTCGCGCTGGTGAAATGGGCATGATGCTTTTGAATGAAAAAAGCGACCGAAACGACATTTTTCAAGAAAAAGTGCGACGGGTCCCGAAATTATTCTTAACTTTATAGGACGAACAGAAAATAAAGTTTATGTCAGCGCTTACATTCGACAAAAACGAGTTGGGCAATCTGGAGTATTCGCTTCAGCGCGAAATGCTCTCCACCGACCGAATGGGCGGGTATATGAGTACGACCATCGTCTGCTGCAATACGCGCAAATACCACGGGCTGATGGTCGCTCCGATCGACGAAAGCGACGAGGCGTACGTGCTTCTGTCGTCGCTCGACGAGACGATCATCCAGCACGACCAGTCGTTCAACTTGGCCCTGCACCGGTTCAAGGGGACTTACGAACCGCGCGGTCACAAGTATATCACCGACTTCGCGTATACGCCGACCCCCACCATCACCTACCGCGTGGGCGGCGTCATCCTCCGCAAGGAGATGCTGTGGATCCACAAACGCACGCAATTGATGATCCGCTACACGTTGGTGGATGCGCATTCGGAGACCAAACTGCGCCTGCGCCCGTTCCTCGCGTTCCGCGACAAACACGCGCTGACTCATGCAAACATGGAAGCGGACGGCCATTCCTACCCCAGCATCAATGGGGTGAAATGTCGTTTGTATGCCGATTTCCCGTGGCTTTATCTCCAGACCGACAAACCCGGCACGGAGTTCGTCCCCGCACCCGACTGGTACTACAATTTCGAGTACCAGCAGGATTTGGCCCGCGGTTACGAAGGTTACGAGGATCTGTTGACGACGGGGTATTTCGAGACCGAGCTCAAAAAGGGCGAAAGCATCGTCTTTTCGGCTTCGCTCGACGAGATGGCTTCGCCCGAGGCTATCTGCGAGATATTCTGCAAGTCCATCGAGCGGCGCACGCACAAGGTCGATTTCCACAGTTGCATGGAGCATGCCGCTCGGCAGTTCGTCATCCGGCGCCCGGGCGACCGCACCGAGGTGATCGCCGGTTATCCGTGGCACGGCGTAAAAGGACGCGAGACGTTCGTCGCGCTGCCGGGCATCACTCTCCATCAGCATCATAAGGAGGATTGCATCGACGCTCTCGACACGCAGGTGCGCGCCATGCAGAACGGTATGTTCACCGGCTCGTTCTCGGCGGTCGATGCGGCCGAAGCTCCGTTGTGGTTCTTCTGGACGCTCCAGCAGCTTGAGAAGCACGTGGGCGGCGCCGAAATCTGGAACCGTTACGGCTCCGTGATGAAAGGACTGCTCGAAGCCTATCGGAACGGCATCGCCGGACGCATCACGCTGCACGACAACGGGTTGATTTGGGCCTATTGCGACCAGCACCCGATGACGTGGATGGATTCGGTCATCGACGGCAAGCCCGTCACGCCGCGCAACGGTTATCAGGTCGAGGTCTGCGCCCTGTGGTACAACGCCGTATGCTATACGCTCGCTTTGGCCGCACAGAACGGCGACCGCGCGTTCGTCGAGGCATGGGAGGCATTGCCCGCCAAGACCGCCAAGACGTTCAACGAACTGTTCATCCTGCCCGAGGGTTATCTGGCCGATTACGTCGGGCCCGAGGGCCCGAACGCCGACATCCGGCCCAATATGGTCATCGCCTGCGGACTGCCTTTCAAGATGGTCGACGAGACGATTCAGGTCAACGTCATCCGCACCGTGCGCCAGCATCTGCTGACGCCGCGCGGTCTGCGCACGTTGTCGCCCCGCCACCCGCTCTACCGCGGTTCGCAGGAGGGCTCCCCCACGGAGCGCGATTTCGCTGGCAAGAACGGTTCGGTATGGCCGTGGCAACTGTCGTTCTACGTCCGCGCCTGCTTCGACATCGACGGCACACGGTTCCTGCCTACCGCCGAACAGATGATCGAGGATTTCAGCGAAGACATCCAGACCTACGGCATCGGCTCCATTTGCGAATTGTTCGACGCCGACCCGCCGTTCGCATCGCGCGGCGCCATTTCGCAGGCATGGAGCGTGGCGGCCATCCTCGACATCGAAGCAATGATCGCCGAATA
>RYWP01000183.1:0-325 GCA_003979135.1 Alistipes sp.
ACTTCGGAGCAAAAATTTCTTTTACTAATAGGTATAGACAAACACGTAGGAATATGACGCTTATCAAATCCATTTCGGGTATTCGCGGAACCGTCGGAGGACCCGAGGGCGAGAATCTGACCCCGCCCGACGTCGTGAAGTTCACCACGGCTTATGCCCGGCTGAACGAAAAGATCGAATCGTTCGACTTCGGCGGACGGCGCATCACCAACTTCGAAATGGAGGGTTCGGCCCTCGCCGGCCTGGCCGCACTGATGGGCCACCGCGCCGCCACCATCTGCACGATCATCGCCCAGCGCATCGCGCTGAACGCATGCACCGACTA
>RYWP01000183.1:335-1501 GCA_003979135.1 Alistipes sp.
ATGTGGGGCTCTGCACCACGCCCGGCACCGAGATGGCCGTCATAGCGAAGCAGGCCGACGGCGGCATCATCATCACGGCGTCGCACAATCCGCGCCAGTGGAACGCGTTGAAACTGCTCAATTCGGACGGCGAATTCCTCTCCGATGCCGAGGGCAAGGAACTGCTGGCCATGGCGGAAGAGTGCGATTTCGACTACCCTTCCGTCGACGGAATCGGCCATGTCGTTTCGCGTGAGGATTTCAACGACGAACACATCCGCCGGGTGCTGGCGCTGCCCCTTGTGGATGTCGAGGCCGTGCGCAAGCGCCGCTTCAAGGTGGTGGTCGACGCGGTCAACTCGGTGGGCGGCATCGTCATGCCGCGCCTGCTGCGCGAACTGGGCTGCGAGGTCGTGGAACTCAACTGCGAACCGACGGGCGAATTCGCCCACAATCCCGAGCCGCTGCCGGAGAACCTGACGGAGATAGCCGAAGCCATCGTACGCGAAAAAGCCGATCTGGGCATCGTAGTCGATCCGGATGTCGACCGTCTGGCGTTCGTCAACGAGGACGGCTCGATGTTCGTAGAGGAATATACGCTGGTGGCCGTGGCCGACTACATTTTGTCGCGCAAGGCGGGCAACACGGTCTCGAACCTTTCGTCGTCGCGCGCGCTGCGCGACGTGACGCAGCGCTACGGCGGCAGCTACCAGGCTTCGGCCGTGGGCGAAGTGAACGTGGTGGCGAAGATGAAGGAGACGGGCGCCGTGATCGGCGGCGAGGGCAACGGCGGAGTCATCTACCCCGAGCTCCACTATGGCCGCGATGCGCTGGTCGGCACGGCTCTTTTCCTTACGTGGCTGGCATACAAGGGCATGAAAATGACCGAATTGCGCGCTACCTATCCGGCCTACTACGCTTCGAAGAACAAAATCGCGCTGACGCCGGAGATCGACGTGGATAAAGTGTTGCTTGAGATAAAGAAACGCAATGCCGGTGAAAACGTGAACGATATTGACGGCGTGAAGATCGATTTTGCCGAAAACTGGGTACACCTCCGCAAGTCGAACACCGAGCCGATCATTCGCATCTACACCGAAGCCAAATCGATGGCCGAGGCCGAGGCTCTGGCGCAGCGCTTCATCAGCGAAATCAAAGAAATCTCCTTGAGTTTCAGCGCACCTTCC
>RYWP01000183.1:1511-2174 GCA_003979135.1 Alistipes sp.
ATCTGAGACCATGAAAAAGAATCTGTTGATCCTCTCCGCAGCCCTTGCGCTGGCCGCCTGCGGCGGGAATGCGCCGAAAAAGAAATCCGCCGCCGAAACGCAGGCTACGACGGCGGCCATGCCCGACATGCACACCGCCGAAACGTCGCTCGACTATTGGGGCACCTACGAAGGCACCCTGCCGGCAGCGGATTGTCCGGGAATCCGTACGACGCTGACGCTCAATCCGGACGGTACATATGCCCAGCACATGAAATACATCGACCGCGCCGCGGAATTCGACGAGACAGGCATCTTTACGGTCAAAGAGAACCTGCTGACCCTGACCCGGCTCGATGACGGTTCGGAAAAGTATTACAAGGTGGAGGAAAACCGGCTGCGAATGCTCGACGCCGAGAAACAACCCGTTACGGGAGCGCTGGCGGAGAATTACGTACTGCAAAAAACAAATAAGTAAATGGATAAAGCGAAACTTTACATAGAAGCCAATAAAGAACGGTTCATCAATGAATTGTTCGACCTGCTGCGCATTCCGTCGATCAGTGCGGAAGCCGCCCGCAAACCCGACATGCAGCGCTGTGCCGAGTGGCTGGCAGCGGCGCTGGCGGAAGCGGGTGCCGACCGGGCCGAAGTGATGCCCACGGAGGGCAATCCGGTGGTCTA
>RYWP01000184.1:0-935 GCA_003979135.1 Alistipes sp.
GCTTGAAAAAGTACGAATTCGGCATCGGGCGGCGTGATGCAGTCGATGAGCTTGCCGACCAGATAGCCGCACGTGCGGAGGTCGGCGGTGAACGCGGCCAGCGGCGAGGTGCAGTCGATGAGCGAATCGATATAGATGTAGGGAATGCCGGCCTCTTCGAGCTGCTCGGCAAGGCGGATCGTTTCGTCGCGGAACGTCGGGCCGATGATAACGCCGTCGGGTTCGAGGGCCGCAATCTGCTCGAATGTCCGGCGGCATGCGTAGAGGTCGAACTGGTCGTAACACAGAAACCGGCAGTCGATCGGGATGCTTTCATAGACATCCAACGCGCGCTGGATGCCCCGGTGCACGCTTGCCCAGTATTCGCCTTGCTTGAATTCGGGGATGGTGGCGACGATGGTGTAGCGTCGGCGCAGTGAGATGCCCGAAAGGTGGATGTTCGGACGATAGTCCACCTCGCGGAATACGGCTTCGATCGCCCGGCGGGCCTCCGTGGAGACGTTGCCGCGGTTGTGCAGCACGCGGTCGACGGTGCCAGCCGATACGCCCGCAAGCCGTGCGATGTCCTTGATTCGGATTTTCTGTGCCATGCTCCAACGCGCTTAGTCCGAACAAAAATAACCATTTCAGCCCATACGGCCAAACGGAAGCGACGGGGAGACGAAAAAACGGCGGAAATTTTGCAGTATTTGTTCTTGTTATTATCTTTGTGCACGTACACAGTCCGTCGGGCCTGCGGAATATCCGGCCGGCCGACGGATGAAAGACCTGCATTTTGACAAACAACAGTATTCCTAAAAAAACCAACCGATGAAAAATTTGTTTGATATTGCGGACCGCGTGGTCGTCGTAACAGGCGGCGCGGGGATTCTGGGCCGTTCGATCTGCGACTATCTGGCCGCACAAGGGGTCCGTGTGGCGGTGCTCGACCGTGA
>RYWP01000184.1:945-2173 GCA_003979135.1 Alistipes sp.
GTGTGCCGCTCGCTGAACCGAGAAGACCACCGCAGGATCATGGCGGAGACGTTCGCGCTCGTCGGGATCGCGGATTTCGAAGTGCGCTTTGCGCAGGCGGAAAAGCAGGGAACCGCCGATGCGGTCGCGGAATTGAAAAAGAACTTTTCGGATTATCCCGTAGAGGTGAAATAGGAGGACATTATGGCAGGATTCAACAGAGGCGGCAACATGGGCGGCGCGACGATTCCGCCCGACAAGACCTTCCTCGATTTGGAAATCGATGCCTTCAAGAAGGTCGTCGACCTCAATCTTTTCGGAACGGTGCTTCCGACGACGGTCTTCGGCGAGGCGATGGCGGCCCGCAAGGAGGGCGTTATCGTCAATTTCTGTTCCGAATCGGCCCTGCGTCCGTTGACGCGCGTCGTGGGTTACGGCGCCGCGAAGGCCGCCATCGGCAACTACACGCGTTTCATGGCCGCCGAACTGGCGATGAAGTTCAGCCCCTCGATGCGGGTGAACGCCATCGTGCCCGGGTTCCTGCTGACCAATCAGAACCGCACGCTGCTGACCAATGAAGACGGCTCCTACACCGAACGTGCTCGCAGCGTCATTGCCCATACGCCGGCCGGCCGTTTCGCCGAGCCCGAGGAGTTGTTGGGCACGATCCATTACCTCATCAGCGACGCTTCGTCGTTCGTCACGGGTGCTTTGTGCGTGGTCGACGGCGGTTTCGACGCATTTTCGATTTAGGAACTACAAACCTTTGATTTCCGAAATATCCGTTATGACATACTTTTGCAAACAGTCTTGGCGTTGGTATGGGCCGAATGATCCGGTGCCTCTGTCCAACATCCGGCAGGCCGGTGCGACCGACATCGTGCACGCCCTGCACCATATTCCGAATGGCGAAGTGTGGCCCGTCGAGGAGATCCGCGCGCGCCAGCAGCTGATTGCCGATGCCGGCCTCACGTGGTCTGTGGTCGAGAGTGTCCCCGTGCACGAGCATATCAAGACGCGCGAGGGTGCTTTTGAGACCTATATCGACAATTACAAACAGACGATTCGCAACCTCGCGGCCTGCGGCATTCGGACGATTACCTACAATTTCATGCCGGTGCTCGATTGGACGCGCACCGATTTGGGCTTTACGCTCGCCGACGGGTCGAAAGCGTTGCGCTTCGAGCGGGCGGCTTTCATGGCTTTCGACCTCTTCATTCTGAAACGTCCCGCCGCCCGAACCGAGTAC
>RYWP01000185.1 GCA_003979135.1 Alistipes sp.
AGGTGGGTCAGCCTTTGGGCCAGTTCTATGGCTATATCTATGACGGTGTCTACACCACCGACATGTTCGACCAGTCGACAGACAAGAACGGCGACCCGATCTATACGCTCAAAAAAGGCATCCCCTACGACAAGAACCGCAAACGCAGCGACGTGCAGCCCGGCGACATGAAACTCAAGCGCCTGAGCGATGCCGTCGACGCCGATGGCGAACCCGTCTTCAACTCGACCTCCAACGACGACCGCACGGTCATCGGACAGGCCCAGCCCAAGTTCACCGGCGGATTCCAGAACACATTTACCTACAAGGGATTCGACCTGAACATCTTCATGAACTTCTCCTACGGCAACAAGATCTTCAACATGTCGTCGCAGCGTTTCATCGGTCCGTATCTTCCCAACCAGAACTCGCTGTCCGTGATGAAATCGCGCTTCACGCTGCTCGATCCTGCCACGGGCGAAGAAACTTTCGATCTGGCTCGTCTGGCCGAACTCAACCCGAATCAGCATGACCGCCGGGCCATGTGGAGCATCAAGTCGGACAACAAACTGGCCATCACCTGCCCGATGGACTATTACGTAGAAGACGGTTCGTTCCTGCGTCTGAACACCATCACGCTGGGTTATTCGCTGCCCAAACGGCTCCTCACCCGCGCGCACATCAACTCGCTGCGCGTCTACGTAACCTTGAACAATATCCACACTTTTACCGGCTATTCGGGCTACGACCCCGAAGTCTCGTCGACGTCAAGCATTCTGAGCGCCGGCATGGACTCGTCATCCTATCCCCGTTCGAAGAGCTACGTAGTGGGTCTCAACCTGACTTTCTAACCATCTGAGAATTACCGATATGAAAAGAACAATAATATACATGGCGGCCGCACTGCTTTCGTTGGGCGCCGTGTCGTGCGAAGATTTCCTGGAGATTCCGTCCGAAACCAAATTCGACAGCAGCACGATCTTCGAAACGACGGGACGGGCGGAAATGGCGGTCCTGGCAGCCTACCATGCCGGCTTCAACCGCGAGATGTGGTACCAGCTGGGCATGGGCACCGACGAGGTGATCTCCACCGAAAGCGATACCAACTCGAAAAACCAGATCGGCAATTACCTGATGAGCGGCGGAGTAACAGGTTCGTCGCTCTACACCGCCTCCTATACGGCCATCGAGTATGCCAACGTCTGCATCCGCGGCATCGAGGCCATGGCCCAAACCCCCGAGAACCAACGTCTGCTGGGCGAAGCCTATGCCATCCGTGCCGCCGCATTCCTTAACTTGGTGCGCTACTGGGGCGACGTTCCCTATCCGACGGTTCCCGTCTCCGAAATGGGCACGTTCCTCTCCTCGCGCGTGAGCCGCGACACAATCCTCGACGGCTGCGTCGCCGACCTGCAAAAGGCTGCAGGACTCATCCCCTGGAAGAGCGAGATTTCGGGTTTCACCCCCGAACGCTACTGCAAGGAGTCGGTCTACGGCATTTTGGCCCGCGTGGCTCTCTATGCTGCCGGTTACTCCCTGCGGTGGAATCTGGACACCGCACCCTACGATGCCGGCACGCTCCGCATCGCCAAGCGCGACGATGCCGCACGCGTCAAGGAACTCAACAAGATTGCCGCCGACGCCTGCGCCGAAGTCATCGCCCGCCACTCTTTCGAACTGAGCAACAGCTATGAACAGATTTTCCGCGACCTGGTACTCGGCAAATACAACAAGGAGTCGATGCTCGAGCAGGGCCAATACGGTGCCAACGTCAACATGGAAACCGGCTACACCAACGGCATGTTCTGCCATACCTCCAGCAAGTTCGGCAAGGCTGCTCCGGCCATGATGATCAACCCGACACTCTACTTCGACTACGAGGAGGGCGACACACGCCGCGACGTAACAATCTGCCAGTACAGCATCGACAACAAGGACATGATGCAGATGCTTCCCTATGGTTCCTACACGATCGGCAAGTTCCGTGTCGTATGGAAGTCAGAAATCGGCACCAAGCCCAACAAACGCGACATCAACTGGCCGTGGCTGCGCTACTCGCACATCCTGCTGATGTATGCCGAGGCGCTCAACGACTACCACGGCGCACCCAATGCAGACGCAATGGATGCCCTCAAAGCTGTCTCTTATACACATCT
>RYWP01000186.1 GCA_003979135.1 Alistipes sp.
GCGCAGCCTTGAATAAAAGGGCGTAAGGATTGTTGTAAAGGACGGTTCGACAGTACGTGCAGAATCGGGGAACGGATTTTGATTCCGACCGGAACAATCATACACCTCTTTTAATGAAAGGATTCGTCATGAACGGAAGAACATTGCTTTATTCGCTCGTTGTGTTGTTGGCGGCGTCGGGCACGGCCTGCCAGCACGAGCCTTCGACGTCGGATTTCTACGGCGACTACATGGTCTACACCGACCATGATACGGAAGTCGACTTCGCCGCTTTCACCACCTACTACGTGCCCGACAGCATCTTGTTGATCGGCAATCGCCGCAAGGCCGAGTATTGGAAAGACGATCGGGCGGCACGCATCATCTCGACGGTGACGAACCGTCTCGATGCCGCCGGATACCAGCGTACGACCGACAAAGCGACGGCGACGTTCGGTATGCAGTTGAGCTATGTCGAACGTGTGGCTTATTATGTTGGCTACGATTACCCCTATTGGTGGTGGTATTATCCCTATTATTGGGCGCCGGAGTATTGGGGTCCGTGGGACGGGTGGCACTATCCCTACTATGTGCAGTACGGTTATACGGCCGGTTCGCTGCTGATAGAGATGGTCGACCTTTCGGCCGAACCGCTCGAAAACGTGCCGTTGCCCATCGTCTGGGACAGCTACATCGGCGGTCTGCTCACCTCGTCCGAACAGGTCAATCTCGACCGTGCGGTGACCGCCGTCGAACAGGCGTTCATCCAGTCGCCATATCTCGGTCGCACGGTGACGGGGCGCAATGCCGCACGGTAATCGGGCCGTCGTATGGACAAAATCGCGTTTTTAATGAAAAACATTCGCAGTATGAAGATCAAAAAATACATCGGGTTGGCGACGTTGTGCATCGCGTCGCTCTGCATCGGACAGCGCGCTTCGGCGCAGTTCCTGCCGAACAGCTATTTCAACGTCGATTGGCAGATGAACGTTCCGTTGGGCAAGTCGTTCGCCGACAAGGCTTCGGGATGGGGCATGAATTTCGAGGGCGGTTATTACGTTTCGCCGGCCATTGCATTAGGTGCGTTCATCTCCTATCAGACCAATTTGGAGAACATTCCGCGTCAGACGCTCACACTGAGCAACGGTTCGGCGCTGACTACCAAACAGAAACATGCCGTCTTCCAGTTGCCGTTCGGTGTGACGGGGCGTTACAGTTGGTTGCGCCATAGCGTGTT
The DNA here is from genome assembly GCA_003979135.1 of Alistipes sp. GTDB lineage: Bacteria > Bacteroidota > Bacteroidia > Bacteroidales > Rikenellaceae > Alistipes. The sequence goes on from RYWP01000186.1 coordinate 1,217, forward strand.
CCAGCCGTATGCCGGCTTGAAATTGGGTGCCCAGTATGCCGAGCTGTCGAGCTACTACTACATCGTGAAGCACTACACCGATACGTGGGGATTCTTTCTTTCGCCGGAAGTGGGTGTAAGCATTTTTCCGCGGCCCGATTATCGGCTCGGGTTCCATGTGGCGCTCTATTACAGCTATGCGACCAACAACGGACGGGTGTTGAGCTATTCGATCGACAATCTGAATAATTTCGGCATTCGGGTGGGTGTCTCGTTCTAATCGCTTTTGAAAACGGTTTCTTGTGCGCCGCTTTTGGAAGCGGTTCACATGCTCCCCACGGTCGATAGCTCTATGCGCGGGTTTTAATAAAAGAGGGACAGGATAATTATTTATCCTGTCCCTCTCGCACACAAACATCACAATACTTTGTTGCAAAACAAAATGGCTTTGTTTTCACACGACAAAGATCGGCATAAATCTTCGTCCGCACAATCCCCACAATTCGGTATATTTTTGTTCAAGACTACGCATAGAGAACCGCTATCAAAAGGGATCAGCAGGAGGGTGCGAGGGTCGAGGGTGTCACGCCCATCGAATCCCGGGCCCAGTCGCCGCGGGCACGCAGTACCTGTTCGATGATGTCGCGCACAGCGCCGCCGCCGCCGCAGAACTCCGACACGTAACGCACCGTTTCGAGCACTTCCGATGCGGCATCGGCAGGACAAACCGGTATTCCGACTTCGCGCATACACTCAAGATCGGGGATGTCGTCGCCCATGTAGATGACGTGGGCCGGATCGATGCCCTCTTCGGCGAAGTAGTTGCGCATGGTCGTGATTTTGTCCATACAGTCCGTATAGTAGCGGTTGATGCCGAGCATCTGCAACCGGCGTTCGAGCAGTTTGCCGCGGCCGCCCGTGATGACGCAGATTTTGTAGCCCCGTTTCACGGCGTAGGCC
>RYWP01000187.1 GCA_003979135.1 Alistipes sp.
TCGCCCCGGAACTCCCGGATTCAACCGCGTTTGCGGACGATGCGAACGGTCGATTGTGTCGATTGCCGGATGAAGACCTGCGGGCCGCGGGCGTATCGTTCCCACAACTCGGTCGTGTAACCACGAATAGTCAACAATTCCATGCGGTCGGTCTTCATCACGTCGAAGCCGGCCGTACGCAACGCCTCGACCGCCTCGTCGATGTGCCACGTCTCGTCCACGCAGAGACTCAGATTGACGGCCGAATTATGAATCAGATTGGCTTTCAGGCGGAACCGCTCCAACAACGAGAAAATCGCCGAGAACTTCTCCTCCAAGACGAACGAAAAATCCCGCGACCTAATGGTCAACAACACTTGGTCTTTCTTCAAAATCAGAATCGGCACCTGCACCGGAGCCGACATGCCGCGAATGACCGTCCCCGGCTTGCGCTTGTCGCCGAACGGACGCACATAGAGCGGGATATGCTTGTTCTGCAACGGTTTGATGGTCTTCGGGTGGATGATTTGCGCACCGCTGTAAGCCAACTCAATGGTGTCCAAATAGTTCAGCTCGGCAATCTGCACGGCATCGGGGAAAATTTTCGGGTCGGCGTTCAACACACCGTCGACATCTTTCCACACCGACATCGATTCGGCGTCGAGCAGATTGGCGACGACCGCCGCGGAATAGTCCGACCCCTCGCGCCCCAATGTCGTAGTCGACCCGTCGGGCGCCCCGCCGATGAATCCCTGCCCGATGAAAATCGTCTCGTCGGCGCCGGCCATCGCCTGCCGCAGCAGCGGCGCCGAGGCCTCCATATCGACGGCAGCATCCTTGTGCCGCTGCTCAGTGCGCATACACTGCCGCATGTCGAGCCACTGGTTGGGCGTTCCGGCGAACCGGAGGTATTCGGAGATGATGGTCGTCGAAATCAACTCGCCGAACGCGACGATGGTATCGTACCACAACTCGGCATCCTCGGGCCGGTAGTCCGTCTCGGCGACGATGCGCTCCAACTCGCTGAAAAAGCCGTCGACCGACGCCAAATGGGTCGGCCCATGCCACAAATCGTCGATGATTTCGGCATGATACTGCCGCAACCCGTCGACAGCCTCCTGCGCAGCGGCGCGGTCACCCTGCTGCACCCCCGCGAAGACCCGTTCGAGCGCATTGGTCGTCTTGCCCATCGCCGAAACGATGATGAACAGATGTTGCTCCTCGCCGATGATTTTGTGCAGATTGCGTACGCCATCGGCATTCCGCACCGAAGCTCCGCCGAATTTATAGACTTTCATGCGTGCTAACGGTTGCGGACGGGTTTATAAGGTACGCCGATATTCTGGAACACGAACGCATAGATGTCGGCCGCTTCGTCGATGCGTTTCGAGGTGGGTTTTCCGGCACCGTGGCCCGCTTTCGATTCGATGCGGATCAGAATCGGCGCGTCGCCCGCTTGCGCATGCTGCATCTGCGCCGCAAACTTGAACGAATGGGCCGGCACGACACGGTCGTCGTGATCGGCCGTCGTGACGAGCGTCGCAGGATAAGCCACACCCTCACGAATGTTGTGCAACGGCGAATACTCATAGATATAACGGAACTGCTCCTCGTTGTCGCTCGAACCGTATTCGACGGCCCACCCCCAACCGATCGTGAACTTGTGGTAACGCAACATGTCCATCACGCCCACGGCGGGCAAGCAGACGGCATAGAGGTCGGGGCGCTGCACCTCGCAGGCACCGACCAACAGACCGCCGTTCGAACCTCCGGCGATGGCCAGTTTATCGGATGATGTGTATTTGTTCGCGATGAGGTATTCGGCAGCGGCGATGAAGTCGTCGAAGACGTTCTGCTTGTTCTCCAACATACCGCCCTTATGCCAAGCCTCGCCGTACTCCGAACCGCCGCGCAGGTTGGCGACGCAATGGATGCCGCCCTGTTCCATGAAAAGAATGGCCGACGGATTGAACCCGGGCGTCAGATTGATCTGGAAACCGCCGTAAGCATAGAGATAGCAGGGATTCTGCCCGTCGAGCTTCAAATCCTTGCGATGCGAAACGAACATCGGCACCAGCGTTCCGTCTTTCGAAGGATAGAAGACCTGTTCGGTCACGAAACGTTCGGGATCGAAATTAACCTGCGGGGCCTTGTGGAGCGTCGATTCGCCCGA
>RYWP01000188.1 GCA_003979135.1 Alistipes sp.
CGACTATAATTTCCGCGCCGCTCGCAATTCCCGCAAAAAGCGCGATATCGCCGCAGCGTCTGCCCATTACTTCGACAACCGAAATTCTCTCGTGAGAGGTCATGGTGTCGCGAAGCTTGTTGATAACGTCGATACAGGTATTTACCGCCGTATCGAAGCCGAGCGTATAATCAGTGTATTCGAGGTCGTTATCGATCGTGCCGGGAATTCCAATCGTGGGAATACCGTAATCTTCCGCAAGACATTTTCCGCCGCGGAACGACCCGTCGCCGCCGATGACGACCAACGCATCGATACCGGCCGCCATCATTCCCGAAATGGAGACCGAGGTCGACCAGTTGGCCGAACTCATCAACAACGGGTTCCGCAAAAGCAAAAATTCGGCGATCGTCATCGTGGCTGAGAATCCTGTCACGGGCGGTGCTACGGCTTTGGCCGAGCGTGTGAAAAAGGAGTTCCCGCAATACGATGCGCGTGTGACGATACTGGGCCATATCCAGCGGGGTGGTTCGCCGACGGCATTCGACCGGATTCTGGCGTCGCGCATGGGCGAAGGTGCCATCGAGGCGCTGATGGAGGGTCAGCGCAACGTGATGATCGGCATCGAAAACGGCCGGATTGTCTACGTGCCGTTCTCCAAAGCGGTCAAGCATCACAAAGAGATCAACCGCAGTAAATTGGATTTGGTGAAAATCCTATCCATTTAATTTTTTGTCAAATCGATTGCGATATTTATAATCGGTTGTAAGAGATGAATGGTTGCAAGGCTTCTTGTGTGGTGCTTGCAACCGGTCGGAACGAGTGGTTGAGCGAGGCGTGCTTTGTTTGCTGCTTACAATCGTTCTCTTGATATTTTATAGAAAACCCCGAACTTGAATCTATGAAACGTGTCATCGGTATCGGCAATGCCTTGACGGACATGCTGGTCAATTTGAAAAGCGATGCGGTGTTGCACCGGTTCGACCTGCCCAAAGGGTCGATGAATCTGGTCGATGCCGCATTGCAAACGGAAATTTCGAAATCGGTAGCCGGTCTTCCATATTCGCTCTCGTTGGGCGGTTCGGCGGGCAACACCATTCGGGCGATGGCGCGTTTGGGGTGCAAGGTCGCATTCATCGGTAAGGTAGGGCGCGACAAGACCGGCGATTTTTTCGTGCAGGCGCTCGAAAATCTGCACGTCGATCCGGTCGTTTTCCGTGGTACGGAGCGTTCGGGCAAGTGCGTGTCGTTGATTTCGCCCGATGGCGAGCGGACGATGGTGACCCATTTGGGTGCCGCGCTCGAATTGTCGGCGCCCGAAATCGGGCCGGAGTTGTTCGATGGTTATGATTGCCTTTATGTCGAAGGGTATCTCGTTCAGAACCACGAATTGATTCGCAAGGCCGCCGCTACGGCCAAGGCCTGCGGATTGCAGGTGGCCATCGATTTGGCCAGCTTCAACATCGTAGCCGAGAATCTGGAGTTTCTGCGCGAATTGGTGCGCGATTATGTCGATATCGTCTTTGCGAACGAGGAGGAGGCCAAGACCTTTACGGGCGAGGCCGAGCCGTTGAATGCGTTGCAGATGATCTCCGAAATGACGCAGCTCGCCGTGGTGAAAATCGGCACCAAAGGCGCCTTGATAAAACAGGGCGGCGAAGTGGTGCACGTAGGTATCATGGCTGCGGCGAAGCGGGTCGATACGACGGGTGCGGGCGATTTCTATGCGGCCGGATTTCTGTCGGGGATGTGCGAGGGGCTTTCTTTGCGGCAGTGCGGCACTATCGGGGCCATTACTGCCGGTAAGGTTATCGAGGTGGTCGGTACGACTTTCGGCGAGGATGCTTGGGACGAAATTTTCCGTTTGGTGCGCAAGGTCACGACCGAAAAGTATCTCTTTTAATAAAAGGGGGTACATGCTCCTCACGGTTGATAGAACTATGCGCAGCCTTTAATAAAAAATAAAAATTTGCGGGGTTGATAAAAAGTCGTTATCTTTGTCGGCAGAAAAGACGTATTCCGGACGCTGCGATCATGATTGGACAACCCGACATAATTTCGAAACAGGCTGTTTGGCAACAGCACGATTGGTTGGCTGTCGCGTTCCCGTCCGTTTTCGTCGGCTTTGGTTTATTAGGGTAACTGTTTTTCAGTTGCCCTATTTTTT
>RYWP01000189.1 GCA_003979135.1 Alistipes sp.
GGGCAGAACGTAACGTTGGCCAAACGCGATGGTGAGACGATGGTCAAAACCAAAATCCGCGATCTGATGATCTTCGACGGATTGGGCAAAAAGAAAGTCGACGAGGTTTCGTGCGGCGAGATTTGTGCCATTACCGGCATCGAGGGTTTCGATATCGGCGATACGATTTGCGATTACGAGAATCCCGAGCCGCTGCCGCCCATCGCTATCGACGAGCCCACCATGTCGATGTTGTTCACGATCAACAATTCGCCGTTCTTCGGCAAGGACGGTAAGTTCGTCACCTCGCGCCACATCAAGGATCGTCTCGACCGCGAATTGGAGAAGAATCTCGCTTTGCGCGTGACGCCCGGGCCGTCGGCCGATAGCTTCAACGTCTTCGGACGCGGCGTCCTGCATCTGTCGGTGCTCATCGAGACCATGCGTCGCGAGGGTTACGAATTGCAGGTCGGTCAGCCGCAGGTCATCACGAAGGAGATCGACGGCAAGAAGTGCGAGCCTGTAGAGGAGTTGACCGTGGATTGTCCCGACGAACACTCCGGTACGGTCATCGAGTTGGCAACGAAGCGCAAAGGTACCCTCACGAACATGCAGTCGAACGGCGAGCGCGTACGGTTGGAGTTCGACATTCCGTCGCGCGGCATCATCGGTCTGCGGTCGAATATGTTGACCGCTACGGCCGGCGAGGCCATCATGACCCATCGGCTGAAAGATTTCGAGCCGTGGGTAGGCGACATCGAGATGCGCACGAACGGTTCGATCATTTCGGGTGAAACGGGCACGGCTTTCGCTTATTCCATCGATAAGTTGCAAGATCGCGGACGTTTCTTCATCAATCCGATGGATCAGGTCTACGAGGGGCAGGTCATCGGCGAGCATACGCGCCAGAACGACATTACGGTGAACGTCACCAAGTCGAAGCAGTTGACCAACATGCGCGCTTCGGGGTCGGACGACAAGGCGGTCATCGTGCCGCCGAAGGTTTTCACGCTGGAGGAGGCGCTCGAATACATCAAGGAGGACGAATATGTCGAGGTAACGCCGCATGCTATGCGTCTGCGCAAGATTCTCTTGCACGAAGTCGACCGCAAGCGTGCCGGTAAATAAATAAAGAACTATTTTGTTATGCCCCATTTCACTCTTTCGCTCTGTGTCGGCTGTGTGGCCGGTCTGATCGATGTCATTCCGATGTTCATGCAGCGGCTTGCGTTGCGTTCGTGCGTTTCGGCATTCTGCACCTATCTGTTTGCTACGATTATTATCTTCCACAGCAATTTGCCGTTGTTGCCGTGGTGGGCCGACGGGATGGGCATCACGTTGATGATGGCGGTTCCGGTCGTGCTGACTTTTACCGGCAAGGAGCGGCGTGCGATCGTTCCCGTGCTGGTCAATGCATTGATACTGGGATTCTTAATTAGCGTTGCCGAGCGTTATATCGCTTGATTCGGCATTTGCGCAGGCGGATTCTTTTGTCTATTTTTGCAGGCGAAAACTTGCGCGGGCTTTTCTTTTTATCTTCTCTTTTAGGGCAGTCGAGGGCCTTGGACAACGGGTAAAAGATTTGCCCGCGCTTTTTTGCGCTTTCTTGTTGCTGCGACCCCATTTCGCCGGATTTTCGTTGCTGGCGGACGGATTTCATCGCTTTTGTGTATGGATTATCGAATAATATCGTTATATTTGCAATAAATTATTGCATCCGCCTATGATGAAATAACCGAATCGAAAACTATTCCGCATCGTCATCCTCGCAGGATGGACGGTGCCGAAACATAAAAAGCGCATTGGCTTTTCTTCTTTTTATTCGAAATCTCGACAGTTTCAATAAAACGAAAGATGAAAGGTTGGTGTCTGCGTTTCTGCGCGGACATTTCTTTTATCTTCGTTTTAGGGCAGTCGAGGGCCTCGAATAAGGGATAAGGGATTTGTCCGCGTCTTTTTTTGTTCCATTCAGACCGAATCCTGTTTTTTCCCGTTCGGAACACCGATTTTTACCGATTTCCGTATGGATAAAACGAAAATTGTTGCTATTTTTGTTGTATAGTGTCATTGCCGGATTCGAGCCGTCGGCAGGGTCTGCGAAAAAAAACGCAAGCACACGGAAAACCCATGCGCTTGCGTTCGGAGTAGTCCCGACG
>RYWP01000190.1 GCA_003979135.1 Alistipes sp.
CGTTAATCATCATGAAAACAGTACATCTCTTCCGGTCGGCGTTCTGCCTCCTTGCCGCTTGCTTCGCTTGGCAGTCGGCCGGTGCACAGCATACGTTCGGCGCCTTGGCCGGTTACGGCATGGGCAGCGGCCGGTTCGAGCCCCGGCAGGAGAGCCGCGCCATGTGGGGCATGTACAACGCCGGTCTTTCGTGGCGTTACTACGGCCCCCAGCGCGTCGTGGGCGGCTTCGGCGTCGACCTCGAGTTCTTGCAGCTGGGATTCTCCCATGCCGTCAACGCGTCGCTGGTCGACGACAAGGCCGATTACCTCTATTACCGGCGCCGGGTCAATTCCGTGGTCCTGCCCGTCGTGTGGCAGCCACACGTCTATGTGGCCAAAAAGCACTTGCGCGTCTACCTTGAGGCTGCGGCTACCTTCTCCTACAATTTTTCCTCCACCTATGAGAACGAGCTCGCCCGCGAGCAGGGCAAGGAGGACTGGCACGGCGATTATCGGTTCCACCTCGCCCGCGACAACCGTTGGGGCTACGGCCTGGCCGGCGGCGGCGGCGTGGCGATCCTCGTCAGCCGCTTCGAGCTCAATTTCCGCGTGCGTTATTACTTCGGCTTTTCCGATCTGTTGCGCAACCGCACGCGTTATGCCGACAACCTCACCGACGGCTCCGAGAATCCGTTCCGCAACACGCCGCTGCGGTCGCCGCTCGACAACCTCAATATCGGTTTCGGTGTAAGCTACCGTTTCAACCGCACAGGTTTCGAGTCGTGGAAGCCGCGCCCCAAGCGCGAGAGGAACCGCGAAGTCTTCAAATACGAATTGTAAATCGTTCAACCATGGAAAATACCCGTCAGCAGAAAATCGCCAAGCAGATACAGAAGGACGTGGCCGAGATCTTCCAGAAGGAGGGTGCCGCCATCGTCCGCGGCATGTTGGTCACCGTCACCGCCGTGCGCGTCTCGCCCGACTTCGGCTATGCCAAGATCTACGTCAGCGTCTTTCCCTTCGAGCGCAGCGAGGAGCTCATGAAGGAGTTGGAGCATAACAACTGGTTCGTGCGCCGCGCCCTGGGCCAGCGTATCCGCAACCAGTTGAAGAGCGTGCCCGAAATCCAGTTCTTCCTCGACGATTCGCTCGAGTACATCGAGCAGATCGACCAGGCGCTCAAACGATAGTTCCCGATTCGAGGTCCGCCTTCGGAGCCGGCAACATCGGTCGCCCGTCGGTTCCTCGGAATCGCGAATCCCGAATTCCGCACCCTGCATTGAAAACCATGCTCGCTTTCTTCTTCGCCCGTCGTTACTTCTTCTCGTCCGCGTCGCGTTCGGTCATCAACCTCATCTCCGGGTTGAGCGTCGTCGCCGTCGCGGTTCCCGTCGCGGCGATGATCATCCTTCTGTCGGTTTTCAACGGGTTCGAATCCCTTGTCAAGCTCAATTGTTCCGCTTTCGACGCCGATCTCACGCTCTCGCCCGCCGAGGGTCAGACTTTCGACGTCGCAGCCCTCGATACCGCCGCCCTCGCCCGCATCCCGGGCGTCGACGCCCGGTCGTTCTTTCTCGAGCAGAGCGTCTTGTTGGAGCACAACGGGCGGCAGACTACGGCCCTCCTGCGCGGTGTCGACGACCGTTACGGCGACATCTTCCCACTCCGGCAGCATGTCGTCGCCGGCTATCCCGTCGTCCGCGTCGGCGACCTCGATCGGTTGCTCGTCGGGCGTTCGGCTTCCTATCTGTTGGGCATCCGGTCGCTGGCCGACGCCGACGTCAACCTCTACGCCCTCCGGCGCGGTTCGTTCTCTTCCTTGTTGCCCGTCGCCAACTATACCCGGCGTTCGGTGCCCGTCAGCGGTCTTTTCACGGCCGATCTCGAGAGCGAGCGCACCTATGTCCTCACGTCGCTCCGCCTGGCGCAGGAGCTCTTTTCCCATCCCGGCCGTGTCTCGGCCGTCGCTTTCAGCCTCTCTCCGGAGGCCGATCTTGAGCGCGTACGGGAGGCCGTCGGGCAGATCGCCGGCGACGGATTCCGTGTCCGTTCGCAGGCCGAAATGCGCGCTTCGTTCTATCGCATCATGACTTACGAAAAGTGGGGTATCTTCTTCATCGCTTTGTTGGTCCTCACTGTCGCGTCG
>RYWP01000191.1 GCA_003979135.1 Alistipes sp.
CCGTAGACTGCGGAAAACGCCGTTAGGCGGGCCTCCGCGGGTGGAGGCTTCGGCCCGCACGGCCTGAAAGGCCGTATTTGCAAAACCTGCGGAAGCGAATACAATCGTCGAAACCATAAAAACCGGCAATCGCATAGGGAACCGCTTTCAAAAGCGGTGTGCAGCCTTTAATATAAAAATGTTTTTGCCTACATCGATAAAGGAAGTTCGCGAACGCGGATGGGAACAGTTGGACGTCATCCTCTTCACGGGCGACGCTTATATCGACCATCCTGCGTTTGGCGCCGCTGTCATCGGGCGCTTACTCGAAGCCGAGGGGTATCGCGTCGCTATCGTGCCGCAGCCCAACTGGCGCGACGATTTGCGCGATTTCACCAAGTTGGGGGTGCCGCGTCTGTTTTTCGGCGTCACGGCCGGTGCGATGGATTCGATGGTCAACCATTATACCGCCAACCTGCGTCTGCGCCACGACGACGCTTATACGCCCGGCGGCAAGGCCGGTTTTCGGCCCGACCGTGCCGTGACGGTCTACACGCAGATTCTCAAACGTTTGTTCCCGCACGTTCCCGTCGTTATCGGCGGCATCGAGGCTTCGTTGCGGCGGTTGACGCATTACGATTATTGGAGCGATTCGCTCCATCCGTCGGTGTTGGTATCTTCTGGGGCCGACTTGTTGATTTACGGTATGGGTGAGGGCGTCATCCAAGAGGTCGCACAGGCCATGCGCAACGGATACAATGCCAAGCTGTTGCGTAAGATCCGGCAGGTCGCCTTTTTGGCCGATCGTGCGTATGTCGAGCGGCTCGATCCGTCGACGACCATCCGCTTGCACAGCTTCGAACGCTGTCAATCCGATAAACGGGCTTTCGGCGAAAATTTCGTTCATATCGAGACACAGAGCAATCTCATGCAGCCCGATGCGACTCTCGTCGAGGAGGTCGGCGACCGCTTCGTCGTCGTCACGCCACCCCATGCGACCCTCACGACCGAGGAACTCGACCACTCGTTCGATCTGCCCTACGAGCGGGCGCCCCATCCGCGTTACCGCGGCAAGGGGCCGATTCCGGCGTGGGAGATGATTCGGTTTTCGGTCAACATTCATCGCGGCTGTTTCGGCGGATGCGCCTTCTGCACCATTTCGGCCCATCAGGGCAAATTCATCCATTCGCGCAGCGAGCGGTCGATCCTTGCCGAGGTGGAGCGCATCGTGCGGATGCCCGACTTCAAGGGATATCTGTCGGATGTCGGGGCGCCGTCGGCCAACATGTACCGCATGGGTGGCCGAGATAAGAGCTTGTGCGGCCGTTGTCGGCGTCCATCGTGCCTGCATCCGACGCGCTGCCCCAACCTCGACAACGATCACGGCCCGTTGTTGGCCCTTTATGCGAAAATCCGTGCCGTGAAAGGCATCAAAAAAGCTTTCATCGGCAGTGGCATTCGTTACGACCTGTTCGATGACAAACCCTACCTTGAAACGGTGCTCAAGCACCATACGTCGGGCCGGTTGAAGGTGGCGCCCGAGCACACCGAAGATGCCGTGCTGCGGTTGATGCGCAAACCGCCGTTCGCAATGTTCGAGCGGTTGAATGCCGATTTCCAGCGCATCTGCCGCCGCGAAGGGCTGTCTTATCAGTTGATTCCCTACTTCATTTCGTCGCATCCCGGATGTACGGAACGAGAGATGCGGGCGCTTTCGGAGAAGGTCTTGGGGCGTTTGCACTTCACGTTGGAGCAGGTGCAGGACCTGACCCCGACGCCGATGACTCTCTCATCGGTGATGTTCCGGACGGGCGAGAATCCCTATACCGGCGAACCGGTCTATGTGGCCTGTACGCAGGAGGAAAAGCGCCGACAAAAGAGCTATTTTTTCAGCGAACGACCTGCAAAAGCAGGGAGCGGCGTTCGGTCTGCCCGTTCGTTGCGTTCGGGCGGTGCATCGTATTCCGGTAAAAAGCGGCGATTTTGAAAAAAACGTACTTTTTTTCTAATTTTGTCTTGTTCCGAAATATCGAATACTTATGTTGCGTAGAATTCGAATCGTGCTCGCTGCACTCTGTTTCGCGGCTGTGACGCTGTTGTTCTTCGATTTCATGGGGACGCTGCACGCGTGGCTCGGCTGGACGGC
>RYWP01000192.1 GCA_003979135.1 Alistipes sp.
CATATCCGGGCAAACCTCCATAAATTCGTCTTCCAAATCTTTAACATAGATAGGTCCCCCATATGATTCTACGGTATCCAGAATAACATCGGCGTATGGGTCTTGAACTGTACAAGCTCTTACATACGCAAGCTGCTGATTTTTATCGGCAATTTCGACTGCTGGAGAAAGTACATAAAAAGTCAGCGCTTTTAGAAAAGCCAAACGACGAAAAACGGCATCTTTGTCAAACACGAACCGGATTGCAGCTTCATCGGTTGAATATATATCTTTCCCTGATTTATCTTTAAGGTATTGCCGAATAACTTCACCTTTGTTATCGGCCTCCTTTATGATTCCTGCTAATTCGTCGTCACAATCAAGCCTGAAACAATAAGGACATAATCCAAGCTGTATTTCCTTCAACAGATTAACGCATCTGTCGGTTTTTACCATCAATTTCATATTCCGTAGAATTTACTCCAGCATTTTAACCAATTCGTTTTTCATTTCGTCGTCGATGTCCCGATAGCGGGCGAATGCCCGGCTGCCCTCCTTGTGTCCGCTCAACGCTCCGACAAGGTTAGGGTCTTTGACCTGCTTGTAGAGGTTCCCGACAAAGGCCCGACGAGCCAAGTGCGACGAGGCCACCTCCCATATCGGCCGCTGCTCCGGCTCACGGGTTAGTGGATTCAGAATCGTAACCTTGCGCTTCAATCCGGCAGCAAGGAATATCCGTTTGATCGCCCGATTATATTGCTGCTCGGCAATCAACGGAAACAACCCCGGCCCGGCATAACCGGCATAGCGGTCCAGTATTTCACGGGCTATCGTGTTGAGGGGAACCCGCACCGTTACCGGATGCCCGTCTTTCGTCTTGCGGGGAATATACTCGACCGCCCCGCCGATCAGGTTGTCCCGTGTCAGTTTGTAGAGGTCGCCCACACGGCAACCGATAAGGCATTGGAACACAAAAATATCCCTCTGTGTAGCCAACTGCGGATGGCGGGCAAGGTTCGTGCGGTAGATTTTATTGCGTTCGTCGATGGTGATGTAGTAGGGCGTGCCGTAGACGCACTCCTCGACGGCATAATTCCGAAACGGGTTGTTGGTCGTCTTGCCTACGTCGTTCGCCCAAATAAAGAACGTGCGCAGTTTGGTAAGAATCCCGTTAATCGTGTTTTGTCCTCTCGGTTGAGGCGTCCGGCTTTCGGGCACTGCCTCGTAAATATCGGGGTACTGCTCGCAGAAGGTATGTTCGTTTCGCAGAAACTCCTCGATGTCCCGCAACACGAGCGGCGTTACCGTATCGAAGTCGAGCACAAAGCGGCTATCCACCGTCCGGCGGGCATAGAGTTCGTAGCGCCTCAACGCCCGAATCACAACCCGAATGGCCCGCACCCGCCAATCGGACAACTTACGCTTCTCGATAAATTCCTCGTAGGCCTCGAAGAACGTTTGCCGGTGTTCTTCGACGATATACTTTTCGGGGTGCAGACGTTTGTCGATCTCCTCCTCCAGCCATTCGGAAGTCAAGGATGCTTTATCGACAGCAGCGTTGTATAGTTCGAAAATCATATTCCGCCGCTCGGCCACAGCCCGGTTGAAGGCGGCCCGTTTCTCCGCATCGTAAAGCACTTTCGCCTTGATCTCCTGCCGGGTCGCATCCCAATCTGAAGGGCTTATCTCCAACTCGGAGGCATGGAATAGTTGAACGCCCCGCCCGTCCCGCAGGCGAAACCGCACGTTCGCCCGGTCTATCCGTTTTCTCGATACCCGTATGAAAGCCGTAACCGATGCCATATTGCAAAATCCATTGATCCGTGGTGCAAGTTATAAAATTTGCACCACCGTTGCACCACACAATAAAATCTTCTGCAATATTACGCAATTCTATTGACATTCGCAATATATTGATTACCTTTGCACTATATCAATAAATAACCGATTTTCGACCTATTCCGCATACCTCTGAAATTGCGGTTTTCAAATATTGTCCTGGGCACAGAAAAGAGAGCCGTTGATTTCGATCAACGGCTCTCTTTTTCGCATGGATATTGCGTCGTTTAATATACCAAGATTAGGTCCGCGGCAATAATTAGGGGGGGGTATTGTTTTTTGGGGGATCGGCATAAAGAATC
>RYWP01000193.1 GCA_003979135.1 Alistipes sp.
ATGCGGCGCGGACTGGTCAACATCGTCGGCGGATGTTGCGGCACGACGCCGGCCCACATCTTCGAATTGCAGAAAATCGTCGGACGCTACGCCCCGCGCCCGCTGCCCGAGCCGCGTCACGAAACGGTATTGAGTGGGCTGGAACCGCTACGCATCGTGCCGGAAGCCAATTTCATCAACGTCGGCGAACGAACCAATGTCGCGGGGTCGGCCAAGTTTGCCCGACTGATCCGTGAAAAGAACTACGAGGAGGCACTCGCGGTGGCCCGTGCGCAGGTCGAAGCCGGCGCGCAAATCGTCGACGTCTGCATGGACGACGGACTTATCGACGGCCCTGCAGCCATGCGCACGTTCCTCAACCTGCTCGCTTCGGAACCCGAAATCGCCCGCGTACCGACGATGATCGATTCGTCGAACTGGGAGACGCTCGTGGCCGGATTAGAGACGACGCAGGGCAAATCCGTCGTGAACTCCATCTCGCTCAAAGAGGGCGAAGCGCCGTTCCTCGAACGGGCCCGCACGATTCACCGTTACGGGGCTGCTGCCGTGGTGATGCTTTTCGACGAATGCGGGCAGGCCGACACCTTCGAACGCAAAATCGAGGTCGCCGAACGGGCCTACCGGCTGCTGACCGAGGCGGGCTTTCCGGCCGAAGATATCATTTTCGACCCCAACATACTGGCCGTCGCCACGGGCATACCGGAGCACGACGGCTATGCCAAAGCCTTCATCGACGCGACACGCTGGATCAAGACGCATCTGCCCTACGCCAAAGTTTCGGGCGGTGTCTCGAACCTTTCGTTCGCCTTCCGTGGCAACAATCCCGTGCGCGAGGCGATGCACGCGGCGTTCCTCTATCATGCCATTCAGGCCGGAATGGATATGGGCATCGTCAATCCGCAGATGCTGCGCATCTACGACGACATCGAGCCCGAATTGCTCCGGCGGGTCGAGGACGTGGTGTTGTGCCGCCGTACGGATGCTTCGGATCGGCTCGCCGAATATGCCCAACAAGTGCATACCGATGCCGAACAAACGGCACAGACCGCCGACGCTTGGCGGCTGGGCACGCTGCGCGAACGCATCGACCACGCAATGCTGAAAGGCACGGCCGACCATATCGAAGCCGATACGCTGGAAGCCTACGGCGAATCGGGCGACCCGCTGGCGGTCATCGACACACTGCTGATGCCCGCAATGGAGCAAGTCGGCACACTTTTCGGCGAGGGCAAGATGTTTCTGCCGCAGGTAGTGAAGACGGCCCGCGTCATGAAACGGGCCGTGGCGGCGCTGACCCCCTACATCGAACAACAAGCCGGAGCGCACCATGCCGGCAAGGTGCTGGTCGCCACAGTCAAGGGCGACGTGCACGACATCGGCAAGAACATCGTTTCGGTCGTCATGGCCTGCAACGGCTACGAGATACGCGACCTCGGTGTCATGGTCGATGCCCAGCGCATCGTCGACGAGGCCGTCGCATGGGGCACCGATTGCATCGGTCTGAGCGGACTGATTACCCCGTCGCTCGACGAGATGATCGCCGTCTGCCGCGAACTCGAATGCCGTGGGCTGCAGATTCCGGTCATCATCGGCGGAGCGACCACTTCGGGCCTCCACACGGCGCTGAAAATCGCGCCGGTCTACTCCGGCACGGTCGTTCATTCGCCCAATGCCAGCCGCAACAGTCAGATTCTCGCACAACTGCTCGGGCCCAACAGCGCCCGATACACCGAGGAAGTGCGCGCCGACCAGCAGCGCCTCCGCGAGGAATACGCACTCCGCGAGACACAGCGCACGCTGGTCCCGCTCGCCGAGGCGCGACGCATCGCCGCAACTGCTTATCCGCTCCACGTGCCCGTCGCGCCGCTCCACACGGGGCGCATGGTCTTTCCGGACTACGACGTAGCCGACGTCGAACCGTTCATCGACTGGAATTTCTTCTTTCCGGCATGGGGGCTCAAAGGCCGTTATCCCGAACTGCTCGAAGACCCCGAAAAGGGCTCCGAAGCGCGCAAAATCTTCGCCGATGCGCAGGCCCTGCTGACCCGCATCCGCGACGAACGACTGCTGACGCTACAAGGGGTCGTCGGCATCTTCCCGGCCCGCCGCGACGAAGACGA
>RYWP01000194.1 GCA_003979135.1 Alistipes sp.
AGATGTGTATAAGAGACAGCTTTTGTGTTCTCTTCTCGGAACGGATAGTAGGACAATCCGATAGTTGCGTATATCTGCACCCGACCGCGCGAAGCCTTGATCGACTGTATCCGCAAATTGGCACCCGTAACCTCTCGGGCGACGATACGGTTGAGCATTTTGCCGATTGTTTGTCGTGTCGCGGCGTTTATCGGTTCAGCAGAAACATCGAGGCAGGTCGATAATACGAACAGCAGAACGAGAAGTTTATTTTTCATCTTTTTTTCGTTAAAAGCAACATGCCGAGCATGGTGAATGCGGCATTGTAAATCAACAGTTCGAAGCCGATCTGATAGTGCCAATGCGTGCGTGCGACGTATTGCAGCAGGCCGCTCAACAATGGGGCGGCAATCGCCACGAGCGGCATCCAACGATCTTTTATCCGGCGTCGGGTCGACATTCCGAAGACGAACATGCCCAGAATCGGTCCGTAGGTATATCCGGCAACCTTGTAGACCAGATTGATAACGCTGTCATCGGCGCAATATTCGAAACCTAAGATGACGACCGCCATGCAAGCGGCCATTGCGATATGAACGATGCGGCGAGTGCGTGTCAATGCTTGGTCGTTGTCGTGCTTTGTGGCCGTGAGAATGTCGACCGTGAACGAGGTAGTCAAAGCCGTAAGTGCGGAACCTGCAGATGAATAGGTGCTTGAAATAAGTCCGATAACGAACAGAACACCAACTGCGAGCGGTAAACCTCCATTGACGGCAACCTGTGCGAATACTTGGTCGCTTTTGGCAGGCATCGGTAATCCGGTGGATTCAACGTATCGGTAGAGCAATACACCGAGAACGAGGAACAAAAGGATGACGAAAATCTGGCAAAAGGCCGTGAGGATGATGTTTTTCTGTGAATCACGTGGTGTGGCGCAACTCAGATTCCGCTGCATCATGTCTTGATCGAGTCCGGTCATGGCTACGAGCAGAACGATACCGGCCGAGAACATCTTCCAAAAGTAGTAACCGGATGCGGGATCATCAAAGAAAAAAATCCGCGACATAGGTGAAGCAGCGACCTGTTGGGCTGTATTGGCGAGCGACCATCCCATGCCACGCATTAGGTACACGATGGTCAGCACAAGCGATGCGACTAAACAGACGGTTTTGAGCGTATCAGTCCAAATCAACGTCTTGACGCCGCCCCGTTGTGTATAGAGCCAAACAAATGTCATTGTCAATGCTGCGTTGGCCCAGAACGGTATTCCATAATGGTTGAATACCAATCCCTGCATTACGGCGCAAACGATATAGACTTTCAAAGCTGTGCCTGACATCTTCGAGATGAAAAAGAACCATGCACCCGTGCGATGCGACGTAATCCCGAATCGCGTGTCGAGGTATTCGTAGAGCGAAACTACCCGCAGCCGATAGAATGTCGGAACCAATACGAATGCAATGATGAACTGCCCTACTGTAAATCCCATGACCATCTGCATGTAGGAAAAGGCATCTGCGGCGACCGACCCCGGAACGGAAATGAACGTAACGCCCGACATGGCTGCCGCAATCATGGCCGATGCTGCCATATACCACGGAGTGCGTCGGTTGCCGGTGAAGAATGCTGCGTTTCCCGCTTTCCGACTCGAAATCCGAGCGAAAACGAACAGGAGTAAGATGTATCCTAAGACGGTTATGATGACAGCTACAGGCGACATGACGATATTCGGCGAAAACGATGCGAAGATACGAAAAATCGAGCGCAGAAGCAAACGTTTGCCGATTTTGGCTATCTTTGCAATCGGGAAAACAAATCGATCGATATGCCTTATATTACCATCGAAAGCGGTGCGTTGACCGCTGAACAGAAGCAAGAACTAATCGGGCGGATGACGGCCGTTGCGGCGGAAATCACGCATATTCCCGAACGGTTCTTTTTGGTGACGATCAAGGAGTTGCCGGATGAAAACATCGGTATCGGCGGCGAACCGATCGGCGAAATCAAGAAACGACACGAATAACGCGAACGTGCGATGGATCCCGATGTTATCGTGAATCATACCCGCCGAATGGATGCCGTGCCGGCGCTCTATTATGTGCGAGCCATCAA
>RYWP01000022.1 GCA_003979135.1 Alistipes sp.
TGATCTCGACGGGATCACCCACGTGGATGATACCGGTCTCGATACGACCCGTAACAACAGTACCACGACCGGTGATCGAGAATACGTCCTCGATAGGCATCAGGAACGGCTTCTCGTTCTCACGAACGGGCAGCGGAATGTAGCTGTCGACAGCATCCATCAATTCCATGATTTTGTCTTCCCACTTAGCCTCGCCGTTCAAGCCGCCGAGTGCGGAACCACGGATGATGGGAGCATTGTCGCCATCGTACTCATATTTCGAAAGCAGGTCACGAACCTCCATCTCAACGAGATCGAGCATTTCGGGATCGTCCACCATATCGCACTTGTTCAGGAAAACAACGATACGCGGCACGTTCACCTGACGAGCGAGCAGTACGTGCTCGTTGGTCTGGGGCATCGGACCGTCGGTAGCGGCAACAACGAGGATCGCACCGTCCATCTGAGCAGCACCGGTAACCATGTTCTTCACATAGTCGGCGTGGCCCGGGCAGTCCACGTGAGCATAGTGACGGGCAGCCGTCTGATACTCAACGTGCGAAGTGTTGATCGTGATACCACGTTCTTTCTCCTCGGGTGCGTTATCGATCGAATCGAACGAACGGAGCTCCGACAGACCTTTCTTAGCCAGAACGGTCGTGATAGCAGCGGTAAGCGTCGTCTTACCGTGGTCTACGTGACCGATGGTACCGATGTTGACATGCGGTTTCGACCGGTCGAATTTCTCTTTTGCCATAGTATTAAAAAAATTTAAGTTGTAAAATCTTCGTTAACATCGTTCTCAGAGCGGAAGACGAGGCTCAAACTCGCGACCCTTAGCTTGGAAGGCTAATGCTCTATCAACTGAGCTACTTCCGCAAAAATATACCGTATCAGAGCGCTTCCCTCGCTTCGCTAACATCTTTTCACGGATGTCCGAAGTGCTGCGACTCCAATCGGCATTGTATCCTCTTTCGAGTGGGAAGTGATGGATTCGAACCACCGAAGGCGTAAGCCAGCAGATTTACAGTCTGCCCCATTTGGCCACTCTGGTAACTTCCCTTTTAAATATCCTCTCTACTTCTGCTTGCCGGAAAAGGCTCCTTTCCCGAATTCGCCCCTGCCCCGGCATTGCGAGCCGATGGAGGGATTCGAACCCACGACCAGCTGATTACAAATCAGCTGCTCTGGCCAACTGAGCTACATCGGCAAAACTGACCTTTGGGATTGCAAAAGTAGACATAAAAAATTTATCGGCCAAATAAAACCGCATAAATTTTCGCATATTTTCACACTTCTCAAAGAACTTCCGATTTCCGCATGATTTCGGCATTTTGCACGAATTTCATCCAACGGGAAATCAGGTGCAAAGTTAAGAAAAGTTTTCAATATCGCAACAATCCATGCGAAAAATATCGCATCCGTCGTTTTTTATTTCTGTTCCGCTCCTTTCCGTTGCTGCTCCGCCTCCAGTTGCGCACGCGACTTCGAACGGGTCACGAGCCAAACGCCGACGAATACGCACGCGGCGGCAAGTCCTTTTGTCGGTCCGAAAGTATCCAGACCGATGGCGACGGTGAACAAGACAGCGACGATCGGCTGCACGTAATTGTACATCGAAACCAATGTAGGCCGCAGGTAACGCTGAGCGATAGGCACCATCAGATAAGAAACGAACGTCGAGCAAACGACCACGAAAGCGATACCGCCCCACGTGCGACCCGACAATGCGAAGTAATCGACCTCGGACAACGGCTCCCAATAGACAACCAACGAAACGAGCGCCGCAAAGAGAAACATCCACTTCATGGTCGTGACGGGTGAATATTTGACGATGGTATCGCGGAATACTGTAAGATAGGTAGCATAACTCATGGCGCTGACGATGCACAGCACATCGCCCTCGAAACTCGAAGTCCGACCGCCGCCATGACTGCTCAGCAACACAAGCCACACAGCGCCCGCCGCCCCGAGAAAGACGCCACCGGCTTTCAGCCACGTGATGGGTTCGCGCAAAAAGAGCATCGCCAGTACCATCGTCAACACGGGCACCACGGTGGCGATGATCGACGAATCAATAGGCGAAGTCATCGACAGCCCCCACAAAAAAAGCATCTGATTGAGCTGGATGCCGAACACCGAAGCGAAAAACAACCGCACGATGTCGCGCCGCTTGACCCGTTCGCGCGGCAGCAACAACGAACACAATCCGAACAACACAGCCGCACCGACCATCCGATAGACGCTCAATGCGAACGGATTGATCCCCTCGGAATTCTCCGCAGACCGAAGCACACTCTTGCAAATCGGAGCGTTCACACCCCAAATGATATTCGCAACCCATAGGGCTGCGTGGCCTTTCAGTTTACCCTTATCCATCCGTCTCAATCCTCCGTCATCGCGCGCCGCCATTCGTCCGGCACCGGAATGCCCCGCTGCTCGACGAAATCGAACGCCACCATCACCGACCGGCTTTCGCTGCACACGCGGTCGCCGACCCGAAGTTGCTGAAAGAGCACCATACTCTTATTTCCGACCCGCTCGCAAACGGTCGTGGCATGCACGTCGTCGTACATACGAATCTGCCCCATATAAGAGGTCGAAGTCGAAACCGTCACGATACGCCGGCTACCGGTGGTCAGCACATCGGCCCCCAATACTTTATTATAATAGTCCGTCTTGCCGACGTCGAAATACATCTGTTGTGCGACGTTGTTCACATGCAGAAACGGGTCGATGTCCGAGAACCGTTGCTGAATCGGGGTGTCGATCGTCCGAGCCATCCTATTCACGAATCACTTGTACCTCGCCGCCCTCACCGAACGCCACGATCGACGAAGCCTTGCGGGTAGGTTTGCCTTCGAAACGGGGATTGACCACGAAATCCACCCCGTCGACGATTTCGCGCGCCACCTCCTGCAACCGCTCGGGGGTTGCTTCGCCCGTGATATTGGCCGAAGTCGAAACGATGGGACGTCCCAATCCGCGCAATACGCGTTGGCAGAAAGCATGGTCGGGCACCCGCACGCCGAGCGTACCCTCGTCGGGAATCAGATTCTCGGCAACGCCCACGGCTCCGGGAAGAATCAAAGTCAATGGCGAAGTCGCCATCTCCATCACCTCGAACGCAATTCCGGGCGCCCGATTGACATACCGCACGACCATATCGGCCGAAGCACACAAGACGAGCATCGATTTCTTGTTTTCGCTGCGTTTGAGATCATAAATGCGTTGCACGGCATCGGCATTGGTCGCATCGCAGCCGATTCCCCATACGGTATCGGTCGGATAAAGCAGAATGCCACCCGCCCGCAGGATGCGTACGGCTTCATCGGCTTCACGCTGCAAGAGAGCATCGTTTCCAGATTCGGTTCTCACGGTTTTCATGATTTTCGATTGAATGCGTTCTGTATGCGGGCACAAAAGACTGCCCCGAGGTTGCGGGTGCAAAATTACGCAAAGTTCGGATATTCCGCACAGTTTTCATCACTTATTTGCCGACCTGCCCGCAGCCCGAATGCTTCGGCCGTCCCAAAAACAACCATACGGCGAAAATGCCGCACGTTTCCTACAACCAACAAAAAACCGGAGCAGATGGATATCTGCTCCGGCCCGAAAACACGATTCACATTGAACGGTTCCGATGGAACCGATCTATTTCTTCGTGTACTGATTGTGACCTTCGGGATTGTTGTTGTGCGAACCGCTGCGGCTCGAACCCGAAGATTGACTGCGGGCGGTACCGCGGCTCGAAGAACCCGTCGATGCGACACCGCGACTGGTCGAGCTGCTGTTGGAACGCGACGTTTTCGCGGTGGTCGTCTTGTTCGTTTTCGACTGCGAACCGGTCGTCTTGTTGGTAGACTCTTTCATGACACAAAAAAGTATTTAGTTGAACATATCCGCCGTTCCGCACTCCGGATGTACCGTATTTCGAAACGGTCGGTTTTTCGCATCGCCCGTCACGAGCGATACGCTGTTCGAACATCTACAAAAGATATACCAACAAATTCTTTCCCGGAAATCAACTCGAGATGACATCCAAAAAAAATTCAGCCTGTAATTCGACGATAAACTTTAATGACATCCCGAACATCGAATCGGCTTTCCGCCAGCTGCCGACTATAAAGCCCCATCCGACTCCTCGCATCATCGGAAAGATATAGAAACCGACGGATCGCATCGGTCAATGCAACCTTATCCATCGGCGGAACCAAATATCCATTCCGTCCATCTTCTACGGTTTCTCGGCAACCGGAAATGTCGGATGTTATAATCGGCTTTCCCATGGCACAAGCCTCCATCAGCACCCGAGACATCCCTTCGTGATAAGAAGGCAGAACGATACAATCGGATTTCCGCATAACCGAACCCACATCGCCTGCATAACCAAGATACCGAATGGCTCCCGACGCATCATCACGCTGAACGACATCGGAAGGTACGTGATTGGGATATTCAACGTCAATGCTGCCTAACAATAAAAATTGGACATTCGGATAATCCCGTTTCGTTATTCGAGCCGCCTCCACATACTCCCGATACCCTTTGTCATACAACAGACGAGCAATCATCAAAAAAGAGATTTTCGTTTCTTCAGTCATATTCGGCTATGCTTTGAATTTATCCAGATTGACGCCTTCGCCTCCTTTCAACAAAATCATTTGGCTCGACTTGACAATGCGATTTTCGAGGAGTACAGATTTATTATGCTCATTCAGTACTAAAACATATTCCGGATAGCGCATTGCAAACCGGTAAAGCGCTCGCGCGATACGGCATCCGAATCCCCCTTTGTTGAACACATAACCGAGCCCTGCAATCACAGCCGTAGAAGGAATACGACATAACCGTGCAGCCAATGACCCATAGATATTCGGTTTAATCGTATAATGAAAGATATAATCCGGCCGCTCTTTACGATAAATTTTCCACAATCTGAAAAAATAACGACATTCTTTGAACGGATTCATACCGGAACGATTGAAATCGATCGGAATAGTCCGAACTCCCGCACACGAAGTGTCATTAATATCGCAATTCCGAGGAGCGAGCAAAACGACCTCTGCACCATGTTCAGCATAATCGCTGATAACATCTCCTCGAAAATTAAGCAACTCGCGAAGGCTATTGTCGCAAAATAATATTTTCATGAAAGGTATCGATGCGTATTTCTCAACCATTATCCTTATAAAGGAGTGCCTTAATTCTGTTTTTCAACCGCTTCCCTCCTAAAAACAACACGATTTTCCGTCCATATTTACGGATCGGAGACTGCCACGACTGGGCATAATGGTGAATCGAACGGGTGTTTTTCGTCAGATACAACTTCCCGTCAGCCGTAGAAATCGGACAAAAATAGTCCGGCGGATATATCCAACAACCGGCCACTTGTTGCACATCTGCAATGTTTTTCAGTCCATGTTCGATAAGCAGTTCCGTCGTATAATCGACTACCGTCTTCAAGTTCAAGGAACCATCCGCCATCTGGAAATGAATTCCTTCATATCGCTCCAATAATTGTTTGTAAAGGCCGAGGCCGGGGTTTACCCCAAGGCCGAGGCCGGGGGCGACAAGAAGCGAATCTCCCTCCATCGGTCGAAGTCCGCTTTCACATCCCATGAACGGTCCCCGTGCAATAATATCATCGAATGATCCGATAACCTCCACATCCGTATCGAAATAGAGACCGCCATGATGATACAGAATCCAAAAACGAGCAAAGTCGCTTACGAAAGCATACTTTCTTGCCTTGTATGCTTCTGCCGTATAGGAGATTATGTTTACATCGAAATTATTTTCATTCCATTCTTTGATCTCATAGTCAGGAAAATACTTTCGCCACGATGCAATATATTTTCGGGCCGATTCAGGCAATGGTTTTCCTCCGAACCAACAATAATGGATTATCTTGGGAATCATAATCATTTGGTTAACTTATCGTAAACAAGAAGCAAGATTCCGCCCAAGCCCCCAATCACCTGATAAACAATGGGAATTGAAAATCGGAGGGGGGGGGTGCGGGTCAACAACCTATATCTGAAATATTTTATCGAATTCAAACATTTATATTTTACGGAAGCTTTCGGATTATTGAGGATTTCCGAATAATAAGTTAAAGTCCCTTTCAAATTCGTTTTCAAGACCGCATAAACGGATTTCGTAATCGAATCTTCGGGAAAAGTCTTTTCTACGACAGCGACCGGAATATACAGAGCCTGATAATCCACACTCAACCGATTCCAAACGATTCCTTCCGGACAAAATTTCTCGCTTTCGAACTCCGGATATAAAAACGCTCTGTAAACGTGCGTTTTCATCACTTCCACTCGATCGCCCGTCGCTTGGTAAAAATCACGGTATTTCAAGAAAGATGTCAACGAAGGTTGCTGAAACGGATGCCGTCCATTTATCGCATCGGAGACGCTCGTCAAAAAAACCATTGCACATATCGAATCATCATTTTCAATCTCACGATAATGCAAAGATATTTGTTCGATCAAATTCGGAGCCGCCGAATCATCGCTATCCAATCTGCAGAACAAATCGCCTTGGGCCCGTACGATGCCTTCATTCAAAGTCCGATTCAGCCCTTTATTTTCTCTCGCTATGTAGGTTATGGTGAAAACACCATCATGACCGGCGATTATGTTTTGCATTATTCCATCGCTGCCATCCGTAGAACCATCATTGATTACGAGCCATTCGAAATGTTCCTGTTTGGTTTGATTCCGCAACGAAGCATAAGTCGCATAAATCGATTTCTCTCGATTGTAAAGCGGAGTAAAGACGGTTATCATAATTGGATAAATGGATGTATCATGGTTTTAACCAACAATTTGCACAACGACCCCTCTCGTCTGAAATCGAATTTCACCATAGCGATCATTTTTTGAAAAAGACGCAATAACGGCATATTCAAATAAGCTTCAAAAACACGCCGCTTCTCATCGGGTAATACAGAGCGATATTGAGCATAAAAATCCTGAATCGTCTCATAATGCCTTTTGTCTATAACCGGCTCTCTCATCTTAATGCCTAAAAGAATGCGCCTCCACAAGGAGTAATTATACCTTGAGATACCAGTTTGATTATCGCCATGCTGTCGATATAACATCAATGGCAAATCTATCGAAAAAACCTTGCCGAATGCAAGTCCGACGATATTGAGCAAATGATCGTGCATGGAATCTCGTCCACGGTAATTCATCAGATACTCACCGGCTTTCTTATTAAAGATCGCAGCGCACCCTTGAATGCCTCCGTTATTGAATAATAAATGATTGAGTGTACGGTTGAATTTAGTATACGCACCCATACCCGTGATTCCGGTTTTGGGAATCCACAAATAAGACTGGGAATAGCCGACCACCGGTTCATCGGTAGGATAGCTTTGAATTGCATCATACAGAATTTCGACCTTGTTATCCAACCAAATATCATCCTGATCACAGAACATGGCATACGGCGATTCGATGAATTGTGTCAAATAGAGGAAATTTCCGCAAGGATTGCCGAACTTTTTTTCATCCTCAATCAAGACGATCCTCGGATCTACAATCCGTTTGATGATCGCCACGGTCTCGTCCGTACTGCCGTCGTCATGTATTATCAACCGCCAGTCTTCGAATGATTGGCCTATGATCGACATTATCTGCGATCGGATATACTTCGCACCATTGTATGTCGCTAAAAGGATGTCGACTTTTGCCATTTTACAACATATTTGAATTTATAGGCAAACAGACTCAAAAGAATAATCTGTATCAGATAAGACAGATTCGTAAAGACATATTCACCGAAAAACTGCAACAATAAAACACATGTAAAATAGGCATAAACTATGACGGCCCATAAAAATCCCTTCCTTGCCAATCGAAAGAATATCCCAGCAAAACTACCGGTCATCAATCCGCCCAAAAGGACCCCCAACCACCCGTAATCTATCCATACAGGACCGACAACGGTATAAACATTTGTCGGAAGAGGAACAAACACATAGCCATGTTCGTCCGTTAAATCGTTCTTATGCGTTTTTTCGGGTCTTTTTTTCTCGCCTTCCAATTTAGAAACCGCATTATGAAAAAAAGCAAACATATATTGACCTTTCGTTTCAGAGGTCATCTCGCTATTAACGATCTGATCCAACGCAGGAACACCCCCAAGAGTATACACATAAAACATGTCCGATATCGTATCGCCGGCATCGTCGCCACCGCTTCTGAGAAGTTGAAACGATGCCATAAAAGCAAAAATCGTCATCCCGCACCATAACATCTTCCGCGATGAGATTCTCCGTTTGAAATTGACAATTACCAAAGCCGACAAGATCGTAAAAAGAATGGTCGACTTGGCCATTGTTATAAACATTATTATCACATTCAAAAAGGCCAATACGTAAAGGCGTGTCCGAGGTTTATCGTTCCGATAAATCAATAACTCGATCAGAAAAGAGACAAACGCGACAGGAAACACATACTCAAAAACGCCATATCGGAATTCAGATTCCACCAAACCGGTATTAGCCATCCGTAAATTAAGCAGAAAGCTACCGGATAGCATCGTCGTTCCGATTTTATACGCCATGTAGCACATCGGGATCATTCCCAAGAGACTGATTTTGAAAAAAGAATCACGCACCCACGGATTGAACGATCGAAGATTTCCACATGATGAATCTTTCAAATTCACTTCGCTGAACAAAAAAGCCCCTGTTATGAGAGACAGGTTCCATAGACCG
The DNA here is from genome assembly GCA_003979135.1 of Alistipes sp. Taxonomy (GTDB): domain Bacteria; phylum Bacteroidota; class Bacteroidia; order Bacteroidales; family Rikenellaceae; genus Alistipes. The sequence continues at coordinate 8,720 of RYWP01000022.1, forward strand.
AGCACGGATAATCCTTTTAATGATATCGGCTCCATTCCATGATTCAGCAGGGCATAGAGCAACGCTACCCCGCCCCAAGATAGCGAAGATATGACAACCGGTGCAAAAAAGTCACGATAACGATAATAACCCAGCACCGCGACAATCAGCAGAATCAGCCCAAGCAACAACATAAACCTTTCTACCGCAAAAAATATCCGTTCAATCTGAAATCCGCCTCAAATAGAATTTATATAGGGATGCCAAGGACATTTTACACAATACATATTTGAGAAACGAACGGAAAGAAAAAGAGCGTCGCTCATGATAAATCTGAACGGCCTCGTCTTTTGCATTCAAAAGAATCGCGTATGACATCAATGCATTATTCATATCCTCCTCTATCGATTCGAGATTTCCCAAAGCATATTTGTCGATAAAGAATTTTTTCATATCATACATCGACCGGATGAAAGATTTCATCTTAAAATAATCCTTGCTGTGACAGGCCGATTCTTCCAAAACGCGATATACGGACAAGACCTCATCCATAAATGCGATTTCTGAATGAAGTGCAATAAATATCCACAAAGGATAATCGCCCAGCAACCATTGTTGTTGGCCGATCTCCGTCTTATACTTCAAAATAAAATCTTTTCGGCAAAGTACCGTCGGTGTCGGAATCGTATTAGTCTGTAGAAGCCGCTCAACCGATTCCACCGGACTGCCGAACAGAGTTCCGAATTGCTTTTTTGACTGAATATATTTTCGGACTTTTCCGAAAACCATACCGCAATCAGGATGGGATTCGAGAAAATCGACCTGCTTCCGAAGTTTCAGAGGATCAGTCCAGTAATCATCGCCCTCGCATATCGCAATGTATTTACCCTTCGCCAACGGCAACACAACATCAAAAAAGATATCTACACCCTTGGAATATTGATTTGTCTGCTGATACACGGGTCTTATAATCTCGGGGTATCGGGATTCGTATTCCCGTATTATTCCAGCGGTACCGTCCGTCGAGGCATCATCATGAATAAGCACTTCGAATCCGAATCCGGTCCGTTGAGAAACGAATCCCTCCAGACAGTCCCGAATGTAATTCTCATGATTGTATGTACAACAGATAATACTGACCACTATTGCATCGCTGCCACTAACCGGATTCATAGATTCAGTAATTAACAATCGTTCATCCACACTTTCCCTTCCGAAATCAATCCGGATTTTATTCGTAAAGATCTTTTTTCGGAAGGCTCATCGTGATAAACTCTTCCGAACGTTCGATCTCTATAAAACCCAGCGTCAAATACAGATGGTATGCGGTATGGTTCTCCGTCCTCATCTGCAAGTTGATTCGATCCAGATTCAAAGTTTCAAAACCGTATTTTATAAGAAGTTGCGAGGCCTTTTTCGCCACTCCTTTTCCCCAGTAATTACGATCGCCTATGAATATATGGTAATCAGCCTCCTTGTTCGTTATATCAGTCAGATAGATGTTCCCCACATACACGCCATCGGCTTCTATCGCACATCTGTAATCGGCCGGATTTTTCGTCACGCGCCGAATCCATTCCAGCTCCGATTCGAGTGTTATCTCCGAGGTGTACCGATTACATGTATATTTGAACACCAATGGATCATTTCGCCATTTGTAAGAAACATAAGCGTCTTCTTCACGCAGAGGTCTGATTTTAACTTCCATTTTGAATGATTTTTATAATTTTTCGCATATCATCCGCTTCATAACGCTGGTCGATCGGCAACGGTAAAAGATATTTCTGCAAATATGTTTCTACCTCGCCCTCCACACCGGGCCAATAGGAGGCAACGAATATTTTGTTGGAAATAAGTTTCTTTCTCAGCGAATCATGCTTGATAAGAAGCGGATAAACCATCGGGCATTCGAAGGTTTCCATTTTCGGAAGATTCAGTTCATTTATCGAACCGAATGCTTCGTGCAGCATTCGATAATTCGTCTTTCGCCGATTCTTCGCATCTTCATAATCAATGGATTTCAAAAGAGCTTCCGTCAGGTTCGACATCCTTTTGAGCCGATCCTGCTTCAGATTCTCGGAGTTCCGCTTGAAATCTTCGTACCCGCTCTCCGGCCCCGAATCTATTCTCTTCAAAAGATGGCGGCACCTCTCATAAGAGAGATCCCGTTCTTCGAGCTTCACTTCGTTCGTACCGAAATTCTCGATATACGCAATCCCGCCGTCCGGAAGCCCGAAAAACTTTCTGGGACTGTAAAACATACGAACTCCCGAATCAGCAGGCATATACCACGCTTGGGCATTATCGATGATAATCTGTCTTCCATAATATTCGGCAAGCCGACGGACATATCCATCCTGTATTCCGAAATAATTATTGACGATTATCGAATCGTTGTCGCCTATCGCCGGAAAATCGTCGACTTCTAAATTATGATTTATATGATAACGCCGAAATGGGATATTCAGTTCGGCCAGCTTTTCGTAAATTACACTGCATGTATAATAGGGAACCCAAACTACTCCTTTACGATTATAAGACGCTATTAAAATGAATTCCAAGGCGTGTTGCCCGGAATTGACCCAAACACCGCCCTCCCGGAGGGGGGGGGATTTTTAGGGTATTTCGGCAACTCCAGCTCGAAGTAACCGCCTATCGGTTTCAAATCAGCCATCTCTAACGTGCGGTTTGCACTTTCACATAATTATCCATATCCTCGATCATTCCGAACATCTGCTCCGGATTATCGTATTTTATCATCAAGGTTCCTACGGCATCTTGCGCATCCCGAAACTTGTGGACTTCATCGCCTTCCTTGACATCCGTCACGAATTCGATCAGATGATTCTTCCGGAAATCATCGTCGAACCAAATACCGGCATATCGTCCGGATTCATTTGCATGAACCATGTAATTGGACCAGTACCCACGGCACGGCGCCTGCTGCAAATCGGAACAATCTTCGCCCATCGCCGCTTTGATAACATAGGTCACCATATTTACACCGGTCGCATAGTGCGTAATCTGAGGGATCAGACTGCCGCCGCTCCGGGCTCCGAGCTCCAATATGTATATGTTATCATGCTCATCTACGATCGCTTCCACATTATAAGCCGTAGATTTCATACCCAACGACGTAATCAACCGCTGCAAATCGGCACACAATTTATCTTCCACACTCCGATCCATCAGCAACGGCCAACACTCGCCCAACGGAGCAAAATCTTTCGTCACCTGCGAACTGTAATACTCATTCCCGAAACAATGGAATACCAATTTACCATCGACACTGAACGCATCGCCCGATATCTGGTATCCTTTTTTCACAATGAATTCTTCGATAAGGAATCGCTTGTCTCTCGAATATTTCAATGCGTCCTCAACGAACTCTTTCAGTCGAGATTTATCAGTCAGTTTATTGATGCCTTTGCTGCCGGAAGAATCTACAGGTTTGACCATCACCGGCAAACGGAATCCGTCGATATCCGCCAACGCATCTTCATAACAAGTATATCCCTTCGCTCGGGGCGCATTGAAGCCATGTTCACGCAGATATTTCCGGAAAAGGTCTTTTTTGGACAATATCTCGACCGATTCATACGGAGACGTCGGCAATCCCAATTTCTCACAGACATACGCAGCCGTGGGAGCTGCCGGATCGGAAGCATAGGCGACAATTCCGTCCACCTGTAGTTTTCGCGCCAGCTCCAAAACCGCATCCTTATCCGTCGTACTTACATTATGATATTCATGAGCATACTTATGCCCCGGATTGGATGGCAGATAATCGCACGTTATGACATAATAACCGAGACGTACGGCTTCCTTGATTGCATATACTTGGTATAACGAACCGCCAAGCATCAAAATCTTTTTCTTATTCATACAAGTCTTTCGATAAACGAATGTATCCGCTGCAACCCCTCTTTAATTTTATTTTCATCCAGCGTAAATGCTATGCGAACATACGAATCGCAACATTTACCATAGGTTATCCCCGGAACCACCGCCACATGAGCTTCTTTCAAGAGCGAAACGGCGAATTGCTCCGAAGTCATTCCGGTTGCGGATATATCCACCATCAGATAAAACGTCGCCTCCGGAGCCGAACAGGCTAACCGCGGGATTTTCGATATGCCGTCAACCAACAGATTTCGGCGCTTCAAAAATATTTCCACCATTCGGCCGGAATAATCCGCCTCACCTCCAAGCGCTTTTATTGCAGCATATTGCGATGGAAGCGGCACACAAGCCGCAATATTCTCCTGCAATTTAGTCATGGTTGCGATCACCTCTTCCGGAGCCAGAACATATCCGATCCGCCATCCGGTCATACAAAACTCTTTGGAAAGGCTGTTGATCAGAATCGTCCGTTCCCGCATCCCCTCCTCCTCGACGATGCTTCGGAACTTCGACCCGTCGTATATCAAACATTTATACACTTCATCGGACAGAACGATAAGATCGTGTTTCTTTGCAATCGCAGCGATTTCGGCTATTTTTTGAGACGGTATTATTTTGCCCGACGGATTCGAAGGCGTATTGATAATAATGGCTTTGGTCTTGTCCGTTATCGCCCGTTCCATATCTTCGACTCTGAAAGTCAGATCTTTCGACGTCGGATCGTCTATGATAACCGGAGTAGCATGGCACATCAGCGTCATCTGCGCATAATTCACGTAATACGGTGCCGGAATAATCACTTCGTCTCCGGGATTCAGAATCGACAACAGGGCCAGATACAGTCCCTCCATCGCCCCGACCGTCACCATGATTTCCGAAACCGGATCGTATACCAGATTCTCTGTCCTCTGATAATACGAACTTATCACCTGACGCAATTCCAGCAACCCCGCATTTTGCGAATACCGCGTTTTTCCTTGCTGAATCGCCAGACAACCGGCATCCTTGATTGCCTGATGGGGAGGAATATCAGGGTCGCCCAATGTAAAGTCGATTACATCGTCATACGCTTTAGCGAGATTGAACAGATGCCTTGTAAGCGTCGGTTGCACCTTTTTGGACAATTCCGAAACTTCGATCATTTCACACTGTTTTTTATGATGGATATCGTCAAATCAATGTTCTCCTCCGTCAGTTCATGGTGCATCGGCAGACAAATGACCGAATCGGCCATCTTCCGGGCATTCGGAAGATTCTCCGGCTTCGCACTCGGCAAACTGCGATAAGTCGTGAATTCGCTGATCAACGGATAAAAATAACGACGGCCCAAGATATTGCAACCCCGCAACTTCGCATACAATTCATCCCGAGTCGTACCGTATTTTCCGGCATCCACGAAAATCGGGAAATACGAATAATTATGCCGTACCCCGGGCGTATCATCGAAAAACGATATGCCTTCGACATTCCGGAGATTCTCGCGGTACCGGACTGCAGCCTTGCGACGCGCTTCTATCGCCGAATTCACCTGCCGCAAATTAAGCAAGCCATAAGCCGAACGTATCTCATCCATCTTGGAATTGATACCCGGGGCCACGACTTCCGTCTCTCCGGCAAATCCGAAATTCTTGAGATAATCGATGCGTTGCTTCATCTTTTCGTCCTGCATCACCATAGCGCCGCCTTCGATCGTATTGTAGACTTTCGTGGCATGGAAACTCAAGGTGGAGAGATCTCCGGCATTGAGAACACTCTCGCCATCGACCTCCACGCCGAAAGCATGGGCCGCATCGTAGATCACTTTCAATCCGTATTTATCGGCAATCGCCTGAATCTGTTTCGTATCGCACGGTTTGCCATAAACGTGAACGGGCATAATGGCAGTGGTTCGGGGCGTGATGGCCGCTTCGATTTTGTTCGGATCGATATTTCCCGTTGCAGAATCGACATCCACAAATACGGGTTTTATACCATTCCACCACAAAGCATGCGTCGTAGCCACGAAGCTATACGGGGTCGTAATCACTTCGCCCGTTATCCGCAACGCTTGCAGAGCCGTAATCAAAGGCAGCGTTCCGTTCGTAAAAAGACTGATATAGGGCACTTTCAGATACGCCGCCAACTCTTTTTCAAGTTGCCGGTGAAACGAACCGTTGTTGGTAATCCATTTGCTTTCCCAGATCTCCTTCAACAAGGCGTTGAACTCATCCAGATCGGGAAGCAACGGAGACGTTACCGTAATTTGATCCTTGTTATCCATGATTAAATGTTGAATTTATTTTCCGGATAATCGTCAGATGACCTACTGCGATTTTCCCTGTCCGAAATCGCCGGACATGTTGCCCGACCGGCTCGGTAGCGATTCCAAACATTGAAAACCGGTTTTTCCAAAACATACTGACGTATCAACTCCAAAATCGTACAAACTCCATAAACACCTATGACCGACAACAGGCAGTGCAGCCACAGATAATCGCTGGAAAACCAATCCGTATTTCCGAGAAAATTCGTCCAAAGCCATCGGCGCATGATATCATTGTTCGCATGCCATAAAAGGACTCCGAAGCAAATTCCCCCCCCCACAAAATTTATGGTTTTACAGCAAAACGGACGCAATTTCAAGAAGTACATAAAAAGAGCGAGTGCCAACGCAAAAACGGTGATCTTATTCGCATCCGTAATCGCAAAAGTCCAGAACGAGGCAGGAACGAAATCGAAACGGGCCGCCAAATAATCAAAAAAAAGAATCGCCCCCCACAACATCGCCAACAGACCTAATGAGATCCATCCGAACTTCCAATTCAACGAGGTCAGTTCGTATTTCCGGATATAACCTCCGACACAATACAAGGTGAAAGCCCACCCCATATAATGCCAAGTCGTCTGAAAAAGGAATGTCGCGGCTATACAGAAATATCCCAACAGAACGATTAACAAATAACGATATTCGCTTCGGTCGAATACGGACAGTGCTTTATTTATTACGGGCGTAAGGATATAGATGACCAAATAGGATGAGATAAACGTTGTGGGCATGGAAAAAAAGAACGGAATCATCTCCACATAATCCCTCACTCCGTATCGATACCCCAATGACGACAAGAACAGACAGACGAAAATATTGATGGTCAATATCTGAAAGAATAGTTGAGCGACCTTGTTCCATTTCATTTTGCTGCCGATCATAAAGTAGCCGCAAATGAGGAAGAAAATATTGACCCCGACCTTGCCTCCGAATGATAGGAATTGAATCAGAATCGTATTGCCGGTCAAATTATGCGGATCCATCAACTCGATCAATCCGGAATTGACACAGTAATGGTGCAAAACAATCAAGAACATCGCGACAATGCGCAACAACTCGATACTCGAATTTCTTTCGGTCGGATTTTCTGCCATCGCTCCCCTATCTTCTTTTCAGTCGTTCAATCGCCGTCATCGCGATCCGTTTCATCTCCAAGTACTCTTCCTGCTGCATCCATTCGTTCAGTCCCCATACCATCAAAGCGCCTACTGCAAGTTGTATCGGCAGCACAACGAATGCACAGAAAGGCAGATATCCGAACAATGCGACAACAACGGCCATTGCGAACGCCTGCGCGAAAGATGGAAGAATATCTTTCACCTGCTCTGCAATACTATACCCGAGAAAGGGTCCCGAATAGTACGCATTCAGATAATAGGATATGAAGCCTGCCATCGCACTACCGATCAACATGTAATAGATGTTGAAAAACACGCCCAGCAGAATCGGTCCGACAGCGATGATTTTCTTGATTATTTCCAACCGAAGAAACAAATCCGAACGCCCTTGCACCTGCAACATATTGAGATTGATGGCATGCAGCGGATACAGCATCATCGAAAAACAGACGATTTGCAGCATCGGGACACACGGCAACCACTGTTCTCCGATCAACACGACGACCATCGGACGTGCGATCGCCACCAATCCAAGCATACAGGTAAAAGTTATCCACATCGTCGATATAATTACTTTCCGATATGCCGCTTTGAGTCGTATCCGATCATCTTGTATGGAACTCAACACAGGATAGCTCACCCGTTGCACCATCGTAGTGATATTGCTCGAAAAAATCGATGCGAATTGTTCGGCTCGCGTATATTGTCCGAGTGTAACCGGAGCATAGAACTTACCGATGACGACTTTATAGATTTCACGCCACCCGGTATCTATCATTCCGGCTACCAGCAATTTCCAGCCGAAACCGAACAATTCCCGAAAACTTTCGACGGAGAAAGCCTTTCGCGGCCGCCATGTATTGTATCCCCACAAGAAAACAGTGTTGAGTAATTGTCTCGATATCTGTTGCCCTACCAGACTCCAGACCCCCAATCCTCCGACGGCCATTCCGATTCCGATCACGCCGCTCGAACCGGATGCGATAAACGAAATCTTGGTTTGAGTCCGAAAATCTATTCGTTTGACGAAAATCGTTCGTTGTATGATTCCGAAAGCATTGATAACGGGAACGACCGCCATCGCCCGAGTCAACGGTACAAGTTGGAACTGACCGAAAAACTTCGCTATCGCGGGTGCTGCCATCCACAAAATCAGAAACAGAACAATACTTACAGCCATATTGACTATGAATACAGTATTGTAATCCGTATCCGTGGTTGTATTTTTGCGGATCAGCGCATTCGAGAATCCACAGTCTACAAGGCTATTGGAGATTCCGATAAAAATCAGGATAACACCGATCAGTCCGTATTCCTCCGGCGAAAGAAGCCGAGCGAGAACCAATCCGACAACAAACGAGATACCCTGATTGGCAATATTATCAGTAAAACTCCATCCGACACCCTTGACTGTCTTGGAGCGTAAATTATCCGACAAACCGTAAATAAATTATAAACGCCATACCCGAATCACAGTAACTGCACATAGTCAGGATTCACCTCGACGCCGACCGAAATGAAATCGGGTAATTCGACCAGTACCCGCTTGATTTTAGAGCCTCGCACGGAAAGCAGCCGCACGTCGAATCCATCCAAAGGTCCCCCGACGATATGCACGAACCGACCGTACATGGCCGGCGTCAATTCCTCCGGAAGAAAATATTTCGGGTCGTCCGAAGCCTCGATCGCCCGGATGAACCGCTCCATGTCGGCATCCGGCACGACCATCGGTTCCCGATAAGCACCCCCTTTTCGAAACCGATATTGAAAGGTCGGTGTCTTATCGACTATGGGGTCGAGCACCGAACGGGTTTCGCAAACGAACAACAAGTCCGGAATCACAGGAACCTGCTCCCGAATCCGCCGACCGTGCTTCGTTTTCAACAACCATTTCATCGGAGTGAACACCTCGATTCGAGCCTCGGCAAGTTGCTTGTAAGCAGGGTGCAACGCATTGGGGCGCTTCAGGTCACGCATAACGAACCAACATTTCTTTTCTTCCTGATTTTCAGGCAGACGTCGGACCGGTTCGTATGCGCTTACGGGATTCACTGTTTCGAAAAAGGTAATACCTCTAATCCTGCAAAATACACTATTTACATAGCTATTAAGCAGTTATAAAGATCGCCCCTCAAAAGGAACGTATTATTTCCATCATACGAACATTCTCTTTCTTTCATAGAAAGCAAATGCCTAAAAAGAGCCCGTAATCATCGAATCCGGCGCCCTTACCACGATGCCTTGTTTGCAGAAAAGCATCGATAATACAAATATAGTAAAAAAACGATACCTGACCTCCGTTTCCACAAAAAAACCATATTTTTTGTCCGACACTGCAGCAACTCGATCGCTTTTTTTTCGAAAAAACAAAAACGGAGGTTGCGTATGTGCAATCTCCGTTTCGTGTAGCGGGAGAGAGACTTGAACTCTCGACCTCATGATTATGAATCATGCGCTCTAACCAGCTGAGCTATCCCGCCATTGCCCGAAAGCGAATGCAAAGGTAATCCTTTTTTTCATTCGTGCAAAATCTTTTCCGGAAAAATCGTGTTTTTCGGCTTGTTCACCCCTCATGGCACCGCTTTTGATAAACAGGGACGTAACAATTTTCCCGATTATGTCGAACAGTACATCCACCGACTCCCACCGCGACAAACGCCGCAGCCAAAACAACCATTCTTACGACCGATACACGGAAAAGACAAAAAACACGCACCGTGTCCAGCGCTCGTCGACCGACAAAACATCGAATTTCGAAAAATCCGGTCGCACAACCACCTCCAAAGATTCGATGCCGTACCGAAACCGCACCGACATGACAACGCATGCGGACAAAAACGGCGGACGACGCCCGACCGAGCGATACAAAGCACTTGAAATTCTGAAAGTGATAGCGGGCATCGTCCTGCTGTTCGCCATTTCATGGGAAATCATAACGGGCGACCACATCAATTTCTCGCAAACCTATTTGATTATCCAGTTCATCGTCTGCCTCATCTTTCTGTGCGACTTCTTCATCCGATGGGGGCTCGCCGAACGCCGCAACCGCTTTTTCTGGAAACACCTGCCCTACTTACTGATTTCCATTCCGTGGCTCAACATTCTCGATTGGAGCGGTGTCGTGCTGACTCACGACTGGGGAATACTCGTCGGTCTGATTCCGATGCTTCGGGCATTCCTCGCAATGGTCATCGTGGTCGAATGGATGGTCAGCGAAAAAGGTCGCATGGACCGAATCTTTTGGGCCTATATCTTCACGGTCGTAGTTTTCACCTACCTTTCGGCGCTGGTATTCTTCGAATACGAAGCCGGAATCAACACGAAGTTGGTCGGATTCGGCAATGCGCTTTGGTGGGCATGGATGAACGTCACGACGGTCGGCGCCGAGATTTTCGCCGTCACGGCCATCGGAAAAATCGTTACGGTATTGCTGCCGTCGTTGGGCATGATGTTCTTCCCGATCTTCACGACCTACATCCTCAACCGCTACACGGGAAAGAAATAGAGATATCCGAATGCTCCAAACGATCCGTCGATAAAAAAGACAGCCTTATAGGCTGCCTTTTTCAAATACAATACTCCGAATTCGGATGCTTTACTTTTTCAGTTGTTCTTTCAGCAGGTCGCGGATTTCGGCGAGCAGCTGCTCCTCTTTCGAGGGGGCCGGAACCGGTGCAGGAGCTGCCTCTTTTTTCTTGATGATGCGGTTCATCATCTTGACCATCACGAAGATGCAGAATGCGAGAATCGTGAAGTCCACGCACTGCTGGATGAAGTTACCGTAATTCCACGTAATCGCTTCACCGCCCTCTTCGGCCGCCCGTTTGATGACGACTTTGAGCTGCGTGAAGTCGGTATTGCCAAGCAACGCTCCGATGGGCGGCATCAGAATGTCGTTGACCAACGACGAAACGATTTTGCCGAACGCACCGCCGATAATCACACCGACGGCCATATCCATCACGTTGCCCTTGATGGCGAACTCCTTGAACTCTTTCAGAAAAGCCATTTTATTAATACCTTGTTTAATTTCTATTCACCCGAACGATCAACTCGACTGCTATTCGACCGGTGAATCATTTCGACCAGCGAATTCAGTTTCATTCAATCGGCAAACCGACCCGCAAATCGACCGTTGGATTCGGAATCGAAATTCAGATTCAAGCCACATCGACCAGCACGGCATCGGTCGGAACCGTATCGCCGGGCTGCACGAAAATCGCTTTCACCTCGCCGGCATACTCCGTCGTGATGGAGTTTTCCATCTTCATAGCCTCCAGCACTACGATATCCTGTCCCTCGGCCACTTTGTCACCGACCTTCACCAGCACTTCGAGAATCCGGCCCGGCAGCGGTGCCGTGACGGGATTGCCCGAAACAGTTGTTTGAGCGGCGGGTTGCGGCGCTGCGGCAGCCACCTCCGGTTCTGCCGTTTTGGCCGTTTTGGCAGCTTCGTAAGCCTTGACTTTCTGTTCCGTCAGGAACTTCTTGGCCACCAGCGGGAAAAGTTCCAGTAGCAACACCTCTTTCTCCGTCTCGGCCAGCTTCACGCCGCCGGCTTCGGGCAGTTCGGGGTTGGGCTGCATCGTATATTTCGACGTATCGTACGGCTGTTCCTCACGCACACCGCAAATCTTGAACCGGAATTCGGGATCGATCTGCACCGGCGTCTTGCCGTATTCACCCTTGACCAAGCCGACGAACTGGGCACTCTTGTTGGTGTACATCGGACGGTCCGCCTTTTCATCAAGGGCGCAGTTCACGGCCTGAGCACCGACGATCTGCGACGTCGGAGTCACCAACGGCGGCAGACCGGCAGCCAGACGCACGGTCGGAATCAACTCCATTGCACGGGGCAGGATTTCTTCAGCCTTGAGTTGCTGCAACTGAGCCACCATGTTCGAATACATGCCGCCCGGGATTTCGGCTTTCTGCACCAGTTCGTTCGGTGCGGGGAACCCGAAGTACGCCTCGATTTTCCGACAAGCGGCGATAACGCCCTCTTCGTCGTCTTTCTTCGCTGCCTCGATTGCGGCATCGAACAATGCGTCGATGTCGGCAGGCAGTTTATCCGTCAGCGGATTGAACGGCTTCGGTTCAGGTTTTTCGGTATTGAAGACCGACTTGTTCAATTCCTTGCGGATTTCACGCAGCTCTGCGTTGATTTTCGCTACGGCTTCCATGTTCACGCCCAAGTCGATACCCAGTTTTTTGCAGAACACATAGACGAGTTCCAGCGCCGGAGCCCCCGTACCCTCTGCGAAATACCAGCAGTTGGTATCCACGACATCGACACCGGCAACGATAGCCGACAGAACCGACGCCAAACCGTAGCCAGGCGTGCAATGGGTATGGAAATCGACTGGAATGGAAAGATTCTGCTTCAGCAGTTTGACGAGCGTAGCGACGCGACGCGGCGGAATCAGCCCCGACATATCCTTGATGGTAATCATATCGGCACCGAGCGCAGCCATCTGCTTGGCTTTGTCCACGAAATAGGCATCGGTAAAGACCGGCTGCGGCTTTTTCTTGCCCATCAGGCGGGCCAAGAATCCCGGTTCGGGATATTTCGGATCGACCGTATAGCACACGGCACAATCGGCGATACCGCCGTACTGCTTTACATATTTAATAGTAGACTTCACATTGTCCACATCGTTCAGCGCATCGAAAATACGCATGATGCCCAAACCGCTCTCGATGGCATTGCGACAGAATCCGTCAATGATTTCGTCAGTGTAGGGTGCATAACCGAAAAGGTTGCGACCGCGCGATAGCGCCGTCAGCTTCGACACATCACCCACTGCCTTGTGAATCGTTTCGAGGCGCGTCCACGGATTTTCGTTCAGATAGCGCATCACCGAATCGGGCACTGCGCCGCCCCAGACTTCCATCGCGTAGAATTTCGCATCCTTATAAA
>RYWP01000195.1 GCA_003979135.1 Alistipes sp.
GCCCTGCACGATAGGAAACAACGCCTGATAATGGCCGTATTTGGGTTGCGTCTGATGGTATCGTTCGAAACAGCGGTCGAGCCACCGTTCGGTCAGGTCGAGCGACTTGGCCGCATACTCGCGCGGCGCATCCCCCGGCGGACATTCGTCGAACGCCATCATGATGTCGGCGCCGATAGTACGTTCGGTATCGATGACGCTCTCGGGCGTAAAGAGATGTTTCGACCCGTCGATATGCGACCGGAAATGGCAACCCTCCTCGGTCAGTTTGCGGCAGGCCGCGAGCGAAAAGACCTGAAACCCGCCGCTATCGGTGAGCATCGGCCCCTCCCACGTCGAAAAACGGTGCACGCCGCCCGCCTTTTCGATGATCTCCATACCGGGCCTCAGGTAAAGATGATAAGTGTTGGCCAGAATGATCTGCGCCCGAGCTTCGTCGCGCACGTCACGATGGAAGATGCCCTTAACGGTGGCCGCCGTACCGACGGGCATGAAAATCGGCGTAAGGATAACGCCGTGGTCGGTCTGCAATTCGCCCGCACGGGCATGGGTGGCAGCATCCCGCTGCCGGATAGTGAATCGAATGCTCATAACGGCGACAAAAGTAGGCGTTTTTTTCGAAAATTCCGTATCTTCTGGCTTCGCCGAAGATATTCACGCTCGGCAAAAAACAAGGCCGGGAGCGCAGATAAGGTTCCGAACTGCAAAACAGGCTATCGCGCTAACAAAAAAATTCGTATCTTTGACCCATATTTCTCGTGTGTCATGCAACAGCTATTCGATACGTTTCTCTCGTGCTACGGTTGGGAAGGCGCGGCCCTTGCGGGCGTCCTACTGGTTCTGCTCATCGTGCAACTCTATTATTATACCTATTCGTTCAGCCGCATCCCCGGCTACAAGAACAGCCGGCGCCGCACCGTCCGCAAGGAACCGCCCGTTTCGGTCATCGTGCCGATGTTCGCCGAAGAATATACGTTCGTCGAGGAACGGCTGCCGCTGCTGCTCGCGCAGAACTATCCCGCCTACGAAGTGGTCATCGTCTACGTGGGCCAAGACAACGATTTCTACGAAGACCTGCTGCGGCTGAAAAATTCGTTCCCGCAAATCTACACGTCGAAGATCCTGCTCGACCCGCGTTTCCCCATCTCGCGCAAGATGGCCCTCAACGTCGGCATCAAGTCGGCACACTACGACTGTATGGTCTTCACCTCGACCGACGCCTACCCGCAATCCGACCGTTGGCTCTCGCTGATGGCACAAGGGTTCCTGCGCGGCGACATCGTAGTGGGATACTGCGGATTCGAACGCCACAAAGGACTCAAGAATTACTTCATGCGGGCATGGCGGATGATGCACTCCGTGCCGTGGCTCGCGCGGGCCATCGCCCGACGCCCCTACCGCGGCACGCTGCACAACATCGGATTCACGAAAACCATCTATTTCGGCGCCAACGGATTCGGCCAGCTCAACATGAACATCGGCGAGGACGACCTGTTCATGCAACAGATCATGACCCGCGACAACGTAAGCGTCGTACTGACGCCGCGGGCTACGCTGCACGAAAAAACGTGGGGCGGCTTGGGCTGGTGGCTCAACCGGCTGCGTTATTTCGGTTCGGCCGAGCATTTCTATCCGCAAGCGGTCAAAAACTATCTGCACTGGGAAATCGGTTCGCGCGTGCTCTTTTTCGCGGCCGTCGTCTGCGCGATAGCCGTCATGCCGCTCGAATACAAAATCGTCGCCGCATTTCTGTTATTCCTGCGCTTCGTCGCCGTACTCGTCGGGGTGCACCGCATCGCCAAACGGCTGGGCGAAAACGGCATGATCTTCGGTTATTTCTTCTACGACCTGTTCAGTCCCTGCTGGTCGTTCCTCCTTACCCTCGCACTGCTCCGCAAAGACCAGCGGGTATGGAGATAGCCGACTATATCGTAGCCGACGACCGACGGTTGGTGGAGCTGGCACTCGAAGACGACGATACGGCGTTCGAATACCTTTTCGACCGTTACCGCGACGCCATCCGCCGCCTGCTCGTGCAACGATCTGGCAATGCGAGCGATGCGGACGACCTGCTGCAAGAGACTTTCATCAAGGTCTACATC
>RYWP01000196.1 GCA_003979135.1 Alistipes sp.
GCGCGACGATTTTCGCTTCGAGTTTGGGATCGATGAACGGTCCCTTCTTCAATGAACGACTCATTATGTACTCTTATTTAATTATTTTTTCTTCTTGGAAATAATAAACTTCGAGGTCGTCTTCTTCGGGTTGCGGGTCTTGTAGCCCTTGGCGAGCAGACCCTTGCGCGAACGGGGATGACCACCGGATGCACGGCCTTCACCACCACCCATCGGGTGATCGACGGGGTTCATCACGACACCACGGTTGCGGGGGCGACGACCCAACCAACGTTCACGACCTGCCTTACCCGAGCTCTCGAGGTTGTGGTCGATGTTCGACACGACACCCACCGTAGCGCGGCAAGTTACGAGTACCATACGAGTCTCACCCGAAGGCAGCTTGATGATGGCGAATTTGCCTTCGCGTGCCAGCAGTTGAGCATACGAGCCGGCCGAACGGGCGATCGCGGCGCCCTGACCGGGGTAGAGTTCGATATTGTGGACGACCGTACCGAGCGGAATATCGCTCAGAAAGAGCGTATTGCCCACTTCAGGAGCAGCGCCTGCGCCGCTCATCACGGTCTGGCCCACTTGGAGACCGTTCGGTGCGATGATGTAGCTTTTCTCACCGTCGGCATATACCAAGAGTGCGATACGTGCAGTACGATTGGGGTCGTACTCGATCGATTTCACAGTAGCAGGCACTCCGTCCTTAGCACGTTTGAAATCCACGAGACGGTACATCTGCTTGTGACCGCCGCCGATGTAACGTACGGTCATCTTACCGCTGTTGTTACGTCCGCCCGAGCTTTTCTTGGGGCTGAGCAGCGATTTCTCCGGCGTGCTCTTCGTAATTTCGTCGAACGTGCCGATTATCTTGTGTCGCGTACCTGCGGTTACAGGTTTGAATTTTCTTACTGCCATCTTCGTTAGATATTACTGTAAAAATCGATCTTGTCTCCCTCTTTCAGGGTCACGATAGCCTTCTTATAGTTGTTGGCACGACCCTCCAGAAGGCCCGCTTTGGTATAGCGGCTTTTCTGTTTGCCCATGTAGTTCACGGTGTTGACGTCGGTCACGACGACGTTGTACATCTGTTCTACGGCATTGCGAATCTGGAGCTTGTTAGCCTTCACGTCAACGATGAAACCGTAGCGATTCAACTTTTCGCCCTGAATCGTCATTTTCTCGGTCAAAACCGGCTTAATAATAATTTCCATTTGTCTCTTGCGTTTTTAAGCTAACATCGTATTCAAAATCTGCTCGGCACCCTCGACCAATACGATAGCCGATGCGTTCATCACGTCGTAGGTGCAGAGGTTCTGCGCCAAAACGGGCTTCACGTAGGGCAGGTTGCGGCACGAGAGCTGGAGATTGACGTTCGATTCGGGAAGAACCAACAGCACTTTCTTGTCATCGACCTTCAATGCGTCGGCCAATGCGATCACGTTCTTGGTCTTCGGAACCTCGTATTTCAGCGTCTCGATGACACTGATGACACCGGCCTGCGCTTTGTAGGTCAAGGCGCTGCGACGAGCCAGCTGCTTGAGCTTCTTGTTGAGCTTGAAGCTGTAATCGCGGGGCACGGGACCGAATACACGACCGCCACCCGGGAACAACGGCGACAAGATGCTACCCGAACGGGCACCGCCGGTACCTTTCTGACGCTTCAGCTTGCGGGTCGAACCGGCAACTTCGTTGCGCTGCTTGGCTTTGTGCGTACCCTGACGCTGGTCGGCGAGGTACTGCTTCACATCGAGATAGATAGCGTGGTCATTAGCCTCCACGCCGAAAACGGCATCCGAAAGGACTACCTTACGACCCGTCTCTTTTCCTTGGGCATTCAATACAGCTAATTCCATACTACTTCTCAATCGTTAAATAAGCACCTTTGGCACCCGGAATCGACCCCTTCACGAGAATGAGGTTGCTTTCGGGAATGATTTTCAATACACGCAGGTTCAACACCTTGACCTGATCGCCGCCCATCTGGCCCGGCAAACGTTTGCCCGGGAATACACGCGACGGATAAGACGAAGCACCCAACGAACCGGGTTTACGCCGACGGTTGTGCTGACCGTGGGTCTGACCGCCCACGCCGCCGAAACCGTGACGCTT
>RYWP01000197.1 GCA_003979135.1 Alistipes sp.
AAGGTATATTCAACAACGGGGCTCTGACTCAGATTCAATACAACGGAATAACGAGCAATTCGGGTTCATCGGTCAAAGGAGAATCCGCAGGCTCAATAAACATCTCGTTCACATTCGAGAACATACAACTCGAAACAGCAAGCGAACTGGTGACGTCCCGCATCAAACAATGGGAATGGGTCTCCAACAGCAATCTGTGGCAGATCAACTCGGAATTCAACCCCGACAAATCGACCGAAACGACCGTAGAAATGCAGAGCGCCGTCATCATCCTGCTGTTGGATTGCAGCAGTTCGCTCGGCTCCGATCTGGAAAAAGTCAAAAAAACCGCACAAAATTTCATCACGGCTCTATCGGGTGCATCGGACGGAGAAATAACACTTACCTCTCAAGTCCGGTTCAAAAAACAAGGATACTATTATTGTATTCCTCAGCTGCTTCTTGCTACACAAGAGCAAGAAATACTGGCAAGCTATAATTTTGCATCGTCACCAGGAATCTCACCCTACTACGAGATTCCGACCGGCCATCATGTCCCCATGTACTATTACAATCTGAGCGACAGCCCCAACTACGGCTATCTGCTGAAAGAAACACCCTATACGTACTATTTTGCCGGAGGGAAGCAATATACGATAACATGCGCCGAAACTGCACAAGGATATTACAATTATAATATCAATTGCGACAATTGATGCGACAACTGAGTTTCGCATCGGAATTCCTCAAAAAAAGAAAGGCACTCTTTAGAGAGTGCCTTTCTTATTATAATCAAGCGAAACTTATCTTATCTTCCGGATGATCTCGCCGCCGCGGACGATGGCCTTCTCGTTGTCGGGCAACATTTTCCAGGCACGCTCGGGCAACGACTTCTTGAGTCCGATCATGACGTTCTCCATATCGACGACGGGCCGCACCTTGAGATAACCGCCCAAAATCATGGTATTGAATAGCTTGGCCTGTCCGAGCCGGGCGCATTCGGCCGTGGCGTCGATGGCGAAGACCGAGATGTCGTCGCGGACGGGATGACGCGTAATGCCGTTGGTATCGTAGATCAGCACGCCGCCCGACTTGACCATGGGCTCGAACTTCTCCATGGACTGCTGGTTGAGAATGATGGCCGTATCGAATTCGTGGGCAATGGGCGAAGAAATCTTCCGGTCGGACAAAATTACCGTGACGTTGGCCGTGCCGCCGCGCATCTCGGGACCGTAGGAGGGCATCCAGGTAACTTCGTAATCCTGCATGACCCCCGAATAAGCCAATATCTTACCCATCGATAGGACGCCCTGTCCACCGAATCCTGCTATAATCAATGTTTCTTTCATACCTAATGTTTATTTTACCTCCTTGATGTCGCCCAACGGATAAAAGGGCAACATGTTCTGTTCCAACCACTCGTTCGATGCCACGGGCGAAAGTTTCCACCCGCTGTTGCAGGTTGACACGACCTCGACGAGCGAAAAGCCCCGGCCCTCCATCGAACGCTGGAATGCTTTCTTGATGGCAGCCTTGCACTTGCGCACGTTGGCGGGCTTGTGGACGCTCTGGCGCGTGATGTAGGTGGCGCCTTCGAGGTGAGCCATCATCTCGGCGATCTTGTAGGGATAGCCGTTCAACCGCGGATCGCGCCCGTAGGGCGTCGTGGCGGTCTTCATCCCCAGCAGGGTGGTGGGGGCCATCTGCCCGCCCGTCATGCCGTAGATAGCATTGTTGATATAGACGGCAACGACATTCTCACCGCGGGCCGCCGCATGGATCGACTCGGCCGTACCGATGGCCGAGAGGTCGCCGTCGCCCTGGTAGGTGAAGACCATCTGGTCGGGACGCAGCCGCTTGAGGGCCGTGGCCACGGCCAGCGCGCGGCCGTGGGCCGCCTCCACCCAGTCGATGTCGATGTAGTTGTAGGCGAACACCGCGCAACCCACGGGCGACACGCCCACCGTGCGCTCGGCGAGCCCCAGTTCGTCGATCACCTCGGCGACGAGCTTGTGCACCGTGCCGTGGCTGCAGCCGGGGCAGTAGTGCATGACGTTATCGAGAATGAGTCTCGGTTTGGCGTAAACCAGATTCTCCTGTTTGA
>RYWP01000198.1 GCA_003979135.1 Alistipes sp.
GCAGACCGTGGAGCTGGGAGCATAAACCGCAAGTCGAACCCGTTTCCGCTCCGGCCTACGTCGGGGCGGAAACTTTTAATCGAATCAATCATGAAGAAAGTATTATTGTTTATCATACCGCTGCTCGCGATGATGAGCAGCTGTAACAAAGACGAGATGGAGGATCGCCCGTCCTTGCAGGACGAGGTGCGCTTCTCGTTACAGATTCAGGAGGAGGGTGTGCAGTACGTTACCCGTGCGACGGACGAACGAACCGTGCGCGATGTCAATCTTTTCCTCTTCGACCCGCGCGGCATGCTGCCCGACCGCCATTTCTATGTCGAAACTGGCACGGTGGAGTGCTCCGTGCTCCCCGGTAGCTACGAAGCCTATGCCGTTGCGAACGTGCACCGGGACATGGGCGCGATGACCCTCGAACAGCTGCGCGCCGTTCAGCTTCCGTCGGTAACCCGATATACCATGCTTCCGATGTCGGGACACACGACGCTCACGGTCGAAGACCGAATGTCCGCACCCGTCATTACCGTGCGACGTACCGTTGCGAAAATCATCTGCAACGTATCCATAGATCCGGCCGTCGCAAGCACGATGGAATTGCAGTCCGTACAAATCATGAATGCCGCCGCCACGACGAAGCTGTTCGAGGCGGAGCAGGTCGCCAAGAATTTCATCACAATGAACTCAGCGGCAATCGCATCGTCGGAATTACGCTCGGCAACACGAATGTTTTATCTACTGGAAAATTGTCAAGGCGACGTGCCGTTCATCACGACCCAGCAGCAGAAGTGTGCAGAGAATGCCCCGAAAGGTGCGACTTTCGCGCGCATCAAGGCTCAGCAAGAGGGCTTGCAACTGACCTACGACGTCTATTTAGGCGAGAATAACACCTCGAATTTCGATGTGCGGCGCAACTCGGTACAGACGCTCAACATCATCATCAAAGGCAAAAACGAAGTCGACACACGGGTGCATTCGTTCGGTGCGGAGATTACGGACGAACTTCCTGACCCGGATTTCAGTACGACATTGAACGAGTATTGCTGGTACAAAAGCGGCATGAATAATCTGACCATCAAAGTTGACAAGCCCAACATTACGGGCGAATTGACGGGAGACATACTCTTCATGCAGGGACAGCAATATGCTTTCCATATCAATGAAAAAACACTCACCCCCGGACTATCGCTTCGGCTGGCCGATCCCTCCGGCAACTACGTTTTCAACGTATGTTACGACCCGCGCGTGTTTACGTCCGCCAACAATCGGCTGATCTACGACGTGTCGCTCTCCAACGGGAACGGCTACTCTTACACGAAACGGTTTACGCATGATTTTTACAATCATCTGACGGTTTACACCTATTGGAACGGCCGAGAACACCAAGGCGGCTATCTTGACGATATTTCGGCTGTGCGCACTATTTCACATTCCAATGCAAGTGTTTCTTATGTCCGTATGCTCGCCCTCGACGACGGGCCGCAGATGCGCGCGGTACCCGACGACGGCTTCGCATTCAAAGGCTGGTATGCCGACAAAGAGCTGACGCAAAAGGTATCGGATGCAAATCCGTATCGGCATCCGATGAACTTTCGGGTAGACACCCTCTATGCGAAATTCCAATCGGAGCGAGTGTACATTTACACGCGGATCAAAGAAGTGTCGTTCACCTGTTCGAGCGGATACCAGATAGACGAGGCCAAGCAGGCATTCATCGTCCTGCCGGGCAGTCGGTGCACCATATCCGGCAAAGACGGGCGACTCGTTTCGGTATGGTGGGACAAGCCGGAAACGTCCATGATTCGCCGTATCGTATCGACCGACAATCCGTACAGCTTTATTGCAGCAGCCAACCTGACCCTTATCCCGGGCTACGATGCCATCTCGAAAGAAGAACTGACGAACAACCGGACTACAACCTCCACCGATTAAACCCTGCGAAGATGAAAAAGTTATTTATCCTGCTGCTGTGCGCCTTTGCGGCGCACACGGCATCGGCCCAATATACCGCCGTGCGCGTCAATGCGCTGGGCTGGGCGACGGGAACGC
>RYWP01000199.1 GCA_003979135.1 Alistipes sp.
TTCGGCCATCACGTGGAAATATCCGAGCTGTATTCTGGCCGGCGACCGGTCGGTCACGATGAGGGTTCGTTCGAACTGGCCCGTTCCGGCAGCATTGATGCGGAAATAGGTCGACAGCTCCATCGGACACCGCACCCCTTTCGGGATATAGCAGAACGACCCGTCGGAGAAAACCGCAGCATTGAGCGCCGCATAGAAATTATCGGTATACGGCACGACACTGCCGAGATACTTTTTCACCAATTCGGGATAGTCGCGCAACGCCTCGGAAATCGAACAGAAGATGATGCCCTTTTCGGAAAGGGTCTTTTTGAAAGTGGTCTTCACCGACACGGAATCCATGACGGCATCGACCGCCACGCCCGACAAGGCCAACTGCTCTTCCAACGGAATGCCCAGTTTGTCGAACGTCCGTTTCAGTTCGGGATCGATGTCGTCGACCGTTCCGCCCGTTTTCGGCTGCTTGGGCGCAGCGTAATAGATAATATCTTGAAAATCGATCGTCGGGATGTCCAGATGAGCCCACGTCGGCGGCGTCAATGTCAACCAATGCCGATATGCGACGATGCGGCGTTCGGTCATCCACTCCGGCTCGCCTTTCTTGGCGGAAATCAGACGCACGACCTCTTCCGACAATCCCTTGCCGATGGTTTCGGTTTCGATATCGGTCGTAAAACCGTATTTATACTCCTGCTCTTGCAGGGTTTCCAACAGTTCTTTTTCGTTTTCAGCCATTTCCAACGGAATAAGCGTGCAAAGATACTAAAAAGTCGAGCGCAGAAGCAAGCATCTGCTTGATTGTGCCAAGACGACGTATCTAAGGCGCAGCCAAAGATACGAATTTTTATTAAAACCTGCGCATAGTACTTACGACCGCAGGTAACATGTGAACCGTTTTACGACACGACCGGCAGAGTATCGACGACTGTCAGCAAATGTTCACGGTCTGCTGCATAGGGATGCCACATTAAAATGGGACGGCGGCCCAAAAA
The DNA here is from genome assembly GCA_003979135.1 of Alistipes sp. Classification (GTDB taxonomy): domain Bacteria; phylum Bacteroidota; class Bacteroidia; order Bacteroidales; family Rikenellaceae; genus Alistipes. Next base: position 993 of record RYWP01000199.1, read on the forward strand.
GAGCCGCCGCCTCCGAATCAAATCTTCAATCAAATTACTTGCCAATCGTCACCGCCTTGGCAGCGCCTTTCGACAACAGAGCGTTTTCGGGCGTAATCCGCGCCGAACCGATCTGCACGTTGCGGTTACGGCTTCCGGTCACGGTCAACGCGCATTCCATCCCCTCGGGACAGGTGAAATTCTCCACCATCAGGTCTTTCACATTGTTGACCATCAGCGCCGGACCCTTCTCGGGAACCACCGTCACATTGCGCAACAGCACCGAGGTCGATTCGTTGATTTGCGCCCCCGTCTGCGCATAGACACGCGCATTCTCGACCGTCACACGCTCGACGTTCATTTCGGGGAGCCCATTGAAATACATCGCACGCCGTGCACCTCGGCACCAAACATTGCTGATATGAATATCGCGGAACGCGGGCGTCGTTTCGTCCACCGGTTTCAGTGCAAGGTCGGTCGGTTCGGCATCCTCACCGGCCGCAAAAGCCTCCGAAGCGGATTTACCTCCGTAGAAAAGGTCGAAGAGCAATGCCTCCTGCGCAATATTGCACATGGCGATGTTATCGATATAGATGTTCTCCACCACACCTCCGCGGCCGCGCGTCGATTTGAAACGCAGACCGACATCCGTACCGGAGAATACGCAATTCGTTACGTTGACATTCTTTACACCGCCCGACATCTCGCTGCCGACAACGAAACCGCCATGACCGTGGAATACGATGCAGTCGTCGACCACAATATTCTCGCACGGAATACCGCGGTCACGGCCCGCCTTGTCCTTGCCGCTCTTGATGCAGATGCCGTCGTCGCCCACGTCGAAGCGCGAACCGGTCAGCACCACGTTCTTGCACGACTCGATGTCGATGCCGTCGCCGTTCTGCGCATAGTGGGGGCAGCGCACGGTGATGTCGTTGACGATCAGATTGGTGCACATGGCCGGATGGATGTGCCAGCAGGGCGAATTCTGGAAGGTGACGCCCTCGATCAGCACGTTTTCGCAGTTGTGGACGGCCACCAGCACCGGAC
>RYWP01000200.1 GCA_003979135.1 Alistipes sp.
AGCAAATAGCGAGCGAACGCATCCGATGTTTTACCTGCCGAGCATTGAAAGCTCGGCGGGTGGGACACCGGCGTGAGCCGGTCGAAAATTTTCTCCGAAATTTTGATTGCCGTCGGCACCTTGATTTCGTTTGAAAATCAGGAGTGTTGCGGGGTCGAAAATTTCGGTTTTTATTCGGCCGAGCACACGATTTGCACACAACATCCACTTTCTCGCGACACTGCGTAAAAACGGTTACGACGCCTTGCAAGACAGGCACCTTTCCCGTCCCAATAAGGGTTTTATTAATATAACTTATTACTGCTAATACTGGTAGTAAGAGTAAAAGCGCAAAACGCAAAGCGCAAAACAAACACACGAAGCGCAACGAACGAAACTAACCCGCATCGATGACCAGCCGCGACTTCCTATCCGCCGAATCCGCGAACACGGATCGCATCGTCCTCTACCGCGAGGGTCTTTTCTGGAAGGCCTACGAGCGGTCGGCCTTTGCATTGTGTTCGCAGGTGCGGCCGTTGAAGCCGACGCGCAAGACGTTGAAGACGCTCGGGGGCGGCGACCTGATTTCGGTAGGCTTTCCGGTCTCGGCCGAGGCTGCCACGATCGGTCGGTTGTCGGTTCTCGAACGTTCGGACGACAGGTTGACGCTTGCGGCTCCGCGCAACATCATCGAGCAGGAGTTCCGCATCTGGAAGACCTCCGTACCTGTCAAGCCGCAGTCCGTGCGGCCGAAAGCTCCGGGTTCGGGGCCCGGCGACAATCCGACCGGCACCGTCGCCACGGCTTCGGACTGTCGTGTCGGGGGCGGCGATTCTGCGGTCGGTGCTTCTGCGACCCTCGCGCCCGCCGCCCGTAGTTCTGCCCGTGCAGTCGACAGCGCCGCCGGCTCACTCACACCTGGTTCTGGTGCGGAGTTTTCGTTTCAGGGGTCATGGTTGCAGCGTTTGGTGCGCATGTTTTCGTCGCGCAGTGTCGTGTCGACCGATAGTGCCACGGTATCCGCCGAGCGGCGGATCGCCGAATCTCTGAAGGACTTCAATCTGGCGGACAAGACGCCGATGGAGTGTATGCTGTTTATTTCCGAATTGAAGAATATGCTTGTTAACCGTTGATGTGGAATGGCCGAATACGATCATTTGCCCGTTTATAAAGCTGCTTACGACCTTTTACAACACGTTTACAGGGATAAAAGCATCGGAAGCGTTCCGCGTGATGTGAAATTCACGCTCATCGAAACCTTAAAAAAAGACATCTTAGAAATTCTTGTACTGATCTACAAGGCCCATTATATCACCGACGACAGGAAGCTCGCTCCTCTGACCGAGGCTCGGGCTCTGATCCCGGGTATAAAGGCGCGGTTCCGGATACTGTTCGATTTGCACCACATCAATCCGGAGTTGTTCCAGACGTTGGCCGTCGAGGTGGAGTCCGTCTCCAAGCAGTTGGCGGCATGGCATGCCAAGACACTCAGACGGGTGCGCGAGGCTTTGCCCGAGAACAAATCCGACGACGAATAGGACGTGGACCGCGATAAAAAAAGTTCTTTCTTTTCAGGCAGAACAGGATCGGAGTTCCGCACGGTCACGGACCTGCGGAAGCGTGTCTTGTAAATTCAGTAACCCACCGGCCCGCGATGGCTTATGCCGTCTGTTTTTCGGCCGGTAATGAAAAACCAATTTAGTCGCGGTGTTCCTCCCGAGGTGGAGGTCCTCCGCTCAATATAGCAAGCGGTTACTATCTTAGCACTTTGCTTTCGCCGCGGGGTACCTCAACAACTCGACGGGGGCTGTCACGAATGTCGCTCAGAATGGCAACTACTGGAGTAGTTCTCCGTTTGCGGGCAATACGAACGCTGGAAACTTGAACTTCAACTCCGGCGGTGTGAACCCGCTCAACAACAACAACCGGGCGAACGGCTTTACGGTGCGCTGTGTCCGAGTATTTACCGCTGCTTGAAAGGAAAATTTTTGTTAACCACATACTGATCTACAAGGCCATTCTCTTCAAACAGAGCAGGATC
>RYWP01000201.1 GCA_003979135.1 Alistipes sp.
TCCGCATGTAGACGATACCAGAACCGGCGACGTGCTGCAATAAACGCATCAACTGCTCGTTCTTATCATCGGTATGCCGCACACTGTACGAAAGATTGGGTCGCCGGAAGTCACCGCGCACGACGTGCTGCTCGGCGAATTTCAAATGGAACTGGATGTCCTCGGCCACGCGCTCCGTTGCGGAAGCAGTCAATGCCAAGACGGGCACCCCGGGCAATTTCTCGCGCAACTCGGCGATGCGCAGATAGGAGGGCCGAAAGTCGTAGCCCCACTGCGAGATGCAATGGGCCTCGTCGACAGCGATCAACGAGACATTCATCCGCACGACCCGCAGGCGGAACGCCTCGGAGGCGAGCCGTTCGGGCGCCACATAGAGGAACTTCACGTCGCCGTAGACGCAATTGTCCAATGCAATGTCCAACTGCCGCGGCGAAAGGCCCGAATGAATGGCGACGGCCGGAATGCGGAGCGACCGCAAACGATCGACCTGATCTTTCATCAGGGCGATGAGCGGCGTCACGACGATGCACAACCCCTCGCGGGCCATTGTCGGCACCTGATAGGTCAACGACTTGCCGCCGCCCGTAGGCATCAAAGCCAACGTATCGCGACCGTCCAACACGGCGCGGATAATCCGCTCCTGCACGGAACGGAACTCCGAATACCCCCAATACCGCCGGAGGACGTCCGTTATGTCGACGGGCTGCTGCATGGATACAAAGGTACGCATTCTGCGTGGGCGGCGAAAAAATCGGAGCCGAAAAGTTCCGATTTCACCGATATTTCACTATTTTTGCAACGGAGAACCGTGTTCCGATGAAACCAAAGCATTCCATAGCCTGCTGGTTGCTGACCGTCTACCTGTTGATGGTCATCGGGCCGGCTTATGCGTCGCTTTCATGCCGATGCACAGTTGTCAAGGTTCGTACGGAAGCTGCGTGCTGTTGTCATCACCACCACCCGATTACGGTCAGCGAAACACCGGAACACGCTGAATGGGATGCACCGTGCTGTTGCGACCGCCACTCGACGAAAATCGTTCTCTACACCAACGAAACCGATGACCGCACGGATCGCTTCGTCACAACAGTTTCGGCCGCGCTGCTGCCGGACGATGCCCCGTCGACCGCGCCGGATGCGGCATTCTTCGAACGGGTCGATGACCGTCGGGCTCACTTTCTTTGTCACGGTTCGGTACGCTGTGCCGGACTGCGGGCTCCGCCCGTCCGCGGCTGACGCACCCGCTCCGAGCGAGCGGGCCCATTCCCTAACGGCCGGCACGCCGCCGACCGCAAAACACATCACCTTAAATTAAAAACCGAAACGACATGAAACGATATAGCATCGTTTGCGTGCTCGCACTCTGCATCGGATCAACGCTTCAGGCGCAGGAGCTCCGCGGCACGATATGCGACACGGAAAAACAACCGCTCATCGGCGCAACGGTCTACTGGGCCGGCACGACTGTCGGCGCGACAGCCGACATCGAGGGCAATTTCCGCCTGCATCGCGTGAAAGGATACGACAAACTGGTCGCCTCCTATCTGGGCTACCTCAACGACACGCTCCAAATCGCAGCGGGCGTCGACCGCGCCGACTTCGCGCTGCGGGCCGAAGATCTTACGCTGGAAAGCGTGACCATCGAAGGCAATCTTAGCGGCAACTACATCAAACGCGACGGCCTGCTGAAAAACGAGACCATCTCGTTCGCCGGTCTCTGCAAAATGGCCTGCTGTAACTTGGCCGAATCGTTCGAAAATTCGGCTTCAGTAACGGTCGGATACAGCGACGCCATCTCGGGCGCGCGCCAGATCAAGATGCTGGGCCTCGCAGGCACCTACACACAGATTCTCGACGAAAATCGACCCATCATGCGCGGGCTGAGCGCCCCCTACGGGCTGAGCTACACACCGGGCATGTGGCTCAACTCGATTCAGGTGTCGAAAGGCGTGGCCTCGGTCACGGCGGGCCACGAAGCCATCACAGGCCAGATCAACCTCGAAC
>RYWP01000023.1 GCA_003979135.1 Alistipes sp.
TGAATTTCTGTCGCGGTAGAAATATGATAGAAAAATATGGATAAAAACCGTTACTTCCAAATACGTACTGGAAAGTGTTAAAACAATAAAGTCGCTGTATATCAGCGACTTTATTCTAAATGATTATAGTTGGTTATGGCTGTTTCCAAGCCATTATTTACCGATGCAGAATTTGGAAAAGATATTCTGAAGAATCTCGTCTGACAGGATTACACCGCGACCGGTAATCTCTCCGATATGTCGGATAACCTGCCGGATTTCCTCGCTCAAAAGGTCGGCGGGCAGTCCGGAGCAAAGCCCATGCAGGGCCTGCCCGAGAGCTTCATGTGCAATGGTTAGAACCTCGAAATGCCGACCGTTCGACACCACGATGTCACCCTGTTCGAGCGCATTGCTTCCGACTGCTTGTAACAAGGCGCGACGGAGTGTATCAAGCCCTTGTCCGTTTTGAGCGGACAAACCGATAACCCCTTGCGGTAGAACAAGCTCTGGATAAAGGTCGATTTTGTTTGCGACCGTGAGCAATGTGGCGCTTTGCGGTATCTCGAAATCGGGAGCCGGGACCGGATGCTCGGAACGCAAAGATGTCTTGGCGGCGAATGCCTCGATGTCGAGTACGCGGATAATGATACGGGCTTGGGCAATGCGCTGCAACGTACGTTCGATGCCCAAGCGCTCCAACCGGTCGTCGGTCGAACGGATGCCGGCCGTGTCGACGAACCGGAAACGGATTCCTTCGATATTGACTGTTTCTTCGATGACGTCGCGGGTCGTTCCGGCGATCTCCGAAACGATAGCCCGTTCTTCATCCAGTAGCCGGTTGAGCAGGGTCGATTTGCCGGCATTCGGGGCACCGACGATGGTGACCGGAATGCCCTCCTTGAGAGCGTTTCCGAGTGCGAAAGAATTGCGCAACCGCTCGATTTCCAAATCGATATGTTCCATTGTTTGCTGCAATTCTCCGCGGTCGGCGAACTCCACGTCCTCTTCCGAAAAATCGAGCTCGAGTTCGAGCAGCGATGCTAGATGCAACAACCGGTCGCGTAGGGTGTCCAATGCTGCAGAGTATCCTCCGCGCATTTGATTGGATGCTAACGCATGGGCAGCACGCGAGGACGAGGCAATCAGATCGGCGACCGCTTCGGCTTGCGACAGGTCGAGTTTTCCGGCGAAATAAGCGCGGAGCGTAAACTCGCCGGGCGCGGCCATGCGTCCGCCTGCAGCGAGCAGCAGCCGAAGAATTTCCGAAACGATGTAGGCGGATCCGTGGCAGGAGATTTCGACCGAATTTTCACCCGTGTAGGAATGCGGTGCACGGAACACCGTGGTCAATACATCGTCGACCGTGCGTTCACCATCGACGATGAGTCCGTAATGAACGGTATGGCTTTCTGTTTCGGCGAGCGGCGTACGTCCGCAAAAGATCCGATCGCAGACAGTGAAAGCCTCGTCACCGCTGATGCGGATGACGGCAATCGCTCCGCCGGTTGCAGTGGCCGGCGCGAAAATGGTATCGTGGTCGGGCTGCATGGCGCTATCCGACCCGCAGCCGTTGTCCGATGCGCAAGGCTTTGGCGTTGCGGATGTTATTCCAGCGTATCAGTTGCGACACGGTCACGTGATAGCGGCGTGCGATAGCGCCCAGTGTGTCGCCCCGTTTCACGATGTAGGTGGTCCCGAGAATGCCTTCGCGCAGCTTTTTGTTCAGATTCACCGGATTCATGTACTCTTTGAGGTAGGTCGAATCCTTGGCGTGGATCTCCTGCTCGTGGGCTATGTATTGGGCGATGTTGCGCTGCGGAAGAATCAGTGTGTAGGGTTTTGTCGTGGCCGGAATAATATCCAGTTTGTATTGCGGGTTGAGTTGTCGCAGCACCTCGATCGGCAGATCGATGGTCGATGCGATTTGTCCGAAGTGGAGCAGCCGGTTGACACGGATCGTGTCCACGGCGATGGGAATCGGCGTCTCGTGGAGGTCGATGTTGTGTTGCCGGTGATAGGCGTAGGCATAGGTCGCACCGATGAATGCCGGCACGTAGCCGCGCGTTTCGGGGGGCAGGTGGTCGTAGATGTCCCAGAAGCTGTGGCTTTTGTTGACCGTGCCCGAACGAGCGATGGCCTTGTTCACATTGCCCGGCCCGCAGTTGTAGGCGGCGATGGCCAGCGTCCAATCGCCGTAGAGGTTGTAGAGGTCGCGCAGATAGCGCACGGCGGCCTGCGTCGAGCGGACGGGGTCGCGGCGTTCGTCGACCATCGAATTGATTTCCAGTCCGTAGCTTTTGGCCGTCGTGGGCATGAACTGCCACAGCCCGACGGCTCCCATACGCGAGGTGGCGGTGGGGATGAGGGCCGATTCGATGATCGGCATGGCGCGCAGTTCGACCGGCAGATCGGCTTTGAGCAGTTCCTCCTCGATGAACGGGAAGTAGTATTGCGATGTGCCCAAAATACGGGCTGTCATCTCGCGTTGTTTGTTCACGTAGAGGTTGATGCGGTCTTTGACCACGGTGTTGTAGGCGAGCGGAATCGGCGAAACGAGTGCTCGCAGGCGTCCGGCATAGAGCGAATCCGGCACCGTGTTGCCAGCGTGTTCGATCAAGCTGTCGATTCCGATGTAACGGTCGAAAAAGTCCGCGAACGAGTCCGAACGCAACCGTTCGTGCCAGACGGCAAGCAGCGAATCGGTCTGTTGGGCCGTGAATCCCAGCGTGATGTCATTGACCGGAGCAGGTTCGACCTGCGGTTCGGGCTCGGGGATCGGTTCGGGTTCCGGAGCGACGACTGCGGGGGTCGGTGTCACAGGAATGGATTGTGCGATGTCGACAGCAGTTTCTCTGTTTTTTTTGCGGGGGCTGCGTTCGGCCGCGGATGCGGATGAACCGGCGAGAAGCAGCAACGACAACAAAAGAACGGGGTATTTCATCGATTAGAATTTAAGACTCAGGTTGAAACCGAATACGGGGCGGTTGCTTTGCAGGGTCGGTACGTAGGTATAGTCGACCAACGGTTCGAGATTCATCGAAAGGTCGTCGGATATGTCGTAATCTTTCAGATGGGCGTCGACGTGGGCATCGACGATTTGAAGGATGTAGAGTGCTCCCGTGATGATGATGCAGAGGTCGCGGTTGCGGCGGTAGTTGTTCCGCAGGTTGCGGATGAAGTCCGTCGAATAGCGGCCGTGGAATTCATCGGTCGGGCCGTCGGGATATTTGTCGGGGTTTTGTTCGTAGTCTGCCAACAGCGAATAGGCCTTCTTGAAACGTTGATAGCCGCGATTGTTCCAGTCGATGCAGTAGATCATCGATGCGAATCCGCCGACGACGAACGGTACTTTCCAATAGCTGCGGTTGTAGATTTGGCCTGCCCCCGGGAAGATGCAGGCCAGCGTCGTAGCCTTTTTGACGCTCGACACGTCGTTCGTGTGGTAGCTTACTGCCGCATCGCCGATGAAATAGATGTACGAAGCGACCGTCAGCCCCAAATAAAGTTGGCGGCGCGTGTTGCTTCGAATCATGCGGGTCTGTAGCGCATTGAGTTCGGGCGTGCGCACGGTGCTTATGTCGGTATAGGCTTCGTATTGTCGTTTGAGCGGTTTGTAGGTGTTGTTCTCGTGGATGTAGAGGGCCAGCCCCGTACCCAGTGCCCCGTAGAGGATGGGTAGTTTCCAATATTGTTTGTTGTAGATCTGGCCGTAGCCCGGCAGTACGGTCGAGAGCCAGCAGACCTTCGAAAGCGACATCGAATCGCTCATGAACCAGCCTTTTTTCAGCAGCGGTTTTCGGGTGACGGATGCGGTGGGCGTTTCGGCCATGAGGCGGGCTTGCGTCGTCGAATCAAGTGTGCGGATGTCGTCCGTGCGCAGGGCAGCCAGCGCGATGGAATCGGTTCGGAAGTCGGTTTGTTGCAGCGAATCCAGTTCCAGCAGAATGGCGGCCATTTGCATCGAATCGCGCTTGTTGCGCAGCGAATCCGGTCGTTCCGGCTGGCCGCCGCGTACGACGGTGCGGCCGCCTCGGCGCAGTTGTACTTGCACGGGCGGTTGCGCCTCGGCAACCGACGTGCAGAGGAGCAGAGCGAATGCGAAAGACAACGACCGGAAACGTTTCATCTGGCTGTGCGGGAGATTACGAACGGGCAGCGAAACGATCGATGAACTTGTCGATGTCCGTGTCGTCGCTGAATTCGATGACGATGCGGCCGCCGCCGTTTTTCGCGCGTTTGATGGAGATGTTCTGCGAGAAATAGGGTTCCAACTGCTCGACCAGTCGCGAATAGCTTTCGGGATATTCCTCTTCGTCGGTTGCTTGCGTGCGGGTCGGTTGCTCGGTGAGCGCACGGGCCGCTTCCTCGACCTGACGCACCGACAGCGCCTTTTTGATGCTCTTTTTCAGCAGACGCACCTGTTGGTCGGCGGGCGCTCCGGCGATGGCTTTGGCATGACCCATCGAGATGAGCCCTTCTTTCAGCGCGAGTTGCACCTCGTCGGGCAGCTTCAACAGTCGCAGGTAGTTCGAGATGGACGAACGCTTCTTGCCGACTCGTTCCGACAGTGCGTCCTGCGTCAGGTGGCATTCGTCGATCAACCGTTGCATTCCCAGCGCGATTTCGATGGCGTTGAGGTCTTGGCGTTGAATGTTCTCGACCAATGCCATCGCATAGAGGGTTTCGTCGTCGACTTCGCGGATGTAGGCCGGCAGCGTTTTGAGATCGGCGCGCTGTGCGGCCCGCCAGCGGCGTTCGCCGCTGATGATGATATATTTGCCGTTATCGCTCTTGCGGACGGTTACGGGCTGGATGACGCCCAACTGACGGATCGAATCGGCCAGTTCGTCCAATGCCTCCTCGTCGAACTGCGTACGCGGCTGCGAGGGGTTGGGGATGATGTCGGCGATGTCGATTTCGGCCATCCGGCTCATGGGTTTGAGTTTGGCGTCGAGGTCGATGGCGTCGCCGCCGAAGATGGCATCCAGACCACGGCCGAGCCCTTTCGGTTGTTTCATATCGTCGGTTTATTTGTTGCGTTTCAGGAACTCGCGCGCCAGATTCAGATAGTTTTCCGAACCGATGGCAGTTGCGTCGTAAAGCATCACGGGTTTTCCGTGCGAGGGGGCTTCGCCGAGGCGGATGTTTCGTTGGATGACCGTCTCGTAGGCCATTGCGCCGAAGTGCTGACGGACCTCGTTGACCACTTGGTTGTTCAGGCGGTTGCGCATGTACATCGTCAGCAGGAATCCCTCGATTTCCAGCGCAGGATTGAGGGCGCTTTTCACTTTGCGGATGGTGCTCAGCAGCTTCGAAAGGCCTTCCAATGCCAAATATTCGCACTGTACGGGAATCAGCACCGTGTCGGCTGCCGTCAGGATGTTGACCGTCGTGTAGCCCAGCGAGGGCGAGCAGTCGATGAAAATATAGTCGTATTCGTCGCGTACGGTGTCGACCACACGTTTCATGACGCGGTGTCCGTCTTCCATTTTGGGCAGTTCGGTATCGGCGGCCACTAAATCGATGGACGACGGCAGGAGCCACAATCCTTTGATGTCGGGGCTTTGGAGGATGACTTCGCGGGGTTCCTTTTCGCCGGCGAGACATTCGTAGATGCCCGGCAGATCGATATCGAAACCGAGACCCGACGTCGCGTTGGCCTGTGGGTCGGCGTCGAGTAGCAACACTTTTTTGCCCAAGAGTGCGAGCGATGCCGCGAGGTTGATGGCTGTGGTGGTTTTGCCCACGCCGCCTTTCTGATTGGCTAATGCGATGACCTTTGCCATGGTGGTTTTCGGAAAACGGGTTTATAATCGGACAAAATTACGAAAAATCTCTGGAAATCCCCAAACGTTGCGGAAATTTGCATGGCCGTATCTTGAAACGGAATTGATTGTGAGGTTTTTTCGGTTTCTCGGTCGTGCGTCTCGAATGTGCCGAATTGCCGGAATCCCGATTCGGTCGGGCGTCGTTGCGGCTGCGGAGAAAATTTTGCGTATCTTTACCGGCGAAAAGATTCGGTACCTATGGAAAGTAAAGAGATTTCCGCCACGGTTCGTCGGCTGTTTCCGACCGTTGGTGACTTGTTTGCGATGCTGGGCATCGTGCTCGGCGTGCAGGTCGTCGTGGGTTTGTTGTTGTCGGTCGTTGCCGGTTTTGGCGGTTTCGACATGCAAAACGCTGCACCCGAGGCGGTGGGTCGTTACATGTGCCTGCTTTATCTTACGACCATGAGCCTCGGCCTGCTCGGTGCGATACTCTATCGGCGCAAGCGAGGCGGGAAGGGGAAATTGTTCCCGCTTTCGGTGGCGCGGCTGAATCCGGTTTTGTTGTTGTGGGTCTGCGTCTTTCTGGTCGCAGTCAGCGTTGTTATCGAGCCGTTGCTGTCGTTGCTTCCGAACATCCAACAGGATATGGGCCGCGGTGTCTGGACGCTCGTGATGCTCGTTGTATTCGCGCCGTTGTTCGAGGAATTCATCTGTCGTGGCGTAGTGCTCGGTTCGATGCGGGCAAAATACGGCGTGATGACCGCGTGGCTCGGTTCTTCGCTCTTTTTCGGGGTGTTGCACCTCTCGCCGATGCTGGTGGTCAATGCGTTCGTGCTGGGATTAATTCTCGGTTACATTTGTCTGGCGACCGATTCGATTTGGGCCTCTGTCCTGCTGCATGCGTTCAACAATGCGATTGCTTACGTGATATTGATCTTCGGTGACGGGGAACGGTTGTTGATCGATTGGATCGGTAACAGGACGTTTTACATCGTGATTTATTGCGTGGCAGCGGTCGTGGCGGTTGTTTCGGCTTATAAGATGTGGATGGCGCTCCGGCACATGAAAGAGGCGGAGAAGCCGGTTGTCGCAGAAGAATAGGGTAAGTCGACATGCAGTTATAATAATAAATGGTACGAAACGACGTTGTTGTTCATTAAGGAGGCGTTGATGTTTTCGACTTATGAATAAGGAGGAGACGTATGTTCCTCACGTTCGTAAGCACTATGCGCAGGTTTGAATAAAAGTTGTATCTTTGTTCGTTGGAACGATGGATTGGAAACGAAAAATAGCAGTTATTGCAGGGGTGTTGCTGTTGGCCGGTTGTCGGGAGTTGCCTCGTCATTTTGTCAGCGATACGACGCTTGCCGAGGTCGGTAATCGAAAATTGCGGGTGCGCGACGTGCGTTCCGCCGTGCCGCAGGGTATGACGGGAGACGACAGCGTGGCGTTCGTGCAGGCGTTCGTCGACCGGTGGGTGCGCAAGCAACTCAAGTTGCAGGAAGCCGAGGTGTTGTTTTCGGCTTCGGAAAAGGATATCGACCGACAGGTCGAGGAGTATCGTCAGGCATTGTTGATTCGCAAGTTGGAGCAGCAGTATGTCGACCGTAGCATTGATACGGTTTTCACGGACGAGGAGATTGCGGCCTACTACCAAACCCACAAGTCCGATTTCAAACTCGATCGTCCGGTGGTCAAAGGGGTGATCGTTCAGTTTAGGGACGGGTATCGGCAAGCCGGCAAGCTGAAAACGTTGATGAAAGAGACGAGCGCGGAGCAGCAACAGGCGTTCCGTGACCTCTGTGTGAAAAACGATCTTACAGTGAACGATTTCCGCGAGCATTGGATCGATTTTTCGGAGTTTCTGAATTATTTGCCTGCTTTGCAGTCGCAGAACCATAATTCGTTGTTGTCGTCCGCTTCGACCGTGCAGGAGATGCGCGACAATCGGTCGCATTATTTCTTCCGGCTCGACGCCGTGCGTCGTGAGGGCGATCCGATTCCGTTGGAGCGATTGCGGACGACCATCCGGCGGATTCTCTTCAATCAGCGGCAGGGCGAGGTGATTCGCCGTCACGAGGAAGAGCTTCTCTCGCAGGGACTCAAAGAGAACAAAGTGCGGTTGTTCGTTGCCGAAGACATGCGGCGTGACAGTGCGAAGATCGAGAAACCAGCACGTTTTCGATGAACCGAAGCGAGAAAATGTGCATGATCAGAACGATAGATAGCTTTATATGAAAAAAGGGATATTGGCGTTCCTGCTTTTCTGCACGGCAGGGACATTCGCCCAAAAGCAGCAGGTGACACTCGACCGCGTAGTCGCCGTGGTGGGCGGTTCGTCCATTCTCCACTCGGAGGTGAGCGATTATGCGCGTGCTTTGGTGGCCCAACGGCGGCAGGAGGGTTACACCTCCGACCGCGACCCGATGAACGAGGCGCTCGAAGCGCTGATGACGCAGGAGTTGCTCTACAACCAGGCGCAAATCGACTCGATTCAGATCAATGCGGGCGAAATCTCGTCGCGGGTCGAGTCGCAGATTCAGCAAATGATTACCGAGGAGGGATCTATCCTCCGGCTCGAAGCCAAACATCACATGCCGGTCTTCAATATCCGCGAAAATCTGCGTCAGCGTTACGAGGAGCAGGCTTATGCGGGAATGATGCGCAACGATGTGATGAGCAAGGTCACGGTCACGCCGGGTGAGGTGGAGCGTTACTACAAGTCGCTTTCCAAAGACAGTCTGCCCATCGTCGCCGACCAGTATGTCTATGCGCAAATCACGCGCTTTCCGAAGTCGATGACCGAAGCCAAGCAGCGTACGCGCGAACAGTTGGTCGACATGCGCGAGCGCGTCATTACCGGTAAAGCGCGGTTCGAGACGTTGGCCCGCATGTACTCTCAAGATCCGGGTACGATGATGCGGGGTGGCGAGATGGAGCCTGCGACGCTCAATTCGCTCGACCCTGCATTTGCCGATGCGCTCGAACAGTTGCGTCCCGGACAGATTTCGGAGGTGGTCGAATCGCAGTTCGGCTTCCACATCATCCAGCTTATCGACAAAAAAGGCGAGCTTTACCATTTCCGCCACATCTTGCTGTTGCCGATTTATACGACCAGCGAGTTGGCTTCCGTTGCCCGTGAACTGGACAGCATTGCCCGATTGATTCGGGTCGATTCGATTTCGTTCGAAAAGGCGGCGTTGCAGTTCTCCGACGATGCTGCCTCGAAGATGAACGGCGGTATCGTTTCGAATCACGACTTTTTGGAGCGTACCTACGCCGATGCCAAGATGACGGTCACGAAGTTCCTGCGCGAGGATTTCGCCAATTTCCACGCATTGGACGATTACAATGCGTTGTTGCGCTTGAAGCCCGGCGAGATTTCCGCTTCGTTCCTCACGCAGGACATGATCGGCAACCAGTTGGGTAAAATCGTCAAGTTGGTGGAGATCATTCCGACGCATGCCGCTTCGCTCGAATCCGACTACCTGCGCATCGAGGAGATGGCTTTGCAGCAAAAACAGGAACGGGCTTTCACCGAGTGGCTGACGAAGAAAATCGACGGTATGTATGTCTTCATCGACCCCGAATTCCGCAACGGCGAGTTCGAAAACAAACATTGGGTAAAATAAGCGGCCGCAGTGCGTAAATTCATCTCCATAGCCGTCGTGCTTTTCATCGCCGGAGTCGTCGTCGGCAGCGGTTTCCGTCAGGCTCTGCCGAATGTCTCCGATGCCTCGGTGTCCGAAGCCGTCGCCCAATCTCCGAATACTCCGAAAGAGGAACGCCGCCGCATCAATTGGAAAGCCGATAATGCCGGCCCCATCGCTCCGGGCGATTCGGTGATCTTTCTCGTCGGCAACTTCGCGGCACAGCACAACGGGGCTCTGATTGCCTGCGACAGCGCCGTGCAGTATTCCGAGCGGCACTGGGAGTTCTTCGGCAACGTGCTTATCAACAAAAACACGACGTTTGTCTACGGCGATCGGGCCGATTATGACGGTGACCGGAACGAGGCGCGTGTCTATTCCGACCTCATCAAGGTGGCCGACGGCGATGCCACGCTCTATACCTATACGTTCGTCTACAATACGCGCACCAACGTCGGTGAGTTCAGCGGCGGTGGCATTCTGCTCAACGGCGAGAACCGTCTCGAATCGCAGCGCGGCTACTATCTGGGCGACGACAAGCTGGTGGCCGGCGTCGACGAGGTGCAGATGCGTAACGAGGAGTATGCGCTCAAAGGCGATTCGGTGGTCTACGACCTTGCGACCGACAACGCCTATTTTTTCGACCGCACGAACATCTGGAGCCATGCGGGTGACTACCTTTATGCCGATCGCGGGGTCTATCGGAATGCCGATACGGTCTATTTCGTCACACGCAACGGGTATCTGTTGACCGAGAAGCAGGAGATGTGGAGCGACAGTATCGATTATTTCCGGCCGCGGAACCATGTCGTGTTGCGTCACGATTTGCAGCTCGACGACACGGAGCACAAGGTGTTGGCGTTCGGCGATTACGGCGAGTATCGGAAAGACCCGGGTAACGCTTTTCTGACCCGTCGGCCTGTGGTTGTCAGTTACGATACATCGCAGGGCGATACGGTTTTCATGCGTTCCGATTCGATGTTCCTCTTCACCGTCAACCGGCTTGAAGAAGCGCGTCGTGCGCGGGCTGCTACTGTCGCCGATTCGTTAGCTCGGGTGCAGGCTGCGGAGGTTGCGTCCGGCGATATTGACGGGACGGGCAGTCCCTCGATGAACGAGGTGGACTCCGAGGTATCGACCGATGTCCCCGACAGCCCGGCTGATTTTGAGCCTCGTCCAGTTGTCGATTCGGTTCCGCAGGCGGAACGTCCCGATACGTTACGGCCGGTCGACCCGCTCGATACATTGACCGGTGAGGCCCGCAAGGTCTATCTCAAAGAACAGAAACGTAAGGCCACGGCGGCCCGCAAAGCCGCTGCGGCAGTTGCCAAAAAGGTGAAGTTGGATACCATTGCCGCCCGACGCAAAGCGAAGAATACCATCAAGTTGGATGCGCAGAAAGCGCGTGAAGAACGCCGTGCCGAAGTACGTCGGCAGAAAGCCTTGTTGAAACTCGATGCCCGTCGTGCCCGTGCAGCCCGCAAGGGAATTGCGTTCGGCAAAGTCGATTCCATTGTCTTGGCGCGGCTCGATTCGTTGTCGGAGCAGGTCGGCGTGGAGTTGGACTCGTTGTCCGGACGGGTGCTCGATTCGTTGTTGCAGGCCCAGCGTGCGGCATTGTCGCAGCCCGATACGTTGTCGCAAATGCAGCCCGACAGCATCTACCGGTTGATGAAGGGTTTTCGTAACGTAAAGATTTATCGCGCCGATTTTCAGGTGGTTTGCGATTCGATTACCGGTGTCAGCACCGATTCGACCCTGCATTTTTATATCGACCCCGTTTTGTGGCATGGGAACAATCAGATTACATCCGACAGCGTGACGGTCTACACCGCGCGGCAGCAGATCGAACGGGCGAAATTCTTCGGCAATCCCGTCATGTCGAGCGAATTGGATACGGTCTACTACAACCAGATTACGGGCAAGTCGATGACAGCCTATTTCCGCGACAACCAGATTTTCCGTAACGACGTGAACGGCAATGCGCAGACGATCTATTATATGACCGACGGCGAACCGCCCGTGGTTACGACGATGGTGGTCATCGAGAGCGGCGACCTGTCGTTCTATTTCGAAAACAAGGAGTTGACGCAGATGACGTGGCGGGCTAATCCCGATTACAAATTCTATCCCATTTTTCCCGAGTTTCAGGTGCCCGATGACCAGTCGTTCTATCTGAAAGGGTTCCATTGGGAGGGAGCGCGGCGTCCGACTAAGAGCGAGGTGTTCGACCGCCGGATTCGGCCGTCGGAACGCGCGGCGCGTTCGCAGCTTGCACAGCCCGATTTCCCTATCATGCAGCGCATCGAGGCTTACAAGAAACAACTGGTCGAGTCGCGCCGGTGGGTGGATCGCAACGATCCCGTCGACAGGCAGACAGTCGAGTGGATGCACGATTTGGGCTATGAAGTTCCGATGCCGCGGACCGAATCGCAGCGCATCGGGATGGCTTCGGGCGGGGACGTGGTTGCGCCGCAGTCCGTTGCGGATTCCGTTTCATCGGTTGAGTCGTCGCTAGAGGTGGATTCATTGCGCGTCGAAGAATTCCAGCCTGATACGCAGTCCCGGTCGTTTCCCGAAACGGAATAATCCATGCCGTACGATAATTTCGAAGAACTTTTTCCGGTCGTGGCACCCGATGGCCGTGTCATCGGTTCCGCTACGCGCGGCGAATGCCACGGCGGGTCGATGTTATTGCATCCTGTGGTGCATCTCCACGTGTTCAATGCGCGGGGCGAACTCTATTTGCAACAGCGGCCCGATTGGAAGGACATCCAGCCCGGGCGGTGGGATACGGCGGTCGGCGGGCACGTCGATTTCGGCGAATCGGTCGAGGAGGCTTTGTGGCGCGAAGCGCGCGAGGAGTTGGGTATCGTGGATTTCCGGTCCGTGCGTATTGCCGTTTATCCGTTCCAGTCGGAGCGTGAGCGGGAGTTGGTCTACGTGCACCGGACGGTTTGGGACGGATCTGTTACGCCCAGTGCCGAGTTGGCCGGCGGACGGTTTTGGAGCCGCGAAGAACTTGTCGCTGCAACGGGCAAAGGCATTCTGACGCCCAACTTCGAGAGCGAAATGAAGTTGTTGTTTTCTACGGAGAAATAGTTCGGCGGACATTTCTCGCTCTTTCATGAGCGGGTAGCCGCATCAAAAAATCGGGCAAAGAGCCTTGTCGCATTGCGGGCCCTTTGCTCGACTTCTTTCACGAACGAATCGTAGCGCTTCGCGCGCTTATTTGATGCGTTTGTAGGTCTCGGTGGTTTCCCACGCGGACTCTTCGTCTTTTCCGCTGTTGAACAGCACGAGTTGCGATTCGGTCAGTTTCTTATTTGATAACTATCCTCGTCGCTGTATCCGCTGTATTTTAGCGTCAGCGTGCTGCCCGAAATTGTATAAGTGTAGTCGGATGTATAGACGACTTTTCCATTTTCGTATTCGGTGGATACGCATTTCCCATTTTTGTTAAATGCAAGGGTCCAATAGAATCCGTCTTCGTCGGGATATTTTTCCGAATAGGTCTCTTTTTCGCCGTCGTACGTTTCCCAGCCTTCGTTGTGGGTGATTTGCCATGTTCCGGCAAGGCTGGCCGGTGTGGCGGGCAGATTGGTTTCGTCGTTGTCGGAGCATGCCGAGAACGAAATGGCCGCAAGCAGGGCGGCTGCACAGAAAAACAGCTTTTTCATAAATGAATAAGTTTTGGGTCGTCGTTCCGGCACCTGTACGACAGATCGAAATACGTTTTTAGAATAAAAAACAGAAAGCGTGGTGCCGAAAACTTATTTTTGTAGAGAGGCTCTGGTATGCCTTGCGATAAAACAAGCTACAACTCCACGCCCATACCCTACAGAACGCAGAGTATACGACGCGGTAAGATGTTCGCTGATTCCCATCGCATGAAATTTACCAGATTTCTCTACGAGAACAAGCTACACTTTCCGTGTAATCAGTATGTCGGTACAAAAATAGACATATTCGCGGAAATTACAAAACATTCCGCCGATTTCAAGGTTATTGCTTTGGTTTGCTGTTTGGCTGTCGGATGGGATCATCCGGTGCCGTTGGAGATTTCGTAAAAAAGGTGTTAATGGATGAAAAGATCGTGGGCCGGTTTGGGGTGTTCCGATTTGATCTCAACGAGTCGTGCTGTGGGCCTTTTCATTTCTCGGCTGTTGTAAAAATACGGAGCCGGGTAGGTGGGATCGTTTCCGAGTAGCTCTACCAGAACGGAATAACACCGGCGGTCGGGCGTGATGATGCCCCACAGGTCGACCGCCTTGCTTCCGTCGCGTTCGTGGGCTTCTCGCAATCGGTAATTCGGCTGAAAAATCGTGATACTTTGTTTTTCCAATGCTCGTACATAGTTGTTCCATGTCGCCCGTTGGTCTCCGGGTACTCCTTTTTCGCAATGTATGTGGCAACCGTACAACGTGCCGCTATCCGTGAATCGCGCCAAGTGGCATCCCGAAAATTGGGTGCTCAACAGTTCGTAAGTCGGTTTCATGATGCCGAAACACATCCCTTTGTAAGCCCATCTTACATAGGAATATTGGTATTTGGGGAAAGATACGGAACTGTAAGTGAGTGCAGGAAATCGTGGGTCGGGTTGAGTGAACAGTGTGCCTGTCAACGTTTCGATGATATCCGGATCGATGACATCTCCGCTTTTCAATCCCCAAAGGTATTGCGATAGATACATGGCTGACGGGAGGGTGTTTTAAGGAGGTGATGAAATCCCCTCCTTTCGTTAACTTTGGGGATCGGGGGTCGGAGTGCTGCCCGATATCTTGAGCGGTTCGATGCACGAAGCCATGATGTCCATCAGTTTGCTCATTCCCTCGGTCGGCGGTTGCTGGCGCGCCGAGACGTGAACTTGGTATTTGGCCGTCTGGTTGGTTGAACGGGTGTTTTCGCGCGAGGAGGAGACCTTGCTGTTCACGCTGACCGAGCCTTTGGAGAAACATCTGAAACGGAAATTGCTGTTCACATTCGTATTCAGCTCTTTGTTCGTGGTAGCCTTGCTCGTTTCGGTCGTCGTGACCTCCATCTGGAAGTCGATCTGCACGTCGTCGATCTGCAGGGCCGGTAGCGGTACCAATCCGAGGAACGGGGCTTGTACCTGAATATTCATCGGTCGATCGGCCCCCTCTACCGGACGTTGCAGGTTGAATGTCAGTAACCGGGGCGTGGGCGTTTCCTTTCGTCGGATTGAATCCGATTTCGGTCATGAACTCGAATGCCGATTGGGCCAGTTTCTTTTGCGAATCGTATGCCGCAGTCAGCGGAGCGGCAATCAGTTCGGCAATGGGCAGGCCGGAGAATTTGTTCTCCACGCCGTTGTTCTTTTCGTTTGCCATAGTATTCGGAGGTTAAGTAGTGGTCTCTTTATTCTTGGGTTTCATCCACAACCGTGAAAGGCATGATGGTTTTATTGTATTCGTCGATGATGCGCGAAAGTCCTTCGGGTATGGGTTTCGATTCGAATTTGAGGTGCATGTGCATGCGCGAATCTTCATTCGGGCCGCCGAAACTTACTTCGAGACTCGAACGTTTCAGCCGGTTGTCGAATTCCGCTTCCGTGTCTCCGGCCTGAAAACCTCCTTGCGGCTTCTTGCATCGCAGATCCGAGGATTTGATCTGGACGGAAAATCCATGTCGACCTCTTTGATATTGATTGTCGAGGGATTTACGATCGAGATGATCGGCCTTTCTACGGATGTTCGGTCGTCGATGTCGAGTCGTTTGGTCAGCGGCCTGCCGTCTTCTGCGAATTAGCGGCCCAGCAGTTCGACATTGCGGGTCTCGACCATCTCCATCGCGGCATTTACCGAGTGTTGCAATCCGCGAATCAAGTCCGCCAATGTTTGCGAGTCGTTTTTTTCTCTGCTCCAGAATCCCGCCATAAGTTGATATTTCGGTCAGATCGAATCGGGTGAATCGAACAAAACGGATAACTACTTGTAAATATAGTCCGTATTTTCCGAAAACCGAAATTTTTACTGAAGAAATGCGGTGCGAAAACGAAAAAAGAGGTTATCCTCGAAAGATAACCTCTTGGAAAATTCGAGAGCTGTTGACGAGGCTTGAACTCGTGACCTCTTCCTTACCAAGGAAGTGCTCTACCACTGAGCTACAACAGCAATTCCCTTGTTTTGCGGTGCAAAAGTACGCAAGAAAAATGAATTGACCAAAATTTTGCGCATTTTTCCCGATTATTTTCTATCTTTACTTTCGAATTCACAACTTCAACCCTATGAAACGAATCCTCATTGTAGGTGCCGGCGGCCAGATCGGTTCCGAACTGACAGTTTACCTCCGTAAAATTTACGGCGATGCGCATGTCGTTGCGACCGATATGCGCGAATGCAAGTCGCTCGGCGAATCGGGCCCGTTCGAAGTCCTCAATGCGTTGGATGCTACGGCGATGGCTTCGGTCGTCGCCCGTCATCGGATCGATACGATATTCAACCTGGTGGCGTTGCTTTCGGCGGTCGGCGAGCGCAATCCCCAGATGGCTTGGAACGTCAATATGGGTGCGCTCAACAATTCGCTCGAGGTGGCCCGTCAGCATCATTGCGCATTGTTCACGCCGAGTTCCATCGGTGCGTTCGGTCCGACGTCGCCCAAAGAGAAAACCCCGCAGGATACCATCATGCAGCCGACGACCATCTATGGTGTCTGCAAAGTCACGGGCGAATTGCTCAGTAATTATTACCACCATAAATATGGTGTCGACACCCGTTCTGTGCGTTTCCCGGGCATCATTTCCAATGTCACCCTGCCCGGTGGCGGTACGACCGACTATGCCGTCGAAATCTATTATGAGGCGGTCAAGTCGGGCCGGTTCACCTGTCCGGTGCCGGCGGACGTCTACATGGATATGATTTACATGCCCGATGCGTTGCGTGCGTGCGTCGAGTTGATGGAGGCCGACCCTGCGAAACTTCGTCACCGCAACAGCTTCAATCTGGCATCGATGAGTTTCACGCCCGAAATCATCTATGCCGAAATCAAAAAGCGCATTCCTTGGTTCATGATGGATTACGATATCGATCCTGTTAAGAAAGAGATTGCCGAGAGTTGGCCCGATTCGTTGGACGACACTTGTGCGCGCGAGGAGTGGGGTTGGAAGCCCGAGTGGGATTTGTCGCGCATGACCGACGATATGTTGGAGCATATCCGTCGGAAGAATCTTTAGGTTGGGCGGACTTTTCGTCCGGCCCGACGGATTTTCGATTGTGCGCAGTTCCGGCGGATTCGAAAAAATGCCGCCGTACAATCGTACGACGGCATTGCGGCGAGATTCCGTATGGCGGTTATTTCACGGCTATCGCGTCGATTTCGACTAATGCCCCTTTGGGAAGGGCTGCTACCTCGAAGCAGATGCGTGCCGGCATTTCAGCCGTGAAAAATTCGGCATAGACCTTGTTCATGGCTGCGAAATCGGTGATGTGTTGCAGCAGTACGGTAGTTTTTACGACATGCGTGAAATCATAGCCTGCTTCATGTAGGATGTGGCCGATGTTCGTGAGCGATTGACGGGTTTGTGCTTCGATGCTTTCGGGCATTGCGCCGGTTGCGCCGTCGATGGGCAGTTGGCCCGACAAGTAGAGCGTTCCGTTCGCCTCGATGGCTTGCGAATAGGGCCCGACGGCAGCCGGTGCGGCGGGCGATGCGATGATGTGTTTCATAGCGGAATGAATTTTAAGACCACCAAAGATACGAAAAGTCGGGTGCAGAAGCAATTTTTTATCAGCGCGATAGCATATGTCGCTATTCGGAGTCTTATTCTCGCTCCCGACGTATGCAGTAGGCGGAGTATTTTCGGCGAAGTTAAAGATAACGAAAAATGAGCAGAATTAGAAAAAATCTTTTCGGATTGGCGGCTATTGCTGCTGTTGCTGCAATGTTTTGCGGGTGTTGTGCGTGTCGTTCCTACCAGAAGCAGACCCGACGACCGTTGGTCGGTACCGAGTGGCAGTTGATTCAGTTGGGCGGACGGAATGTCCGGACCGAAGGAGAGCAGTTTACCGTGCGGTTCGCCGCGGACGGGACGTTTTCGGGCCTCGGGAGTTGCAACCGATTGACGGGGCCTTATACGACAGATGCGGAAAGGGCATTGAAAATCGGGCCGTTGGCTGCGACTTTGATGGCATGTCCTTCGGGAGAAGATACCGAGCGGGTATTCGCCGCGGCATTGGAGGCCGCCGACCATTACGATATGGACGGGCCGATGCTGTTGTTGCTTGCTGACGGTGAATTGCGTGCCGTGCTTCAGGCCCGGCCGGAGTAGGCGCAGTATCCGATGACGGAATAATTGTCGTCCTCAAAAATTTATGCCGTAGCCGAACGTGTTGCGACCGGCTTCGGATGAAAAAATCCCGCGATTCGGTCGCGGGATTTTTATGGGGAGGCTGTTGGGCGGCTCGCGATTTTTTTCGGGAAAATGTTTGCAGAGTCGTTGCCTCTTGATGTGTCTAATCCAAATGCGGATTCAGTTTCTTCCACTCGTCGATGGGCGGGATGATGTCCATTGCGATCACTTCATCGCGCAGCGTGCATAGGTGTTTGTAGCTTTCCATCAGTTTCGCGTGTTCTTCGGAGGTGCCGTGCACATCCTTGTAATGAACGCCGTCGGCCGTGATTTCGCTCTCCATCGCCATCAGAATGTGTTGATATTCTTCGTTGTGGAGGAATACGCCCGCCGGATAGGTGAACGGCTTGCCGCCCATCGCGGCCGCGATCATGCAAATCGACAGATAGGCCGGACTCTGGAACGACGAGCGTCCGCGAAGGTCGATGATGTGTTTGCCGCCTTGAATGACCCGTTGTTGCAGCGCGTGCCAGTCCTCCACCGGCATCTTCGTGTCGATCAGTTCCGACAGCGGTTTGCCGTCGACGAGGGTCGTCGATGCGAATACGGCCATCTGTTCGCCGTGACCGCCGTAGGTGCGGCAGTTGGTGATCTTGTCTGCCGGAATCCCGAAATAGCGGGCCAGTTCGGAGCGCAGGCGGGTCGAGTCGAGTGCCGCAAGGGTCGAGAGGCGCGAGGGCTCGATGCCGGCGTGAATCAGCGTCACGAGGCCCGTGATGTCGGCTGGGTTGAAAACGATGACGACGTGCTTCACATCGGGGCAGTAATTCCGGATGTTCTCACCCAGTTCTTTGGCTATCTGCGTATTGCCTTTCAGCAGGTCTTCGCGGGTCATGCCGGCCTTGCGGGCCGCACCGCCCGACGATACGACGTAGGAAGCACCTGTCAGCGCTTCGGCGATGTCGGTCGTCCACGTGATGTTCGCGTGTTCGAATGCGCAGTGATACAGCTCCTCGGCCACGCCTTCCAGCGCCGGCCCAAAGGGGTCGTAAAGACAGATGTTCGGCGTCAGACGCATCATCAGTGCGGTCTGCGCCATGTTCGAACCGATCATGCCGGCGGCGCCGACGATGGTCAGTTTTTCGTTGGTCAGAAATTCCATAATCGATGTTCTTTATGTTCGTTTCGTGTCATTCGATTTCGCGTCGGTTGCGCAGCGCGTGGGTGATGGTCAGTTCATCCACGTATTCCAGTTCATCGCCGAATCCGATGCCGCGCGCGATAGAGGTGATTTTCAGTCCCTCGAATGTGCGCAGTCGGTTCATCAGATAGAACAGCGTTGTTTCGCCCTCGACCGAGGTCGAGATGGCCAATATCACTTCGTTTACGTCTCCGCGGGCGATGCGGTCGGTCAGCAGGTCGATTTTCAGATCTGAGGGCGAGATGCCTTGCATCGGCGAAATAACCCCGCCCAGCACGTGGTAGAGTCCCTTGTATTGATGCGTGTTCTCGATCGACAACACATCGGCGACCTGTTCCACCACACAGATCGTCGTGCGGTCGCGTTCGCGGTCGGCGCAGATAGGGCAAACCTCCTCGTCCGACAGGTTGTTGCACACCGAGCAGTATTTCACCTCCTTGCGGAAACGGTCAATGCTGCTGGTCATGTCGGCGACCGATTCGGGTTCCATGCGCAGCAGATGGATGGCCAGTCGCAGCGCCGTGCGGCGGCCGATTCCCGGGAGTTTCGACAGCTCGCCGACCACATCCTGTAACAGCCTCGACATCAGATCGTCTCTATCTTCGAACGTTCCACCCAGCCTTTCTTGCCGTCGGCGATCGTCACCTCGCACCAGCGGTCGAGTTCATCGGTGATGCGTACCGTCGTTCCCTCATGCAGGATGAACAGGTCGGTTGCCGAGCGGTCGGGGGCGCTTTTGATGGCTGCCGACGAAGACATCACCACTGCTTCCGAGCGGTCGAGCATGGTGTGTCGTTCGCCCATTGCGAATCCGGTCGTCAGTACGAATACCACGGCTGCTGCAAGGGATCCGTAGAATCCTGTTTTGCGTAGCGTGAGCCGTTGAGACAGCAGATAGAGCAATCCGAGCCCCAATCCGCAGGCCAGTGCTATAAGCGACAGGATGCTCCATCCGGTGCAGCCCATCGTCCGTCGGATGCTCCGGAACCATTCCGTGAGGAAAAATTCGGGAATCCGTTCGATGTTGTCTTTCGTGCGGGCTTCGGCGACGCTCAGATTGTAGCGCGCATCGGCATTGCCTGGGTCGAGCCGCAGGGCCCGCCGATAGAAAAGAATCGAACGGCTCAACTGCTCCTCCTTGAAATAGGCATTGGCCAGATTGTAGTAGAGTTTGGCCGAACTCAATTCGCGGGCAACCAATTGTTCGTAGGCTTTTACGGCTTTTGCATAATCGCCGTTGATGTAGGCCGTGCTTGCTGCGTCCCACAATCGGTCGGGTGCCTCTTCCGCGAGGTTCGTTTGTGCGTCGGTAGCTTCCGCAGATTCTGATGTCGATTGCTCTGTCGTTGTTGGCTGCGCTTCGGCGGGTTGCGCCTCCTGAGCCGAGACCGGTGCCGTAAGCATCCATCCCGCGAATAGCAGCAGACCGATTATCATTGTCTTTTTCATGATTCCTAACGTTTTATCGCCGATTCGATCCGTGAAATAAAGTCCACCCCTTCGGCATAGACGTCGCTCATCTGTGCCGTGGCAACGGGCGAATATTGCGCTTCGTCGCATTGGGTCACGATGGCTGTGAAGCGTTGCGACTGTTCGGCCGAAATGCCGCGCTTGTGCAGTTCTTCGCGGACGTTTTCTTTGGTCAGATTGGCTACGGGAATATTGAACTTGTCGCTCATGTAGCCCCACAGCGCGCGGAGCATCTCCTCGTAGAATGCGTGGCGGTTCTGTTCCTCCATGTAGCGTTTCGCTGCGCGGAATCGTTGGATAGCGACCTTGTTGGCGCGTTTGCCGCGTACGAGGGCGACGTTCTGCATCTCGCGGATGCGTCGCCGCAGGGCGACATAGACACTGCCGAACGCCAGCAGAATTGCCGTCAGCAGCAGCCAGTAGGCCGTGCCGAACAGGAACGGTCGGCGGTCGGTACGCAGTCGGGCATTGCCGAGTTTGATGAACCGGATATCTTGCCCCAGCAGCCGCACCTCCTCTTTCGACATGCCGCGGCCCTGCACGACCGGTGCGCCGTCATTGCCCGAGGCGTCGGGCGTTACGTCGAGCGTCAGCGGTTTGGCATGCAGCGTGGTGTAGCGC